>JAPOYI010000174.1 GCA_026706665.1 Gammaproteobacteria bacterium | reverse complement strand
ATTCGTCGTGGCTGAATCAGGTCGAGCTCTGGTTCTCGAAGGTCCAACGGGACGTGCTGGCGCGGGGCATCTTCACGTCGACGGCGGACCTGGCGCGGAAGCTGCGACGCTACATCGACGCCTACTCGAAGCGTGCGAGGCTCTTCCGTTGGAAGTACGCTAACCCCGCGCAGCGCATCACTCATGGGCAACCTTCTTCAAGGACAGTCCACTAGCATCCCGGCCCAGGGCCGCGGGGCTCCCGCTTCGTTGGATACGTGGGCTCAGGCATCGCCTCGAAAAGCGCGCGAATCAGGGCTGCCTCAGGATCCGTATCTGAGTGGGCACACCTGCTGTTCGCCATATTCGCGTCTGTTCGTGCTTGATCCATTACCGCTCGAATGGCTTCGTCGCGCGTATCGTCGAGGCCCAGATATGGGCTGAGGGCTGCCGGAACCTTCTCGCTCGGAAGGCGGACAACGGTGCAGCTGCGTTCTACGTGCCGCGCCAACTTCTTGGCCATGTGGTCGAAGGCGAACTGTTGCGCATCGATTCCGAGCGAGGCGGCGTTGCCGCCAAATCTCCACTCCAGTAGCCCACGATCGACGGCGGTCTTGTCGACGCGCTCCCCGGGCGGTATAGGGCAGGTGCCGAGACTGAAGACTTGGATTTCCTGACCGGGCTCGGTCATGTCGAGGGCATCGATGAACCCCACAAGAACTGGGTTGTTGGCCCACAGGCCGCCGTCGACGAAGACGTTGTAGCCCGTGTCGTTGTCGGGTTGGTCAACCGCGGCCATTGACCGATAGACTGGCGCTGCCGTGGTCGCGAGGCACACGTCGACGAGTGTGTAGTGATCGTCGCGGTGATTCGTCGTATCCTTCAGATGCGGTGTCTTGAAGACCCAAGCGTGATGTTGCCCGATCTCAGTTGCCGTGATGGCGAGCGCGATGCGGCGTGCGGTGTAGACCTCGCCAAGAGTGGTCTTGCCAAACCTGCCTTCCAGTGCGCGGCGCAGGGCAGCGCTACCTTTGGCTAAAGCCTGTGGGCGTCTTCTGATGTCTCCGACCACACCGACCACACCCTTCGGCAAGGGTCGGGTGAAGATCGTCGGCCCGTGTTCCACGTAGAGCGCGGTAATCTCGGAGAGTGGAATACCCTCCGCCAGGGCACAAGCGATGATGCCGCCGGTACTTGTTCCTACAATCAGATCGAAGGCTGCGCCGATGTCTAACGCGCTAACGCCTCGACGGGTGGCGAATGCGTTGGCCACTCGATCGAGATAAGTGGTGGTGTAGGTGCCACGCATTCCGCCGCCATCGAGGCTCAGGACACGAAAAGGCTTCAGTTGCTGCCTGATCATGCGCCAAGACTCTTGTCGAGTGAATCGAAGGATTGCCCCGGCCAAGAAATCAGCTGATACGCGCGTAGACGAATGCAACGTCGCCCGAACGGGCCGCACTCGTGCGTCGTCGAATGTACGCCCCGTTCCGAAGCTGCCTGAGTGTCATACCCGCACTGGCCTGTGAAAGCTCGGTTCCGGGTGGCAAATGCCGAAGCCCGGCACTCCGGGCACCCGATGGCAGATGGAAACGCTCCCCGCCGTTCCCGCGCTCGGATCACGCCGATCAGTCTGGCAGACGTGCCTTGAACGCTGGCGTCGACGCTCCGAATTCCCACGCTCCGCCGCGAGGCGCGATGCTCGCAGATGCCACCGGCTAGCTCCAGTTCAGGCGGTCGATTGCCGAGCATGGAGCGTTCCTCCGGGCGACCAATAGACATAGCTCAAGTCGAGTTTATCAACCCACTCTGTTGTAGTCAAGCACACGGGGCCCCCAAGATATGGCGCTGGTCGCTCTGGCCTAGCTTGGCCGCCGGGGACGCCGCCTCAGGCGCCCGCGCATGCCGCCGCGCCGGAGACCCGTTCCCCAGGCGTCGACATGACGGTCGTGTCCACCTCCGGGGCGTCGTGTGGACTGCCACGGGCATGGAACGCGCGTGTGACGTTCGAGCCACCGTGTCGCGGCGAGCAAGCGCATTCTTCACAGCGGTCTGTACGCGGAGCGCCGCCCGCACACAGGAATGGTCGTTGTCGATCGACCTGTGCGTATGTCGGAGGATGTTGAACGCCGCCGCTCCGTGCCGGAGATGCGCCGATGACTGACGGCCGCATCGTGAGAGCCTCCGTCCGCGCGTCGGCGGCGGAGTTCGCCGCCTGGAAGGCCAAGGCGGCGGCGGGGGCCGGCGTGCCGCTGTCCGACCTGCTGCGGCGGGCCATGGCGCGGACCCGCACCTGGACCGCGGCGGCGGCCGACGTCGAGCGGGAGCGCACGCGCTAGGTCGCCCGCATCCGCAACAACCTGAACCAGATCGCCCGCAGGGCCAACACCCACGCCGAGAAGGCGGACGGCGTCGAGGTCATCGCTCACCTCGTCGCCATCGAGCGGGAGATCGCGCGGTGGGCCCGCCTCCGGGACCTAGCGCCCCGATGCACGTCAAGTTCATCGCCCGGGGCACCGGCTCAGCGAAGGCTGCCGCCGACCACCTGCTCGGCGAGCGGGACGCGGCCGGGAAACCGCGCGAGGTCGTCGAGGTCCGCCGCGGCGACCCCGACACGGTCGCCGCCGTCGCCGACTCGCTCGAGTTCGAGCAGAAGTACACCTCCGGCGTGATCGCGTGCGCGCCCGAGGGCCAGCCGCCCGACGCGCAGATCGAGGCCGTCCTCGACCAGTTCGAGCAGACGGCGTGGGCCCGTCTCCAACCCAACCGTTACTGCTGGTCGGCGGCCGAGCACCGCGAGCGGGGCGGCGGCGTCCACGTGCACCTCTTCGCGGCCCGCTGCGACCTGGAGACGGGCAAGAGCCTCAACATCGCGCCTCCCGGCTGGCAGAAGACCTTCGGCCCGCTGCGCGACGCCTTCAACCACGAGCACGGGTGGAGCCGGCCTGACGACCCGGCCCGAGCGCGGGCGCAGCAGCAGCCCGAACACCGTGCCTACATCGACGCGGCGAAGCTGCGGGCCGGGCTGGCGGTCGAGCCCGGCCCGCGCGAGGCGATCCGGGACTACTTGGTGCAGCGCGTCGAGCGCGGGGGTCGTGCAGAGCCGTCGCGACGTCGTCGCCGCGCTGAAGGAAGCGGAACTCGAAGCGCCGCGCCAGGGCAACTACGTGACCCTCCACGACCCCGAGAGCGGGCAGCGGTGGCGGCTGAAGGGAGCTTTGTACGAGCATGACTTCAACCCGGAGCGACTTGACCGCCCGGTTCCAGCGCCGGCTGGAGAACGAGCGGGTGGGGATCGAGACGACGGCAGCGCGCGAGCTGAAGGTGCTTGGCGAGAGCTTGAGAGGCGTCACGCGGAGCGTGCTGAATGCCATCGAAGCCGATACGGCGGCGTGGATCGGGAAGGTCCGCGGGAGTTCCTTGCGCGGGTGGATGTGGCCCCTGCTGTTCGGCCTGTTGCTCTCAGCCGGCATCCGCGGCGGGAGCTGGGCCGGGGCGCGGTGGCTGTGGACGACCATCGAGCAGCGGATCGAGACGCTGACGGTGCTCCGCGTGGACATCGCGGAGGCCCGCCTGAGCTTGGCACAGCCGGAGGAGAAGACCTGGAGCGTGGAGCCGTGCGAGGTCGACGGCAAGCCGGTTTGTCCTGCTGCCGGCCGGCTCGCTGGAGCGTCCGCAATGGAGCGTGGACGGGCGGCCTGCCTTGAAGCTGCCGAGCGTGGGAGAGCTGTATGACCGCGTTGGAACGGCAGTTGACGAAGGCCTGTCGGGAGTTGTCCGCGCAGTACGAGCGGGAGCGGACGCAGCACGCCGCGCAGATCGCGACCTTGCAGCGGCCGGTCGAGCACTTCGCCGGGCAAGTGACGCGCTTGACCGCGGACTACAGGACGCTCGCCGCGACGTTGCGCGAGCCGTGGAACTGATCCAGCAGCGCGGCCGGCAGCGTGGACCCGAGCGGGACCACGGCCCGAGCCGCTGACGTTTCCCGGCTGCGCAGGTGACCGACGATCTTCGGATCGGTCTTCGGCCGGAACACAGCTTGATCCCGTCAGTTAGGTCGGTCGGACGTCGACGAACTCCGTGAAGTCGTCCGAACCATCGGACTGGATTGCATATCGGAATCGGAGTTCATCTCTGTCGTCGTGACGGCTGTCATCCTTGATTCCGAGCACGTGAACGGCAGCGTAGAAGCCTTCCGTATTGCGCAGGACGACGATCTGTCCGAGGGACGACGTCCGCGTGCGGGAACTGTAGTCGAGCGATGAGGCGTTCTTCACTTGGGAGATCGAATCGCATCCGCTGGCCAGCGCGATACCGTTGATGGAAGGGGGATCATTGTACACGTGAATGCTGGTGTCGCTCGCTTTCGTCCACTTCGATTCGAATTCCAGAACTCCGGAGCCGATTGCGTACCGTCCGTTGTAGCTGCTGTAGTCAAATACGACTTCGCCAGTCGGCGATGTCATTCTCGGAGGCGGAACGCCGGACGCTTTGCCGGCGAAGGGTTGGATGCCCAACTTCTTGGCTATTGCTGCCGCGAGTTGCGCGGGCGTGAACTCGCAGGCATTCCTGTAGATGATGTCCGCAGGTAGGCCGGGCACTGGCGTGTCGTCGAAACGGACGGGGAGCACATATTCGCGCTGTTCCTCAATCATGTGGCTAAAGGCGGAACGTCTTTCGTGACGCGGCCAAGCTTTGGACACGTAGGCATTTGAAATGAACATGACAACGTAGGCACTCTGCTGGGCGAAGGCTTCATGGAATGCCTCCACGCCGCTCTGGCCCCAAAGGCGTACCGCTTCGAAGCCGTCGTAGAACACGGAGATGGCACGGCTCTGCAGATGGCGCGCGACCTCTTCCACGTAATCCCGCTGTTCCCCGGCAAACGACAGCGCTACTTGATACTCTGGGGCGTTCATCAGACTTCCTCTCAACCAAACGATCTCCTGCGGCAGGGGCTTGGCAAAGTCGCTCGCCGCCATGCCCTTGTCGGAAGATAGCACGGCGCGCAGCACGGTATCCCGCGTTCAGGCGCACACTGTGACGCCCCCGATCAGCCGGCGAGGTACTCGGCCCAATCGTCCATCAGGCGCCGCCGACGCTCGAACAGGTCCGACCGCGCGTAGGCAGCCTCCACCTTGTTCTGGATCACGTGGGCCAGCGCCGCCTCGATGACTTCACGCGGATGATCAGCTTCCTCGGCGGCCCAATCCCGAAACGACGACCGGAAGCCGTGCGGCACGGCGGCGACCTCGTGGTACTGGAGCATCTTCGGGAACGTCGACGTTGCTATCGACCTCCCGCTCCGCATCGGGAACACGAGCCGCTTGCAGTCGCCGAGCGTCCGCGCCGCGTCGAGGATCTCCAGCGCCCGGCCGCAGCGCGGGACCCGGTGCTCGCGCTTCGCCTTCATCCGTGCGGCCGGGACCGTCCACACCGCGCTGGCCGTGTCGATCTCGTCCCACGTCGCCAACCGGACCTCACCGGACCGTGCCGCCGTCAACACCAGGAACTCGAACGCCAGCCTGACGGCCGGCTGCGCCGAGCCGTCCCGCACCGTCTCGATGGCCGCCGCCACGCCCTTGTGCGGCAGCGCCTGCCGGTGCGTCACGATGTCGTTCTGCGGCCCGAGCACCGGCACCACTCGGTCGCACAGATGGGCGCGAGCACCTGCAGCAGGTCGGCCGAGGTGATCTCGGAGACCGGCTTGTCGCCGATCTGCGGGAACACGTAGAGCCGCAGGCTCGTGGGCCAGTCCTTCCCGTGCTTCTCGTTCCGCCAGCCTGCCCGCTTCTGTTCGAGGACGGCGACCGCGGCCTCCTTGAAGGTCGGCATGTCCCGTGCGCGACGGCGCGCGGCGAGCGGGTCGCCGCCGGACCGTGCGAGCCTGCGGTTGGCGAGTGCCGCCTCGCGCGCCTCGGCGAGCGTGACGAGAGCGAACCCGCCGAGCCCGAGCGTGCGGGGCTTACCGCGGATGACGAGACGTTGGACCCAGCGGCGAGCGCCGGTCGGGTCGACCTCGAGATACAGGCCATTGCCGTCGCAGTACCGGCCGGCTTCGGCGACGTTACGGCAGAAGACCGCGCTGAGGGCCCGGTCGGGGTGCCGGCCGCGTCGCTTGGTGGTGCGGGGCTTCTTCGGGTACAGGGCCACTGACTTTCGCCGTCTCTCCTGGCATCAGCCTCTCCCCGATTCTGCCACCCAATTGTATTTCGGATGCAGGCGAAAAGCGTCGGACACTGTCGGAACGAGAGGACGAACAACTCACTTTTGCTAAGGAATTTACGTGAGTCGATGTCGGGCCTCGGCGGACATCCTCGGAAAGCGAAAGTTCGTGGACACTGCCTCCGCACAACTCGCACGCTGCCGTGTTCCGCCGAGCCTAGAGGCTTCTGCATGGCTCGGCTGCCTTCACGGCCAGTACCCATCCCTGTGAAGGTGAGGCGAGGTTCTCGACACCAGTCAGATCTCAGCGTGGTCCACGCCGGCCGCTTCGGCCTTGTTGAGCAGGTTGATATCGCCAGTCACTAGCACCACCCGATCACTTGGATTGGCCGCCTGAACTTCCAGTACACTCGCGATGATCCTGTCGTCCTCAATCGTCGGATCGAGCCAGGACAAGGAATCGTGCATTTTGGGATCTCTAGGTACCGCCCGAACCGTGATCGTGCCATTCACGGCAACTCCATCCCGGAGGCTCCCCTGCATTCGCCATCCCTTGATGCGTGCGATTGTCTTCTTCGCTTTGTCCCTAAACTCCGGATTGCGGTGCAGTGTCTTGAGTTCATCCAATTCAGACAGCACGGTCGGAAGCAACACAACCGTGAACCTGTCGCTCCCCGCGACCACCCCATAGTCGTTCGGGTCTGGGTGTTCGACGATCGAATTCGTGTCTGGAATCACGATAACGCCGACACGCGGCGCCGAGTCCAAGATGTCAACTAGGCGGTCGAACCTTGACGCGTCGTTCCGAAATCTGGCTTCGTTGTCGTTCGGATCCTGCCCCAGTGACCAGTTCTGATCAAACTCGAGCCACATCCTATACAAGCCATCGGCGCGCTCAATCTCCGCCCTGACTTCATTGGACGCACTTCGGAAAACAGAATGCAACCCTTCGATCCACTCTTCGTAATCACGCTTGATTGCCTGCAATTGCGCGACTTGCCGGACAGTACGCTCCCCCCAATAGTACTCCGGTGCGATGATAACTACTACGTCTGTTTCGCGTTCAAAGTAGCTGACCGGCACGTCACGGACCAGCGCGCCCAGTCGATCTGTCATTCGCACGAGTGTCTGGCGAAGCCGAGTTGCGACGGTCATCATGATTATGTCTCTGTCGGATCGCCGCTTACCACGTCGTCACGGACCTCAACTATCGGTTCAGGCTGCGTAGCGGCCCCGCGAACGCCTCTTCCAGCCGAACCCTGCGCCAGCAAAGCCACTCGATCATTGCGGCCAAATCTCCCGACTGGTGAGAACCGGCGATCGAGTGTGCGTAGCAGTCTCGACTTGCATTCCTGTCATCCAGTCGTTCCCATTCGCGCTTCGCGCAAAATGGCGCGCCTTCACCGGCGATGAAAGTGGCCCGCGACGCCGCCAGCATCGAGTGCAGTCCATCCTCCGCAGCACCTGCGAACGCTGCAGGCCACCGTGGCGCCAAGCGGTCGCGTAAGACTTGCGCTGCGGTTGCTTGCACTGACGATAACGCCTTCCCCATGAATCTCGTCGATCTGCCCGCCGGCGACTCGGTCACCGCCCCGTCCCAAGAGTTCCCAGGAGTCTACTGGCGCACCAGCTCACCGTGACCTTCCCAGCGCTTGGCGAACCGCTCGAGTTGACGCGCAACCTCAGCGTCCGCGTTGACGACGAAGAACGTCCGGTTGCTCCAGGGTCGCCAGTAGTACGCAATGGAACAGCCAGGCAGTCGCTTCATCCAGTATCGGACTTCCAACAAGTGGCCACCTACCCGTCGGCTGTTGTGGTGATAGATGATCGCGGTTCGCCCCTCCCCAAGCGCGGTCGCCTCGGCGAGCGGTATTCGCTTGGCATCCTCCTTCCGCTCCGGCCTGAAGCGGGTGTCGGATACGAGACCGTTATCCGGATCCGCGAAGACGACATCGCAGTGAGCGACTTGATTACGGGTTTCCTTGAACCAGCGCAGGCGCCAGTCTCGGCGCTCACGCCACCGCACCGCGGAGACGTCGAGACGCTTGCCAGCGAAGGTCGCGTTGCCGAGCACACCGGACCTCTGCAAGGACCCGACAGACCTGTCATCGTCGCTAACGATTCTCTTCAGGGCTTCGAACAGTCGCGGGTCGAGGTGCTGCCAACGCTCATGCTGGGACAGGTACTCCGTATGGCCGCCATCGCCAGCAGGACCAGCATCAGGATGCAAATACCACGCGATCCCAAGACGCTTGGACCCCGTGATCGCCCGCAACAGTCCGTACTTGACGAAGTCACCGACGTCCCCGGTGTAGCGATCCTGCATGACCTACGGTCGCGCGCCCCGCCCGCCGGGCGCGTAAGCAGAGCCAAGCCGTGAGGCACACGACCATACCACACGCCTCACCGCGGCGGCCAATGGCGGCCCGCGCGCGGTCGCGCGCCGTGAAGGCCCGGCTCGGTGCCGCCGGCAAATGTCTGTGCTTGTCGAACGGACCCTTCACGCCGGGACACGATCTGGCCGCTACGAATCCACACACGGTCTCGTCGGTCAACCTCCCATCCGTATATGCTTCGCGGCGCCAACTGAGGCGCTCCCAACGGCCCTCGGCCCGCTGGCGACGGCTAGCACAAGACACTCCAGCGCTAGCTTCGTTCGGACCCACGTTCGTAAGCCCGCACGGCGTCGACCGCTGCCGAGACTCGGAGTGCGAGACCGGGCACTCAGTGTTCCGTAGCGAGGGTACAACGCGTCCGATGTGACCTCGGAGTCCAGCTTGTCACCGCGCGGCGGGCTTAGACGGAGCCGAACCCGTCGGCCCGTCCCCTTCGGGCCTTCTTCCAGTGCCAACTGCCCCGCCACCTCATCGCGGCCAGCCACTGCTGCCGCATCGCAGGTCGGCATGCATCGCGAGCGACGGCGCGTCGGGCGCGGATCGCCTCCGGATCGGGCGGCTCCGCGTGGCGGAGTCTCACGTCGCGCGCTTCGGCACACGTGCCGAGAGCAACCGCGCCGCCCCGAACGTGCCCGACTTGCCGCAGCCGAAGCCCTTCGACCAGCCGGAGCGGCGGTTCGGCCGACCTAGAGATACGCGACGGCACGCTAATCTGCCGCCCAGCGATCCTCGAACTGTACGGCCTCCATTTGAAGCGCTGCCCGTAGCTGCTGGTTCAACTCGCTCCCGCCCGGCATCGCCGGCAGCATGTTGAAGTACTGCGCGATGGCTTGACGGATTCCGGCTAGGCACGACTTCGTCTTGATCCAGTTCTGCGGGCTGAAGACCCTGTTCGCAGGCTGTGGTTCATTCGCCGCGGCTTCGAGCGCGCTGTTCAGGCAGGTGCCCGCAGAGTTTACGAGTTGGCTAACGAAATCAGCCTCCGATGCCTTTCTAAACGTCGCCGCTGGGTTGGGCACGCCCTGCCCGATGCCGTTTACTTGACAAAAGCACGGAGATACCGCGTAGAGATGGTGGTACGGTGCGTAAGCACGCATCGCCAAGAGCGATTCGTTCAAGCTCAAAGGGTTGCTCTTCTCCCACCGCTTCTTGACTTCCTTCATCCACTCATGAAGTGCATGGACATTCTCTGGCGCGTACTCGGAATTGCGTCGAAAGAGCTGCTCGAAATGCTTATCGAAGATCTTGTTCTCGCTGTGCGAAACATTCGGCCGCTGTGAATGCCAAGCCATGAGACACTTGCCTAGTTCCAGCAAGTCCACGACGTGGGACTGATCTCTGTCCGCTGGCGCCTCCTCGCCCCGCTTCGTCACGAAGTAACCCTTCGAGTACTTCTGTTCGTAGGTTCGCTTGATCGTCAAGACGCGGCGATCATTGCTCCGCAGGTCGCGCGGCTTGACAGCGCTCTGCGAGTTAGTACTGATACTTATGCGGTCCGCCCGCTCGCGCTCGGGGATCTCATAAAACCGAAACATCACGTATGCGTGGTTCAGTTGCTTGACCCGCTCGCTGCACGACAGAATCGTATTCAGCGATTGGCAGCCGTTTACGACGTTGCCTCTGGCGGTGAGCCTTCCGTCGGTGATCACCGTATTCTCACACAGCGCAGTGATGCCGTTATGGCGGAAAAGAAGTCACCGCTGTCGCTGCCGTAGATCGTGGCCTTGATGGCCCTATTTACTCGGTTGTTGAGGCCAAGTGATTGGCGCACGTTCTTCTGGAACAGCGTGCCGTCCTTGATACCCGGCATCCGAATGCACTCCTTCAGCGATAGTGCTGCCACGACACACTTAGCAGCCCGAGGCAGAAGTCCGTTCGCTGAGGTGCCAGTTCACGCGGTTGGGCGATGAGCCATTGAGCCAAAAAGTGCTGTCGGCCGCGCCGGAAGGCCCCAGAAGTTCCCCAGACGCCCCCACTGGCCGATCAGGCGACTGATCCAGCCGAGAATGGCCGCACGAGCCCGCCCCTGCAGGCTCCGGGGCGTACCGATGCCCGTCAGACGGCGCAGGAGCAACCCAAGGTTGCAGCCCGCCGCCTGGATGAGCACCCGCTTCCGGACATCCTCGTGGCCACGCACCCACACCCGTCGTAGCCCCCCGGTCTCGTACTGGTGCGCGAACGGCCGCTCCACCAGTTCCCCGCGGCGGCGTTGCAGACGACGACCGCGGTCGCCCCGAGTCCTGCGACGGTTCCCGTACAGGGCCTTCTGCGCGGCACGCTTCGCTGGCGGCGTCTTCCCCGTCCGCTTGTCCTGCCAGCGCCGCGGACCCCGCTCCGGCTCCGAAATGTAG
>JAPOYI010000018.1 GCA_026706665.1 Gammaproteobacteria bacterium | reverse complement strand
AAAAACTCGACGTCGTCTTCCTCGGCTTCATCGTGTTCGTGCTGATCGTCGAGGCCCTACGTAGTGTTAACACGCCCTAGCGTCGACCTCATCCGTGACGAGGCTGCGCACAACGAGGATTGCCGTTGCCTCGTCTTCAGTTACGGTTCCAAGCACCAGGGTCTTGCCCGGCTGGATTACGACCTCGGTTGAGAACAAATGCCTGCCACCAGAAACAGTGGTGAAAGTGGTGTTGCTTCCGGACCTTTCCGGTCTGTTTGTCCGCACATTGATCTGAAGCGCCTGGGTCCTGGACCGATACACCCCACTGATGTCATAGGTCGTTTCTTCGGCTCTGATTCTCTGGTGAAAGGCACCACTGACGAGCGAAACCACGGCTTCGCCCTCCAGGGAGTAGCCATCGAAGCGAAGGAACCTGTCCAACTCCCTGACCACATCGGCGATCTGCGGGTCTGTCTCAGAGCCGTTGGACGAAATGAGCTGGAACTTGAGCGCCAACGAACCTGCACTGGGGCGGTCGAACTCTGCGAGGACTGCGGCGATTCGGTCGAGATTGTCCGCAGTTTCCCGCACGGTGATGGCTCGGGATTCGCGTTTCGCCGCACTGACCATACCCGGGGCACCCACCCTCTCGGAATAGACATACGGGTCGATTAGATTGACGGCCTCCGGAGCTTCCATGTGCTGCAGCGCGAAAGTTCTCGTTTCGAGCGACGCCCCGCGTTCCCCCGAGCCGACATCGCAGCCGCCCAGGTGCATCGCGAACGCCGCCATCAGTACGGCTGGTCCCAATATTGTTGGCTTCCTCATTTTTCCGTCTCCCTGTAGAACCATAGGACCGTGATGTCCGGGTCGCGCGTCGGCATCACTACGAGGTTGTAGTCGGCTGCGTCAACCAGCGGCTGTGGTCGCTCCGGCAGTGGCAACGGCTCCAGGGTGGGCGGTTGCATGAGTAGTACCACGGCGACCGTGGCCGTCGCCATCGATGCAGCCAACGCGCTCCACGCGATCTTCGGTGCCCTCGCAAACCGACGCGGTGCTGGTCTCGGTTCGTCCGTCGCATCATGGCGCGCCCGTTCGATCAGTCTCGCCGCATCGACCTCGCCATTCGACATCACATAGCGAAGCGCTTCGTTGGCGGCCAAGATTCTGCGCCCTTCGGCTGCACACCGTGGACAGTCTCGGACATGCCGGCTCAAGTCGCCCGCTGGCCACGTTTCGATGCTTCGAATCACGCGGATCATCACCTCCTGCATCACGTCGTCCGCATCCGCAGCGTGCGCAAGTCGAACCAGCGCCCACCGTCGGACCACTCGCGCCGCGGCCGAAACCAAGCGTTCCAGTGCCTCGTCGCCACCGTCGCGCGCCCGATCCGCCAACTTGGCAAGAGACGCCAGTCCGGGAATTGCCGGATCGCGACCCTCGACTGCCATGTGACCGCCATTTCCCAAACCAGGTTTCGAGCCAGCCGCTACGGTGGACCTTGATGAATAGACGCCAGAGACGGCCATTCCGTTTACTCTGTTCGTTGCCCGGGTAGGCGTCATGGTGTACGGGCGGGAGAAGCTCTGGTCGGGGCGGCCGGATTTGAACCGGCGACCACCACACCCCCAGTGTGGTGCGCTACCAGACTGCGCTACGCCCCGATGGGAGCGGCGATTCTACGCCGAGTGAAATGCATCTGCACGGAGGCACGCGTGCCTCTGTCAGCCAGCACTTAAACCGAGGGTTCACATAGCTGGTGGGCGAGAGCGCCATAGTCGTCGGCCGAGAGGTCGAACACGTCCGTCGGCCCTTCGGCACCGGGTTCCCACAGCTTTGGCTTCACGTAAGCCGTCTTGAGGCCGGCGCGCTGTGCCGCCAGCAGATCCGGGGGATGGACGGCCACCATCATGACCTCGTCCGGCTCCGCACCGAGCAGGCGTGCGGCTGTCAGGTAGACAGCGGGATCGGGCTTGTAGGCCCCGAGGAACTCGCAGGAGAGATACGCGTCCCAATCGATCCCTGCGTGGCGTGAGCTGTCCACGACGATGGAAAGGCTCAGGACGGTGAGTATCGACACGACGTAGTGCTCGCGGAGTTTTCTGAGGGCGTCGGGCACGTCGTCCCAGACGCCCATGCGGTGCCACGCGCGGTTGAGCTCGTCGCGGTCGGCCCCGGACAGCTCGAGTTGCGGATAAGCGTCCGCCAATTCGTCCAGGACGGCTCGATGGAGTTGATCCGCGTTCTGCCACGGCAGTTCGCCGCGGCGGACCCGTGCCAACTCCTCGAACATGCGCCGCCGCCAGGTCATCGTGAACTCCGCATCGTCCACCGTGGCGCCGCGGGCATCGGCCAGTGCCCGCACGGCACGCCGGGTCGCCGTCTGCCAGTCGAAGATACTGCCCCCGACGTCGAAAGTCAGGGCCTTGATATCGTCTCTCATCTCTTTTCTATCCATGAACGAAATCTCCGAATCCACGGCCGTGCTTCTTTATTCCCACCATCCTGCATAGCTGTCTCGCGTCGAGCGAGCCCACGTCCGTCTTTAGTTCGACGAGGCGAAGTGCCACCGCCCGCTGCGATGGACTGCGCCGAGGCCGTTGAGGTCCGCATGGTTGCAGATTCGCCATAGAATCAAGCGGAATAGCCTTCATCCATTTGGCCAAGGGATTCCTCCACAACTTGACCGCCCGCCTCCGTCTGCAGAAGTTCCATCGCGCTGATGCCGCCAAAAGACCGTCGAGGCTTGCGCAGCCACGCGAGCGCCGCTTCCGAATTTCCCAAGACCGCCTCCGCCATCGCCCGGATTTTCACGGCGCGCAGGAAGCAACCCGTTTCATTGGCGGTGAGCGGTCGACCGTTTTGGCGCCGATGACTAAGCGTTCGGGGCGGCACAATCCAATCGACCTCCGGCCGGGTGAAGCCACTGTCGATGAGCACCGTCATCAATTCCGGTGACACGCCCTTGCGGGTGACTTCGGCAAGGTCCAGGGCAGTCTCGATGGGCCTGTTCAACAACCGACCTACATGCGCCAAAGCTCTGGCGGAGATACCTTCGATGCTGTTTTGTGGCGTGAATTCAGCCCGTGTCGCGGGTTCCACCTCAAGGATGAACAGCATGGCGGCTATGTGGCATCCGCCAGACGCCATCTCATCCACCGTTCGCCAACGGTCGCGCTTGGGCGGGACCGCAGCGAGCCGTTCGTTCCTGCAGCACGAAGGTCTTACTCCCTTGCGCTTACGTTGCCGGACTTCTCCCGCTGCACTCTCAGTGCTTCCGACACGTGCTCCCACGGCTTGACGCCGCAACGCTCGGCCCACGCATCGAAGACCGCACCGAGTTCTTCCACGACCTCGGGATGCCGCTCCGCCAGGTCCTCGGTCTCCGTGCGATTCGCTACGATGTCGTAGAGTTCCCATTCGCCGGGATACTTGCACACCAGTTTCCACTGTCCCCGGCGTACCGCCTTGTTGCCCTCGTGCTCCCAGATCAGCGCCTCCTTGTGGTTGGGCTGATCGTGGAAGATCGGCGCAAGGCTCGTCCCCTCCAGGGGCAGGATGTCGTTGCCGTTGAATCGGGTCGGATAGTCGGCGCCCGCCACGTCGAGGCAGGTCGCCATGATGTCGGTGAGCTGGCCCGGCTGGTGCCGCAGCGCGCCGTGGTCGTCGATGACCGCCGGCCAGTGGGCGATCAGCGGCGTGGCGATGCCGCCCTCGTGAACCCAATGCTTGTATTCCCGGAACGGCGTGTTCGACAGGTTGGCCCACGGGACGCCGTAGCTCTGGTAGGTGTCCTCGGATCCGGGCATGACGGTGGGATCGTTGCCCCGCAAAACGGTTCTGCCATCGCGCGTTTTCGGGGTGCCCGCGGGGTAGGTGGCCGGAAGTGGCCGGACTTCCGCGGCGAATTCCTCGGCGCAGGCGCCGTTGTCGGCCAGGAAGAGAATCAGCGTGTTGTCGATTCGGTCCGTTTCCTCCAGCGCGGCGACGATGCGGCCGATGCCCCGGTCCATCCGGTCGACCTGCGCGGCGTACACCTCCATGCGCCGCTGTTGCCACGCCTGGTGCGGCGCCTCGTCCCATGGCGGCTGCGAGGGATCCCGTTCCGTCATCGGCCACGACGTGTCGAGAATGCCCATGGCGCGCATCCGCTGAAGGCGTTCTTCGCGCAGACGGTCCCAGCCCGCCGAGAATCGGCCCTGGTACCGCCGGATATCTTCTTCGTGGGCGTGCAACGGCCAATGCGGCGCGCTATAGGCGGTATAGAGGAAGAACGGGGTGTCTCCCCTGGTTGCGGCGTGTTCCCGGATGTAGCCGGCTGCCTCGTCGCTAATCGCGTCGGTGAGGAAGAAGTCTTCGGGCAGGCTCTTGAGATCCACGGCGTCGTTGTCCCGGGTCAACGTGCTCGGCTGCCAGTAGTTGGCTGCGCCCCCGAGAATGCCGAAGTAGCGCTCGAAGCCGCGCTGGCGCGGCCAACTGTACTTGGGACCGTCGGGCCCCTGGTCGTGGCTGACGTGCCACTTCCCGCTCATGTAGGTGGCGTAGCCCGCCAGCTTCAGTGCCTCGCCGATGGTGACGCAGGTGTCGCTCAGGGAGCCCCGGTATCCGTCCTCGTCGAGCTGCGCGGTCATCCAGCCGATGCCGACCTGGTGCGGATGCAGCCCGGTGAGGATCGACGCGCGGGTGGGACAGCAGCGGGCGGTGTTGTAGAACTGGGTCAAGCGGACGCCGCGGGCGGCGAGCCGGTCGAGATTCGGGGTCTGGATCTCGCCGCCGTAGCAGCCGATGTCGGAATAGCCCATGTCGTCGTTCATGATGAGCAGGATGTTCGGTCGGTTCATTTGCATGGGATTCCTCTAGCGGACTGCGCTGTAGAACGGCACGTAAGCGTGGGCCTGGCTTAGCGGGATGCGCCCGGCCTTCTATCTATTGCTCCGTAGTCGGAGCGGCCAGACCTCCTCCCTCTCATCGCGCTCAGTCTCTCTGACACGTGCTCCCACGGCTTGACGCCGCAACGCTCGGCCCACGCATCGTAGACCGCGCCGAGTTCTTCCACGACCTCGGGATGCCGCTCCGCCAGGTCCTCGGTTTCCGTGCGGTTCGCGATGATGTCGTAGAGTTCCCAGTCGCCGGGATACTTGCACACCAGTTTCCATTGTCCCCGGCGTACCGCCTTGTTGCCCTCGTGCTCCCAGATCAGCGCCTCCTTGTGGTTCGGCTGATCGTGGAAGATCGGCGCAAGACTTGTCCCCTCCAGTGGCACGATATCGTTGCCGTTGAATCGCGTCGGGTAGTCGGTGCCGGCCACGTCGAGGCAGGTGGCCATGATGTCGGTGAGCTGGCCCGGCTGGTGCCTCAAGGCGCCGTGGTCGTCGATGACCGCCGGCCAGTGCGCGATCAGCGGCGTGGCGATGCCGCCCTCGTGCACCCAGTGCTTGTATTCCCGGAACGGCGTGTTCGACAGGTTGGCCCACGTGACGCCGTAGCTCTGGTAGGTGTGCTCGGGTCCGGGCATGACGGTGGGATCGTTGCCCCGCAAAACGGTTCTGCCGTCGCGCGTTTTCGTCGTGCCCCCGGAATAAGTGGATGGGAGCGGCCGGACTTCCGCGGCGAATTCCTCGGCGCAGGCGCCGTTGTCGGCCAGGAAGAGAATCAGCGTGTTGTCGATTCGGTCCGTTTCCTCCAGCGCGGCGACGATGCGGCCGATGCCCCGGTCCATCCGGTCGACCTGCGCGGCGTACACCTCCATGCGCCGCTGTTGCCACGCCTGGTGCGGCGCCTCGTCCCATGGCGGCTGCGTCGAATCCCGTTCCGTCATCGGCCACGACGCGTCGAGAATGCCCATGGCGCACATCCGCTGAAGGCGTTCTTCGCGAAGGCGGTCCCAGCCCGCAGCGAATCGGCCCTGGTACCGGCGGATATCTTCTTCGTGGGCGTGCAACGGCCAGTGCGGCGCGGAGTAGGCGGTGTAGAGGAAGAAAGGGGCGTCGCCATTGGTTGCGGCGTGGTCCCGGATGTATTTGGCCGCCTCGTCGCTGATCGCGTCGGTGAGGAAGAAGTCCCGGGGCAGGCTCTTGAGGTCCAGGGCGTCGTTGTCCCGGGTCAACGTGTTCGGCTGCCAGTAGTTGGCCGCGCCCCCGAGAATGCCGAAGTAGCGGTCGAAGCCGCGCTGGCATGGCCAGCAGTACTTGGGACCGTCGGGTCCCTGGTCGTGGCTGACGTGCCACTTCCCGCTCATGTAGGTGCCGTAGCCCGCCAGCTTCAGTGCCTCGCCGATGGTGACGCAGGTGTCGCTCAGGGAGCCCCGGTATCCGTCCTCGTCGAGCTGCGCGGTCATCCAGCCGATGCCGACCTGGTGCGGATGCAGCCCGGTGAGGATCGACGCGCGGGTGGGACAGCAGCGGGCGGTGTTGTAGAACTGGGTCAAGCGGACGCCGCGGGCGGCGAGCCGGTCGAGATTCGGGGTCTGGATCTCGCCGCCGTAGCAGCCGATGTCGGAATAGCCCATGTCGTCGTTCATGATGAGCAGGATGTTCGGTCGGTTCGTTTTCATGCAGTTCTTTCTCTTGCGGGCTGCGGGGTGGAACGGCACGGAGTGCCGATAAAGGCGCAAGGTGATTGGTTGGTCACCACCGGCACCGGATTGCGCGCTATCTTTTGGCCGGTAACCGTATTCCCGAGTCCTTCTCGAACGCCGCGACGAATTGCTGCGCGCGAGCGACCTTGGCCCGCTGGTCATCCTTGTCTATGTAAGGCGGTACAACTCCTTGCTGCGTCAGGATCCCGAACCTTGGCGGGTTCCGGTCAAGCGCCTCCTGGGGGATCCTGCCGATGAAGTCCTCCGTTGCGCGAAGCAGGGAGCGCACCATGAGAAGATGCACGCTGACTCGCAGCCCCGGCTGCCGGCGATCATACGCGCTGTGCCAGGCATTGCCGTGGAATACGATCAGCGAGCCAGCCGCTGCTTCGACTGGGACAGCGTCATGGTTGCCGACTCCGCCAATGCCGGTTTCGTCGGCGGCCGGGTTGCGGCACCACTTGTGACTGCCCGGCACGAACGCCGTGCTCCCGTTTTCCCGGTCGAAATCGGTCAGCGCATAGATGAACTTGCACAGTAGAGCCTGCATCGGCAGCGGCGACGGCAGCCGCGTGTCCGTATGCAACCGGAAATGGGACTTGTTGGACCCTTTCATGTGGCCAGTCAGCGAGGACAGCACCACGTCGTAGCCGCACAGATACGTCGCCGCGGCCAGCAGCGCCGGGTTCATCAGCGACTCCTCGAACACGGGATCCTCGAGTAGCAACGCCAACATCGTGTCACCGACGGGCGAGTCGCTTGTCTGTGCGCCCCGCTCGACATCGGGCCGTTCGCCGCTACGCCGCTCGGCGACATCGAGACATGTTTCGAGCATCCGTTCGGCGAGGCCATTCGGGTTGGCGATCTCGGGCGGGATCACCGTGTAGCCGTGGGCATCCAGATCGTCGATGTAGCGCTGCAAGCCAAGCTCGGCAATCTCGTTCAAGACGCCGCCAGGGACGATCTCGGTTGCGTATGCAGCTTCTGACATAAGGCTCTCCTCTGTGCATGTCATCCAGGTCGTCAAGGATGCGCGTGCCTGCAGGGCGCACTCCACGCGCCTGGTCAGGCGCGTAGATCGTGCAGGACTTCTTCCAGTTCGACGATCAGTTGTTTCACCACGAGCATGGACTGCGTGGTGTCTTCCTTCATGTCCTCGCCCGATAAGCGTTTGCGCGCACCGGCAATCGTGTATTGCTGATCGTACAGCAGGGATCGAATCTGCCGGACGACCATGACGTCCTTGCGCTGGTAGTAGCGGCGATTGCCGCGCCGTTTAACCGTGCCTAGCTGGGGAAACTCCCGTTCCCAGTAGCGCAACACGTGGGGCTGTACGCCACACAGCCGGGAGACGTCGCCGATGGTGAAGTAGATCCTGTTCGGGATGGGGGGAAGTTCTTCAGCCGCAGCCACGAGACGATCCCCGTTAATTCGAACTTCGCTTGACTGTACTGGCGGCTCCGCGCAGTGCGGAAGAATTCGTGCGCCCTGGACGGGAGCAGGAAGGCGTGCCCCCCGGAGCGACGGAACTTTCGGCACTAGTCTGCTGGGCCTGCATATCCTTCAACCCGCGCCTTCAGTTTCTGGCCGGGCCGGAACGTGACGACGCGGCGCGCCGTGATGGGAATCTCTTCTCCAGTCTTCGGATTTCGCCCCGGCCGTTCTCGCTTGTCGCGCAAGTCGAAGTTGCCGAATCCAGAGAGTTTCACCCGGGCGTTGTTTGCGAGGGATGCGCGAACTTCCTCGAAGAACAGTTCGACAATCTCCTTGGCCTCGCGTTTGTTGAGTCCGAGTTCGTCGAACAGGCGCTCTGCCATGCGAGCCTTTGTCAGGGTGTCCGTCACAGCCCGAGGTTCCCAGCGCACTCGTCCAGTTTCTCTGACTCCACCGTGTCCATTTGGCTTCTTCTCTTGGCGTTTTCCCGGCGTCTACTCGATCGTATTGCGCCTTTAACAGGCCAATACAGGCCAATGGTCATCGCAGGCGGGCATCGAATCTCGCTGCCAGGCACCTGACAGTCGCATCGATAAACGCATTGGTTTCGTCATCCACAAGAGTGCGCGATGCGTGTTGGAAGGTCAACCCGATACCGAGACTTTTTTTATTGGAATCAACACTTTCACCCTCGTACCGGTCGAACACGGTGAACTCGGCCAGGACCTCGCCGAGCACTTCGCGCACGGCCGATTCCACGGCGCTCGCGGAGACGGATCGGTCGACGACAACCGCGAGATCCCGGCGAACGCTCGGGAATCGGGAGATCCCCCGGTGCCTGCGTTCCCGCCGTTCGAGCAAGGCGCAGGCATCCAGTTCGAACACGAACGCCTGCACGCCAAGGTCAAGCGACTCCTCTATCTCGGGATGCAGACGCCCCAGCCGGCCGATGACCTGATCCCCGGACAACACCACGGCGGACTGGCCGGGGTGCAGTACCGGGTCGGTCGCGGGATCGAAAGCGCAGGCGCCTCCCCCGACCGCCAACAATCGTTCCACGTCGCCCTTCACGTCGAAGAAATCGAGCTGCTCCGATGGCGCCGACCATGACTCCGGTGCACGTCCCCCGCACGCGATACCGCCCACTCGGAAGATCTGCTCCGTCCGGCTGCTCGGGAAGCATTGCCCGTATTCGAACAGCCGGACGCGGCGCTGCTGCCTGGCCAGGTTTGTCTGCAACGCGCCGACAAGGCCGGGGAGCAGGTTTGTGCGCATGACAGACTGATCCCGTGACATCGGGTTGGAAATCCGCACAGCGGAACGCTCCGGATCCAGTAACCGCATCACCTCCGGCGCGACAAAGCTGTAGGTGATGGACTCACGATAGCCGAGAGCGACCAACGCATCGCAAATCGGCCTCTCGCCCAGGAGATTGCGGGGAATGACCCTTGGCGACAGTTCGGCCAGCGGATGGCTGTCGGCCACCCGGTTGTAGCCATGCACGCGGCAAATCTCTTCGACCAGGTCCTCTTCGATGGCTATATCGAAGCGATGGCTTGGCGCGGTCACCTCCCATCCCGCCTGCTCGCCTGAAGCGATCTTCCGTGGGGAAAACTCCAGGCGTTCAAATATCCGGTCGACCTCGGATTCGGGGACCGTCTCCCCCACCAACAGGTCCAGGCGGGAACGGCGCAGTCCGACTTTCGCCGGCTCGGGAACATGTGCGGTGCTCTCCGTCGCGACGGTCGGACCCGGACAACCCCCCACGATGTCAAGCAGAAGCCGCGTCGCGCGCTCGATCGCCGCCTCCTGCAGCGCATGGTCGACGCCTCGTTCAAACCGCTGCGACGCATCGGTCTGCATGCCATAGCGACGGGCCGTGCCCATTGCCTCAAGCGGTGCAAAGAACGCGCATTCGAGGAATATGTCCCGAGTCGACTCCTGTACGGACGATCGGTCACCGCCCATGACACCCGCCATGGCGACCGGTCCGCGCATATCCGCAATCAGCAGCGTCTCTTCGTCGAGGCTCACCTGGCTGCCGTCCAGCAGAGTGAAACGCTCGTCGGGTTCCGCCATTCGGACAATGATGCGCTCGTGGAGCAAGCCGAGATCGAACGCATGCAGCGGCTGGCCGAGTTCGAGCATCACGTAGTTGGTCACGTCCACCACCGGATCGATGGACCGGATCCCAGAGCGCCGCAAGCGCTCCGTCATCCACAACGGTGTCGGCCTGCCCGTATCCACATCCCGCACGACGCGGCCCAGGTAGCGGGGACAACCGCCGCCCGCGACGATCTCCACCGGGAACACCTCGTCCGTCTCGGCGGGGACCGGCGAACAGTCGGGCGCCCGAACGGGCAGGTCGTTGAGCACGCCGACTTCCCTGGCCACCCCCTTGAGCGAAAGGCAGTCGCCCCGATTCGGCGTGAGGTCCAGCGTTATGCAGCGATCGTCCAGTTCCAGCGCCTGGCGAAGATCCGTTCCCGCAGCCAGCGTGTCCGGTAGTTCCAGGATACCGTCCGCATCGTCGCCTAGTCCGAGTTCCGCCGCCGAGCACAGCATGCCGTGAGACTCGACGCCCCGGAGTTCGCGAGATTGCACTTCGACCCCGGGCAACGCCGCACCGGGGCGGGCGAACGGGGACTTCATGCCGGCACGAGCGTTCGGCGCGCCGCAGACCACCTGGTTCGTGCCCGACCCGTCTGCCACCGCGCAGACGACGAGCTTGTCGGCATTGGGATGGGGTGCGACCTCGAGCACCTCCCCGGCCACGACGCCGCTGAAGGCCGGCGCTGCTTCCGACGTGCCATCGACTTCAAGGCCGGCATCGGTGAGCTGTTCGCAAAGCGCCCCGGTTTCGACGTCCGGGTCGACCCACTCGCGCAGCCAACGTTCGCTGAACTGCATGACGCCTAGTGCTCCAAAGCGCCGATCATGGCACTAGATTCCTTGAGCGGAGCTGACGTTGACAGTTGGGTTGCATTTCACGCGGCGA
>JAPOYI010000205.1 GCA_026706665.1 Gammaproteobacteria bacterium | reverse complement strand
AGAGCGCGGCGAACCTGGCGCTGATGCGCCGGCTGGACGAGCTGCATCTGGAGCAGGAGCCGGGAACGCCGCCGCGCTCGCCGCGACGAATGGGTTGACGACGACCGGCCCCTTCACACCACGACCGCCGGCGCCTCGACGATGCCGTTGACATCGTCCGCGCGCGTCGGCATGGTCCGTTCATCGAGGGCATCAGACCAATCGGAGTACACCTTAAGTTCGCCCTCGGACTGTCCAACGAACCAGGACCACCTCAATGGCGGCAAGCTCCACGCGGCGCTTTCCGAACCATTGATCCCATTCAGCGCTTGTCAAACCGTTGATACAATTAATGATATTCGGGAACGAAACACCTCTCGAGAGGTTTAAATGATCGAGACCTCGACCGCGCAAGACGTCATCGAAACGGCGATCGATAAACTAGCGGAGATGAATCCACAAGAGACCGATGGAGATTGGCTCGAAGTTGTGACTGTGGAGTCCGGTCCGTTCATTAAGGAGTGGGACGTTGCGGATTGCTGGCCTTGGGGTAAGTGGCCGGATAGAGAGGCACACTTCCCGGGCACCACCGGTTTGGATGTGGGGATTGACGCCGTCGCCACGCGTCGCAGCGATGGGAAATACATCGCAATTCAGTGCAAGTCGCGCCGACTTGACTACGAGGGGCGCGGTGCTTCAATCAAGAACGACGAGATAGCCAAATTCGCGGCTGCGTCCGCTTCCGACTTCTGGGCTGAACGCTGGCTGGTTACCAATGGCGACAATCCACTTGCCAGTGGCGCAATGCAATCAGCGTCGATGCACGACAAACCCCTCAAGCTGGTCAACATCACAAACGACCTTCATCAGCAACAGCAAGCGCATGCCACCCTCGAGGATTGTGAACACTGCCAGCCGAATCCAGACGGCGACGAACGAATGCAGACAAAATCCTGCATGCAAAACGAAGCCGTCACCAACAGCGTCCGCATACTTAGGGAACAGGAACGCTCGGAGAGCGGAGGGCTACCCATAGGCGAGGCCCGAGGCAGAATCATTCTGCCCTGTGGAACGGGAAAAACACGAATCTCGCTTCGGGTCATAGAAGAACTCACGCCTGCAGACGGACTGTCCATCGTCCTTTGTCCTTCCATTGCGCTCGTTGCCCAGATCAGGCGCGAATACCTGCAATACGCATCTATTTCGATAGACGTGCTGGCAGTCTGCTCGGACGCCACGGCTGGCTACGACCCCAAAAAAGAAGGGACCCGCAACGCCACGCTTGATCCGACCGTCGACAACAGCAATGTCAGCGCGTCCGAAGTGAAAGGCAAGGTGACCACGGATGCCGGCGAAATAGCGGACTGGATGCAACAGCGTACTTTCGGCAACGGGATCAAGGTTCTCATTGGCACTTACCAAAGCAGCGCCAGGGTATCGGAAGCGCTGCTGAACGCAGGTGTCAGAGCGTGTGTAATGATTGCCGACGAAGCCCACAGAACGGCCGGGCTGAAGCGCAGGAACTCCAAATCCGCTGCCGCGAACGAAGAGGAACTGCGCCTTCGCGACTTCACCGTCTGTCATGACAACGACAGGTTCCCTGTTACCTACCGCGTTTATCAGACGGCCACGCCGCGCATCTACGACGGCAAGCGGCCCACCGGCAATCCGAATTGGATAGTACGCTCGATGGACGACGAAACCACGTTCGGAGTGGAGTTGTACCGCAAGAGCTACCTGGAAGCTGTCCGCAATCGTTGGCTGTCCGACTATCGCATCATCGCCATGGGCATCAACGATCCCGTGGCGTTCAAGACGGCGAACGATCTGGCCAAGGCAACCAAAAGCACAGGACGCGGTCAACTGACGACCACGGATTACCTCAGGGGCTTGGCCTTCGCGCTGACGATGGGCGGCGCCACCAAAGGCGACGAAGTGGACATCAAGTCGTGCATCGCTTTCATGAACACGGTGGACAAGTCCAAGAACATGGCGGCAGACCTCCAGACCGATAATGTCAAGAAGTGGGTCTCGCGATGGCTCGACGAGAACGCGAAAGGCAGGGCCGCGTCCGACTACAGTCTCGAACACCTCGACGCTTCGAGCAACGCCGCGGCGCGCGAAACCGCGAAGGGACGGTTGGCCGCTGCTGACGCGGCGCACCCTCACGGCATCATCAATGTTGGGATTTTCGGAGAGGGCACCGATTCACCGTCATTGAGCGCTGTGGCTTTCCTTGAGGCCCGCAAGAGCCCCATCGATGTCGTTCAGGCCGTCGGAAGGGCGATGCGCACCGCGCCCGGCAAGGAGCTGGGCTACATTGTTTGCCCCATTCTGATTCCACCCACCGCCGACCCCGAGAAGTGGCTGAGCAACAGCGCTGCCGAGGAAGGGTGGCAGGAATTGGGGCAGATACTGCTTGCGCTGCGCGCCCACGACCACAGAATCGAAGAGAACCTTGAAGAACTCTTGCAACTGTACATTCCCAAGCCACCGCCGGTGGAGCGCACGTTGGTGGCGGTCGCCATGGGGGAAGGCAGGCGCATACAGTACGGCGAAGTCGAAGGGCCTCCCGGTGCCGCGCAGGAAGCGGTTGAGCAGGCATTGGCAGGCAAGAGCCGTGCTAGAGCGGGTATACGGCGCTTGAGTGAAAAATCCGCCGATGATGGTGAGTCCGGGGTGTTTCGCATACGCGAAGAACCCGGCGAATACGATGTGCCCACCACTGGCGATGCCCTGGAGATCACGCAAGTTCTCACTGGAAAGAAGAACAATGATGGAACTGTCGAACTGCGCGCGGACTCGGTAGCCCGGGACAAGCCGAAAGCGGGCGCGGCGCGGGGCGTTGTGAACATACTGCGAACAAAAGCCAAAGCCCGGAAGATGATAAATGCCGGCGAGGGCGGCATTCGCGTACAGCCGGGCGGGCAGCGCAAACCCCGAAAGACCGCCAAGGAACGAGCCGAGGAACAGGGTCAACTGATGCTCAAGTTGAGCGGGCTCGAAGACCATGGCAGCGCCATAAGAATGAATCTGCTGTCGAAGTCCGGGCTGAGCGGCAATCGGGTGATACGCGATCTCAATATTCTGGAATCGAGTGTCGCTGAGGGAGCGCACCATATGCGGGCAGATGGATTGCTGCCCGCCCTGAACAGTCACTTCGGACTCGACCGGCTCAAGGAAACGGGCAAGAAGCAGGCAGACGGCTGCACCATTGGCGCGCTGTTGATGATGAACGCCGCCATGCTGCACCAGCGCATCAGCAACGGCGGCTGGCTGTCTGGCATTAGCGATCTCTCGCGCATCAAGAATCAGGCCGATGTCGTACAGAAGCTAAGCCGGGAATGGGAGCGCATCATGCGCCACGACTTCCGCCCGGTACTCGAACCCGCCCTGGAAGCCATCTACGCGGTCGAGACGACGGGCAAAACTGCCGGTCTGGAGCGCGCACTGCATCATCTCGCCGCGGAAGCGGAGCGCATCGCCGAGACCTACGCCGACATGGGCGCGGACCATGCCGGGCCGCTGTTCAACCGCGTCATGGGCAATCAGGCATCCGATGGCGCGTTTTTCACCAGACCCGTCGCCGCTTCGCTCGCCGCACGGCTGACGCTCGATGCCTGCGGAGACCAGGATTGGTCCGACCCCCAAGTCTGGCGCAATCACAAGACAGTCGATTTGGCATGCGGCAGCGGCACGCTCCTCGCCGCCATGCTTACCGACATGAAGCGCAGGGCCCGTGAGAAAGGCGCGGACGCGGAGACACTGAACCAGCTCCAAAAACTGGCGGTTGAAGATGTCATCAAGGGTCTGGACATCAATCCCGTTTCGCTGCAACTCGCCGCGTCCCAGCTTACTGCCGGCAACCAGCGCGTCAGCTACCGGAGAATGGGTCTGCATCTGATGCCCTACGGACCTAGAAAGCATGCTCCGGACCAGGTACACGCCGGCACGCTTGAATTGCTGGCGCAGCGGGCCGTAGTTCAAACACCGAACGAGCTGGATCTGGGCGACGACCCCATAGATTCTCGGGCGGCATGGGAAACAACAGACGAAACCGAGTTGGAAGACGCTGTGGATGCGGTGAAGAGCGCCCGAATCATCATCATGAATCCGCCTTTCACTAGCCGAGCCAATATGGGCGAGAAGTTCGCAAAGGAGATAAAGAACGCGCTACGCACCCGAGCCGACCTGATGGAGCAAAGGCTGACGCAAGCCGACCCCGGTCTGATGGAATTCGCGGACAAGAATTCCATCAGACCGCTTTTCGTTGGTCTTGCAGACCATTGTGTAGAGCGGTTCGATGGGGCTCTGGCAATGATTAATCCGACAATAGTGCTTACGACGCCTTCCGCTCAGCGCGAGCGGCTAGAACTTGCGCGACGCTACCATGTTCACACTGTACTGACCTCGCACCAGCCCGGGAACATCAACCTGAGCCAGCATACCGCCATCAACGAGAGTATCGTGGTGATGCGGCGCCATAACGGCGATAAGCCGCCGACCCGTTTCATCATTCTCGACAGATTGCCTGTCGACGACGGCGAGGTCGCCGATTTCCACCGATGTTTGGAAGGCTGCAGAGAAGGCTTGATTGCGGAGGGTTGGGGAGAGGTCTTTCGCTGGCCCGCCGAGCGCGTCGAAGCCGGGGACTGGACACCTGCAATCTGGCGGTCACCTGAACTCGCGCAAGCGGCGTACGATTTCGCGAATCTTGAGGATATGCAGGCGATTGTCCGGGACGACATTTACCAGGCTGGGAGGAGAGTAATTGAATTCTGTACAGGAGCCGGCCAAACCGATAAAGACGCATTTGCTCTGCTGCGTTCAAAAGGGGCCGACGGCCAGACCAGAATTACCGCAATTCCGGACGGTTACTGCAAACCGCAAGACCCCGATAGCAAGAAGTGCATGCGAGGCGTAAACAACCTGAAAAACAGGGCAGGTTTTCTGCTCATCACGTTTGGGCAAGACAACTCTACAGCGCGTTTAACTGCGGTGGCTAGCGATATCAAATATGTCGGTCTGGGCTGGATGCCCGTAACAGGTTATTCACCGGAAGAGTCAAAGGCAGTTGCGGTGTTTCTCAACTCAACACCAGGGCGTCTGCAACTCATGCGAAACGCCGGACGGAAAATTGCGTTTCCAACGTACCCTCCAGCAGTGTACGCCAACATCCGCATTCCCAACATCAAGGATGACCGTATTCTCCAAATTCTCTCCGGCTGCTGGGAGCGCACGAAGGACATGGTTGTCCCCCAATTCCGCGACGGCGAATGCGAAGTGCGCCGTCTCTGGGACGAAGCTGTAGCCGAGGCGATGGGATGGGACTCCGCCGAACTCACTCGACTACGTCTGTTGCTGCACCGAGAACCCCATGTGCGCGGTTTGGGCTACGGGCAATACGCCGACGAAGTGGAGGTGGATCCCGCCGACCGTCAACGCTTCACAAAACTCGCCGACCAATGGGAATTGGAGACCGTGTTTCTATCCCACTCGGATCGCGCCGCCGAACATCCCGCCCACATGGAAATCATCGGTATGGGCGAACCCGTGGTGCCCCTGATACTGGAACGAATGAGGGAAGAGCGGGGACACTGGTTTTTCGCGTTGCGCGCCATCACGGGAGCCGATCCTGTGGATCCAGCCGACCGAGGCAAGATCGCAGTAATGCAGGATTCCTGGCTGGAGTGGGGCGAAGTCAGTGGATACATCTGAATGGAGGCAATCGCTTGAACAAGTATTCCCAAGGCTATCCGGCGAACCGTTCGAATTCGTGGCCCCAGCCTCGATTCAATATAACTGCATTGCTTATGCGACCGGTGACGCGAGCTCGTGGTGGGACACTGTGAAAGAAGATAACTATTGGCCTGATTACGCCACACGCACAAGACGTATGGAAAGCCTCATTGAAGTATTCACCGGCTTGGGATTTCAGCGCTGCCGGAACAGCAGTCTTGAAAGCGGATTTGAAAAGGTCGCGCTGTACGAAGAACAGGGACTGTGGACACACGCAGCACTGCAAACGCCAACCGGACGCTGGCGCAGCAAAATGGGAAAAGGTCCGTTAATCGAACACATCAGCCCGGAGTCGCTATCCGATGGAATGTACGGCAGTCCGACAGTTTACATGCGAAGGTCTGCGACTCGTTCGGCGATTTCAGGATAAAGGTTCACAGTGCGCCGACGACCGATGAACCGAGCCAGAGCCAAGCCCGAACCAACCCCGCGCCACCACCCTTTTCCCAGTCGGCTACAGCGGACGGGCTTGCGGCTTTTGCTACCTGATTCCCTATTCTATGTCCAATACCTCCGCCATCATCGTCGAGACCAATCTTGCGCGCCTCCCGCACGAATATCTCTTCGCGAACATGCGCGTCGATCAGGCCGTCGAGCTCTGTCTGAGTCGGCGGGCGGCCCATTTGCATTTGCCAATGATCCTGCAGCCGCTCGATATCCAGCGGTCCGACGCGCACGACATCCGGGCCGCTGGAACGCCACGCATCCACGCCAAAGATCGCGGCGCCGATCAACAGGAATGCGACCAACGGGTCTTTGAGATACTCCAAGGGCGCACCAAGAAAAACAGCCCGCACCTTTCGGTACGGGCTGCGCCAAGGTTCAACTCAGCAAGCGGCTCAAGGGCTATCGGTTATAGCTGAACTGCAACCCGAGTGTCCGCGGTGGGTTGAAGCCATTATAGCCGCTGCTACCGAGCGTAAAGGGGGCGATCGCATCGGTGACATTCTGCGCAAAGACGCCAACCTCATAGTTGTCGCGGGCCAGCAACAGCTTCAGATTCAGGAACCGGTTGGTCGGCGTCGGCCGCTCGTTGTTTTCGCTCCTGAACAACTCCTTGCCCCGGTAGTAGAAATCGCCACGCAGCGTTGCGTCGAAGCCGGCGAGCTCGAAGCCATACATCAACGAGGCGAAATAGGCGTGTACCGGCGTATAGCTGATGCGGTTGCCCGCGTCGATGTTGACGCGTACCCCCGCACCCGCTATCTCACCACCCGACTGCTGCGTCTGGGTTTCCGCATCGGGGACATACGCGCCGCCCGCGTGCAAGCGCAACGAGTCGGTCAGTTTGCCCCGCAGCTCAAATTCAAAGCCTCGGGATGCGGCTTTGCCGATGTTGGCATTGACGTCCGGGTTATAGGGTGTGGTGAGCAACGGATTATCGGGATCCGGCAGAGCCGGGAAATTGGTGCCGGTGCGGACCACGGCATTATTGATCGCCGTGTCATACGCGCTCGCGATGAGGTCGAGGCGTCCATCCAGGACCGTCGCCTTGACCCCCAGCTCCCAGGACTCTATGTCGTCGCCTTCGAAGTTCAGCAGTTGGCTGGCCGCTTCTGCTAACGCTGCGGCGCCAGCGACGCCCCGCGCGACGGCATCCTCATAGTCCTCCAGTCGGGACACGAGCGCCGTGTTTATTCCTCCAGCGCGGAACGCCTGCGCATATGTGAGGTAGACCATCGTAGCGTTGTTGGGCCGCCAGCTAAGGGTGACCTTCGGCGCCGCTTTCTCTTGCGTCGCCGGCTCGGCGCGCGGGTTCGCCTCGCTCTGCGGCACCCACCTGCCTCCCGGGCCTCTCAACAGCTCCACCGTACTCTCGGCGTACCGCACGCCGGCCAGGATGTGGAACTGATCGTTGATGCGATAGCCCACCTCGCCGAAGATGGCCTCCGAATCCCGGTCTGTATAGCTGGCGCCACCCCTGCGCCCTACACCTTGCAAGAGATTGTGGACCTGCCGCATCTGCTCGAGCGTCATCACGTCGGGGTTGAACGTGAAGCCCCCGGTGCAGACCACGGGATCCCCATTCTCGGTATACGCAGTGACACCAGTGGCAGTGTTCGCGTAGCCGGTTCCACTTGCCTCGCCCATCGATCCGCAAGGCTCCCAAAGCCTTGGATCAGCATCGAGGTCGATGCGCTGGATGTAGACACCGACGCTCCACTCCAACCGGCTGTCCGTGTTGGAAACGAGGCGCGCCTCGGTGGCCCAGCGTTCATTGAGACTCGAGTGAGACCGGACGCTGCTACGGCCCCAGAATCCACCGGTCCCGCAACCTACTCGCTCACATGCAGCATCGGTTCGTATGTCCCAAAGCCCTCCGGCGATGGTCCCGAAGGCGCCACCAACGCTCTGCTCCTCCGCAAAGGTGATGTCGTGCTCGTAAAACCCCGAGGCCGCCATCAGGTCTGCCCATGGCAGCTCCCACTCGGCGCTGAGGTTGATGATCGACGTCTCGGAAATTCCGCCGTCTTTTAGTTGCGGCGAGCCCATGTGCGTCACGTAGACGTGGGACGGGCCGTCTTTGAATCTCTGAGTCTCCCCGTCGAACGTGCCGTTCTCCCCGGTTTCGCAACCCCCTATGATGGGATATTGCGGTACTTGAGGGAGTCGTTCGCCGCGAGGGAAATTGCCGCCTGCGGGCCGTTCCTCCGAGAAGCAGTGAAAGGCGATCCCGGGGCCGCCGATATCGCTTTCGACATAGTAGTACGTCGCGTTGAGCATGAGCGTGTCGGTGGGATAGAAGGCGAGTTGGGCCCGTACTCCCCTCTCGTCGATCCCATCGACATCCTCGATGATTTCGGGCCCCACCTTGTCGAGGATTCCGGCCTTGTTGCGCGCATAAGGGGTTATCCGCGCCGCCAGCCGCTCCCCGAGCGGGATATTGACCATGGAGTCGATGCGCAACCCCATGTCACTGGAATGCGACGGATCCGAAATCCTCGTCGCGATCGACCAGTCGAAGCCCGCCGGATTCGGTTTCTTGGTGATGTAGCGGATCGCCCCCGCCATGCTGCCTTCGCCGTAAAGCGTGCCCTGCGGCCCCTTGAGCACCTCGATGCGCTCCAGGTCGAAATTCGGTAGCCGCGGCTGCCGGGTGCTCGTGCCCGTGACGGGTACGTTGTCCACGTAAATCGATACCGGCGAAGTCGGCGCCCGGAACTGGGCGATCCCGCGCGCAACGACCCTGTGCCAGGTGTTCGTGGCGTTGCCGTAGTTCAATCCGGGGATCGCCAGGAACAGGCTTGTGATGTCCTCGACGCCCCGTTGCTCGAGGTCGATGTCCGTTAATGCCGAGATGGTGACCGGCGTGTCCATCAGGTTGGTGTCGCGGTACGTGGCGGTAACCACGATCTCCTCGACCAGTGAATCGGCTGCTTCGTCCTCGTCGGACTGTGCCGCTGCGGGCAGGCCGCAGATCGTGCCGAATGCGGCCCACGCCGCAATGATGAGCCGTCCCCGGCTCATGGAATAGATAGTCATCAGGTTTCCCCTCCAGTTTGGCCGCAAGGACCAACCGGCGACGTTGCATCGCCCAGGGGACGGGGTTGTTACACCACTCGCCGACCGGCGATGCCGCGCCGACAGTGTCCTCTCACGTAACCGGACCTTTGTACGCCCAGGGGGGGGCTGTCAACGATTACCCGCCAGGCGACCCGCGAGCATCGGCCTATTGTTCGACGACGGCACCAAGACTCCTTGATGCCCTGTCAAGGGTAGGCCGAGAGACTCTCGCTGCGGCTGGTCTTTTGTTGATGGGCGAAACGCGGACTTCAGAGGTCCAAGAAGGTGTGAACGGCTCGCGGACCCGCCCCGGGAAAGAGGCCTTCGTCGCTCTCGCGACCGCCCGATTTGACGGTGCGCGCAGAACGCGGCGACAGCTTCTGGCCTTTCGCCAATCCGAACAGCTAATCCCGGATCAGAGATCCGCCAGATCCACCGCCTTGCCGGTGCGTGCCGACTCGTAGATTGCAAACAGGACCTTCATCGAACCGAGAATGTCCCTAGCGCTGCTGATCGGCTCTTTGCCCTCCTGGCAGCACTCGGCGAAGTGGAGGATCTCGTTGGTGAAGCAGTCGTCGCTGGGGAGCCCCCAGTTGCCGGGCGCAAGCTGGTGGTAGTAGCCCATGATGTCTTCCATCCCCTTCAGCTCCCTTACCGGGTCGCGGCGATGCAGCACCGGTTCGGTTCCCGGTTCGTCGCGCTCCGGCGACGAGACCACGACGGGGCCGAAATGGTCGCCGCGATAGATCGGGAATACCGGCAGGGAATGCAGGGCGCCGTTGTCGCCAAGGAGCGTGTACTGTTGCGATACCGGCCCCCGCACCGCACACCAGAGACAGAGCACCGTCCCCACGGCGCCGTTTTCAAACTCGAGCGTGGCGCAGAGAATGTCTTCGGCGCCGTTCTTGAGTCGGGATGACACTGTCCGCGTGACCCCGTTGACCCGCTTGACGTCTCCGACGAGGTGCCGCACCAGGTCCACTTCGTGAATCGTGTTGGTCATGCCGATACCTCCGCCGGCATTGCCATCGAGCATCCAGTGCCCATCGCGCAGTCTCCCGATGGCGTTCATCAGGATGTCGATGCGCGCCGCCCGGATCGTTCCGAGTTCTCCGGCCCGCAAGAGCTGCCGAACCGCCTCTGTCGACGGAGAGAAGCGCAGCATGTGGGCGATCATGAGGGTCACGCCCGCCTTGTCGGCAGCGGCGATCATGTCGCGGCATTCCTGCATGTTGTTGCCCATCGGCTTCTCGACGAGGGCATGTTTGCTGGCCTCGGCCGCCGCGATCACGATCGGCGCATGGGTGTGGTGACTGGTGCAAATGTCCACGCCATCGATGTCCGCTTCCCGCAGCATCTGCTTGTAGTCGAGGTAGATGTCATCGACGTTGGCTTCTCTGGCACGTTCCCGCGCCGCCTCTTCGACTATGTCGCAGACGGCAATCAGCTTTACCTTGTCCGGAAACTGCTCGTAGACCGGCAGGTGTGCGCGGGATATTCCGCCCGTTCCGATCAGACCGATCTTGAATGGCTCAGACATTGTTCTCTCCTTGCTGCATGGACACGCCGGTCACTCCACCGCCGCGGCTGAAGCGTTCGGTCGCTTCGATCAGCGTCAGGCGGATCCGGGAAATGCGGGACACCCAGAAACAACTGGAGCCCCCGCAAGCGTCAGATTCTCTTCGACTTCGTTGCTTGAGTCTATCGGCAGTCTTGTCCAACGCGAGATGAGCCTAAAGCTGAGATGCGATTCCAACGCAAAGTGAG
>JAPOYI010000170.1 GCA_026706665.1 Gammaproteobacteria bacterium | reverse complement strand
TGGAGCGCAAGCTACCACGTCACCGGTGAGGATCAGCCCCTTCATCTTCTCTGTGGGCGGCGTTCTTTGCCGTCCAAGGCCCGGTGGAGAACTCGTTGAGACGACGGTCCTGTGGCCGCAGAGCGTATCGCAGCGTTTTCCACGGCGCCGGCACGATCCACACGCCGGTCGGATTCGACGTGACGGGCGCGCGGGTCGCGGGCGCGATGGACGATGCTCATGTCGACTTCGGCGCTCGGGTCTTCGGCGCTCGGGTCTTCGGCGCGTCGTGCGTCCGTCGCAGGGAGCGGCCCTTGAGCTCGATGCAGTGCGCATCGTGGAGCAGGCGGTCACAGATGGCGTCGGCCTGGTTGGGGTCACCGATGACGGCGTGCCAGTCCGTGACGGGGAGCTGGCTGGCGATGAGGGTGGAGGCGCGCTCGGCGCGGTCCTCGATGACCTCGGTGAGATCGCGCCGCTCGGAGTCGCGGAGCGGGGCGAGCATCCAGTCGTCGATGGCCAGCAGGTCGAGCTTCGCGAGCCGAGTCAGCAGCCGGGTGTAGGAGCCGTCGCCGCGGCCGAGAGCGAGCTCGTGGAGCAGGCGCGGCATGCGGACGTAGCGTGCGGTGAAGCCGCGGCGGCAGGCCCGTTCGACGAATGCACAATCGAGAAACTCTTCCCGGTGCCGCACGGGCGCTACCCCCTCGGCCTACCGCCACCGCGCCAGTCGTCGACTCTACTATAGATTTTCCAACGTCACCGGAGGGACGAGCTTGTAATTCCAGTCCCCATGGAAGTCCGCGGGCACCAGCGCGATTGCGTCCATCTCTGCCTGGGTCACTCTCCCCCGTAGGGTACTCGGCGTCGTCGAGTTCCGCTCGCACGCGCAACCCAGCCGCCGTTCGCGAGTTCCCGATGCGATCGACGACCGTCTCGTAGGTCGTCAGGGGCGTCCCGCGCCAGTTCGCCGTGATGTGGCAGAAGAGCCGGTGCTCGATCTTGGTCCACTTGCTCGTCCCCGGTGGGAAGTGGCTCACGTGGATCGTGGCGAATCCCGTCCGCGAACTGCTGCAGCTCGCGTTTCCAGACCCGGGACCGATACCCGTTGCTCCCGCCGGCGTCGGCCGTGATGTACAGGTCGGTGCCGTCCGGGTAGGCGCTGCGTCCCATGCGCTCCCATCAGTGCCGGATCGAGGCTGCCGCGAAAACCGGCGTGTCGTGGTCGCGCCCGACACTCACCCAGGCTTCGTTGCGAGCCATGTCGTAGACGCCGTCCGGAATGGCCCGGCCCTCCGCGTCGCTCGGGAAGTCGTGTACCCGCACCGCCGGCGGCGTTCCCTTGCGCTGCCATTCCCGACCCGCATTCGCGAAGTTCCCCACCCGCTCCTTCTCTTTGCGCGAGGCGCAGGGCGAGGTAGTCGAGGACGTGCTCCTTCACCTCGGCGTGCGCGACGTGCCCGAGGACCTCCCGCGCGCGCGCCAGGTCGAGCGTCGCCTCGGTGCGCGCCGTGCAGGGCAGCTCCACGAGGCATTGCGGGCGTTCGTGCGCACGCGCATGCTCGGGGTCGGCGGGCGCCGACCCGGCCACTTGCGCCAGGAGTTGCCGGCCCCGGACCCGCACGGTCGCCGGGAGCCCGGGCGCCTCGAGCGGTCCGCGGACTCCGTCGAGCCCGTCCGCGAGGCCGGTGTCCGGCGGGCGGAGCCACGCGCGTACCTCGCGCGCGGTGGTGCGGTCGCGGACCAGCGCGACATCGCCGGTCTTCCTAACGAGCGCCACCCGCCGGCAGAGAATCTGCAGGCACCGCGTGAGGTGGCGTACGCCCGGCTCGGCGGTGTAGTCGCGGATGATCCGCAGGCAGGTGCCGCGGGTGAAGCGGACCGGCGTGTCCGCTAGGCCGGCGGCCCGGTTCTGCGCGGGGACGAGATGCGTCCGCGCGATGGCCAGCTTCTCGGCCTCGGTGTAGCCGGGCAGCTCGAGGACCTCGAGGCGCTTGCCGCAGCGCGGGCGGGATCCGCGCCGGCTCCTTGGCGGTGGTGAGGAACAGGATCCCGGACAGGTCGAACCGCAACTCGATGAAGGCGTCGCGGAAGGGTGGTTCTGCGCCGGGTCGAGCACCTCGAGGAGCACCGCGGCGGGCGCGGTTGCCGATCTTGTCGATCTCGTCGAGGACGAAGACCGGGTCTCGGGCCCCGACGCGGCGCAGCTCCCGCAGGATCCAGCCGGGCTGGGCGTCCCTCCACGGGCGGTTGTGGCCCCCGAGGTCCGACTCGTCGCGCAGGCCTCCGCAGGCTCGATGGCAAGGAGGACGAGCTTCGGCGCTTCATCGAGCTGGGAGTCTCCAAAATGGCCATCGTCACGATTGCCGGCGTTTCCCGGACCCGATCTCGACCAGGATCGCACAGGCGCCGCGGCGGTCGATTCCGGGGCGCGCCGGTCATGATCGCTCTTGCGGTCCATGCGTAGCTCCGCATAGCGGGGGGCAATCTCAGCAGAGCCTGACGAGGAGCCGTTGCGTGCGGCGGTTGGCACGGAACTGGATGACGGGGTCCGGCATGGACATGGACGCCCGCCGTCCTACGTAGCCCCGCCTATCCGACCCGCGCGGCGGGCCGTTCCTGCTTCGTCACGCTCAGGGCCGACACGTCCACCGCCCGGGCACGTTGGAATGCGCGCGGGGCTTCGCCAAACGCCCCGCGGAAATGCCGACTCAAGTGCGCCGCGTCCACAAATCCGCATTCGGCCGCGATCTCCGCCAAGGTGTCGTCGGTGTTCAATAGAAGCTGTCGTGCGTGCAACAGCCTCATCTCGCGCCATAGCCGGGCCGGCGGCATGCGGCAGTGCTTGGCGAATGCCCGGTTGAGTTGACTGAGACTGGTGGCCAACCGATCGGCAAGGCGCCGCATCGACGTCGGTTGCGAGAGTTGCCCCAGCATCAGCTTCACTGCCCGCTCGACGCGCGAGTCGCCGCAGCGGAGTAGATTCTGATAGGGGAAGCGAAGCCCGTGCCGCGTTGTGCGGTGCTCGTCCACGAGAAGCTCCGGAAGTCCCTTCAATGCTCGCGAGGCACCGCAGTGCCGTGCAATCACTTCCGCCGCTACGTCGATGGCCGCCGTCCCCCCGGCACAGGTAATGGCCTGGCCGTCGATGACGAACAGCTCGTCGGTGACGGCGGCCACCTCGGGGTAGCGGCTCAAGAACTCTTCGCGATGCCGACAGTGCACGGCGCATCGCTTTCCCCTCAGCAGGCCGACCTCGGCCATGGCGAATGAGCCCGTGCACAGGCCCACGACGGGAACGTCCCGCTCGCCGGCTAATCGGAGGAAGTCGAAGGTCTCCGGCGAGTGGTCCCGGAAAGCGGACGTCAGCCCGCCGACGACCACGACGTAGTCGTACTCGACGGGATCGTCGTAGGTCCGCCACGGCAGGATCTTCGCCCCACAACTCGCTCGCACGGGATCGAGAGTCGCCCCCAGGATAGTCCAGCGACAGTGCACTTGGCGGCTACGGTCGCCTTCGTCGGCGGCAAGCCGCAGGATATCCATGAATCCGGCAAAGGCCAACAGCGTGAAGCTCGGCGAAAGAACGAACGCTACTCGGATGTCCGGGGCAATCCCCTCCCCGCCCTCACAGTCGGCTTTCGAGCGGGTCGTCGATTGCTCCATTGGGCGCGCTGCACTCCGCGTATGCCTCGTCGTCGATCTTCTTCGGTGAACGGGAGCATAAAGGACCGGCGTACGTCTTGTCGTCATTCAAATGGGGTAGGGCGGACGGAGGGCCTTCAGGCTGCGCGGACCGGTAGGCTCCCAGGCGCCCAGACTCTGTGGATTGGTATGTCGCCTCCCATCTTATGTATGTCTGTGCCGACAGTCCCTCCTCACCGTTTACAGCGCTATCAGAATTGTTGTCGAATGTCCATCGTTTTGGGCGCGCCACGCTCCGGCAGCCGGGTTTCAGGACCAGCGCGGCGCGGGTCTTGGGTGTCCGGCGTCGGCGGGCGGAAGCCACAAGCCTTCAGCGGAACTGCGGCAGGCTTCGGTCCTCCTGTTGCCCTGTCGGCAGTGCCAGTCCTGCTTCTGTCGCGCGCGGCGCGGCCAAACCGAACTTGACCGGTAGCGGCCCGCCTGCGCTTGGCCGGCCGCAGTTTTTCTGGGGAGGGTAGCGAACTTGCCGACGAGAAACATGTCCCTGAGGTCGCGTGAGGGCCGGGTGCTGGAATCATCACGCCATGCGCCGGCGTACGGTCGGAACGGCGAGTGTGCAGGCTCGGGACTTCCGGGTGGTCGTTCACCGCAGGCAGCGCGACCGCCGCGACCGGACCGCCCGAATGGGCGGTCCTGCTCCGCCGGCCGGGCCGCGAGCGGGTGGTTTGCTGCATCCCTTCCGCAGGCGACCCGGTCGCCTCGGGCCGACGGAGAACGTGCCGGCGGCGACCCGGCGCCGGGCCTGACGCCGGGCAGCAGCCAGCCCTCGCGACACGCCCGGTCGAAGCGGGCCGCTGCAATCCTGCCGGGCCTCGTCCTGCTAGTGTTGGCCGGGACAATGGCGCCACCGGCACAGGCACAGTCCAACGACGCGACGCTGAGCATAATTCGGTCGTTCCCGGGGGGCTGGACATTGGAGCCGGGCTTCCAGAGAACCAGATACGTCTACTTCGTCAGGGCGTCCTCACACAGCACACGGATACGAGTGACCAAGAGCCACGCTCGCGCGACGGTGCGGATTACACCTGACGACGATCGCAGCTCCCCGGATTGGGCGCTCTTCGAAATCGGCAGTAGTGTCAGAGAGGTCCAAGTGCGCGTGACGGCGGAGGACGGCAACACGACAAGGACCTACAGGATCTATTTTCTCAGGGATCGGCCTGTTCCCAGCCACGAGTTGAGGCTGCATGCGGGTTTGCTGTTGAGCACCCTCCGGCTGAGCGTGGATGCCGATCTGGTGGCCTTTGCGTCGGGTACGCCGACCCCGGGCGACTGCGGATGCGGAACGGAATACCGGGTGACGGTACCGAAAGGCACCGGCCGGATCAGCGTTTTTGCAGAGGGCGCGGCCGACAACGTGCGGACCAGGGTCTTCCTTGGAAGCCGCAGGCTGGGGACCGCGGTGCCGGCGGCCACGCCCAGGCTGGATATCGAGACGTTCACCGTCTACGCGCAGCAAGGGGACAGGACGGAGATCTACGACATCGAGGTGTTCCTCGCAGGCGACCCGCCGGTGCTGCAGAGCGTCTACACGAGCAACGGCAACGTGACGCTGCACTACGACATCGGACTGTTCCCGACCGGACCCGGCACGCCCGGAGTGTTCGCCCCGCTCGCGAGCGCGTTCACGGTGACCAGCGACGGTACAAGGGTCGGCGTCGATTACACCCAGATCCAACAGAACATCCTGACACTGGTGATGCAGACCGCGCTCGATCCCACCACGGATATCAGGGTCAGCTACGCGGTCCCGGACCACAACCCGGTCAGGGCAGCAAACCGGGGTCTTGCGGCGGCGTTCAGCAACCGGCGCGCCATGCGGTACGGGCCGAGAATCTCGGTGCACGACGTGACGGTGACCGAGGGCGAGGACGAGACGGCCGCCTTCGGCGTGTCGATCGAACACCGTACGTCCAACGAGTTGCGCGTGGACTACGCGACCTCGGATGGGACCGCCACCGCCGGGGCGGACTACACGGCGACGTCGGGGACGCTGGTGATCAGGGCGACGGACACGTACGAGACCATCCGGGTCCCGATCATCGACGACAACGTCCCCGACAGCGGCGAGACCTTCACGCTTACGCTGAGCAATGCAAGGGGCCACGACGCCGTGACGATCGTCGATGCGACCGCCACGGCCACCATCAACAACGACGACGAAGAGGAGGAAGCGGAAGAGTTGACCGCGGAGTTCCGGGGCGTGCCGACAGAACACGAGAACGAGGAGTTCGACGTGGAGCTGCACTTCTCGGAAACGCTCCGCAGCAGCTTCAGCTACCAGACGCTGGAACAGGCGCTCTCGGTCACGAACGGCGAGCTGGCCCGTGTCAGCCGCCTGGTGAGCAACGGCGACGAGCGGAACAAGCAGTGGCGGGTCCAGGTGACACCGGACGCCGGCGAGGAGGTGAGGATCGACCTGGCGGCGTCGAGCGCGCTCAGCACGGACGACGACCGGGAGCTGTCCGAGCCGGTCTGGGCGACCATCGGCGCGCCGGAGCCGGAGAACCGGCCGGACCTGACGGTGAAGTTCACCGACGGGCACGAACCGCCGGACACGCACGACGGATCGAGCGAGTTCAGCTTCCGGATCGAGTTCAGCGACGAGCCTCACGGTTACAGCTACACGACGCTGCGGGACCATACGCTCGACATCCGCCAGGGCAGCCGCCTCACGCCGTACGTCCGCCGGGTCACCAGCGGAAGCAACCGGCACTGGGAGGTCACGGTCACGCCGACCTCGAGCGCGGACATCACGATCAGGGTCAACGAGACTTCGAACTGCAACGACGACGGCGCGGTGTGCACCGAGGACGACCGGATGCTGTTGGACGGCATCGATGACACCGTGACCGGGCCTGCGGGGTTCTCGGTCGCCGACGCGCGCGTCTCCGAAGGCTCGGACGTCACCCTCGACTTCGTCGTCACCCTGAGCCGGACCCCGACCGGCACCGAGACGGTCGACTACGAGACGATCGACGGCACGGCGAACGCTGGCGCCGACTACACGGCCCAGTCGGGAACGCTGAGCTTCAGCGCCGGAACGACGTCGATGACGGTATCAGTGCCGGTCCTCGACGACTCGCACGACGAGGGCGAGGAGACGCTGACGCTGCGCCTGTCGAATGCGTCGACCAACGTCATCACCGATAACGAGGCGACCGGAACGATCGAGAACCACGACCCGCTGCCCCAAGCGCTGATGGCGCGTTTCGGCCGCACGGCCGCGGTGCACGTGGTTGAGCAGATCGAAGAGCGGCTGGCCGCACCGCGCGCGCGGGGCTTCGACGGCCGCATCGCGGGGCGGGAGCTGCGCCGAGGCATGGGGAGCGGCCTGGCGCTGCAGTTCCTCAGCGAGTTGGGTGGGAACGGAACCGGCTACTCTGGTTTCCGGGGCCCGCACACGACAATGCCGGGCGCCGGAGGCGTGACGACGCAGGCAGCGATGCCGGGCGCGGTAGGGCCCATGGCCGGGCCCCTGGGCGCTCGCGGAATCGGCGTCCCTGCGCTGGGCCCGCGGGGCGGCGTGATGCACCCGGGCGGTGCCGCCGACGGCGCAGCGCCAGGGCTGTCCGACGTGGGTCTGGGCGGCGAGGACCTGCTGACGCGATCGGGGTTCGCACTGAACCGGCAGACGCGCGGCGGCGGGATGCTGTCGTTCTGGAGCCGGGGCGCGCAGTCGCGCTTCGCGGGCCAGGAGGGCGACCTCGGGCTCGATGGCAACGTGCGTACGGCGATGTTCGGGGCCGACTACTCGAAGGGTCCGCTCGTCGTCGGCCTGTCGCTGGCGAACAGCCGGGGCCTGGGCAGCTACGTCGGGGTGGACCTCGGACAGATCGCGTCCTCGGTGACGGGGCTGTATCCGTGGGTCGGCTACAAGGCGACCGAACGCATCACGATATGGAGCGTAGCCGGCTACGGCGCCGGCGGGCTGCGGCTGTCACCGGACGTCGGCGCACCACTCGAGAGCGCACTGTCGATGAAGATGACCGCGGCGGGAACGCGCGGTGAGCTCATCACCGGAGACAGCGGGTTCGCGCTCTCGTTCAAGGCCGACGCGCTGTGGGTCGGCACCGCCGTCGACGGCGTCGAGGGGCCCGCCGGCCGGCTGGCCGCGACGGCGGCGGCGGTAAGCCGCTTCCGGACGGGACTCGAAGGCTCGCGTGACTACACGTTCGCCGGGCGGGTGTCGCTGAAGCCGATCGTCGAGGCCGGCGTTCGCCACGACGGCGGGGATGCCGAGACCGGCACGGGCGTGGACGTCGGCGCCGGCGTGGTTCTCGTCGACTCCGGCACGGGGCTGGCCGTGGACCTGCGGGTCCGCATGCTGGTCATGCACCAGGCCGAAGGCTTCCGCGAGCGGGGCATGGCGCTCTCGTTGCGGTAACAACCCGAGACCGTCGTCACCGCTCGGCTTCAGCGCGCAGGTGAGGCCGTCGTGGGGTGGTGAGGCAAGAGGCGCCGAGGCCCTGTGGTACCAGGAGTCGATGGGCAGTCTCGCCTACGGCCGCCAGCGCCAGGGCAACCGCGTCGACGCCGAGATGGGCTACGGTCTGCCGGTGGGTGACGACCTCGTGGGAACGCCCCGGGTCGCGGTGCGGGCCTCGGAGTACGGAAACGACTACCGCGTCGGCTACGCCCTCGGGCTGCTCGAGCGCGGGAACACCTCGTTCAGCGTCAATATCGGTCTGCACCACCGGGAAGTGCCGATGCTCCGCGAGACGAACAGAGGGTTCGCCAGCCAGGCGACTCTCGGCTGGTAGCAGACCACCCTTGACCGATGGCGGGGCCTGTCTGGTGCGCCCCGTCATCGGCCTCAGCTCCGGCAGTGAGGATGGCCCCCGCACACTTCCGCGAGGGCAACCGTGAAGTCTCGGGGAGGTGGACCATTGAAGAGGTTGGCAAAGACGGCGCCGGCAACGGGTGGCGCCAGTCCACTGGGGGCGGATTCGGGTGTGGGTGAGCTTCCATCAGTCGCGTTGACGCAGCGGTTTCTGGCGTTGTGCGAACACCATGGCGCGCAACGTCTCGCGGTCAGGCTGGTCGCCGTGGGGCGGAGCGTCGGGGTGCCCGGGCTGCCTGCCGGCGATGACTGGACGGCGTGGGACGCTGAAGAGATGCGGGCGGCGGTCGACTACCTTGAACAGCTGCGTATCCGATGAGCGGGCTTCTGCGGAGAACGGCCGTTGGCACGCCTTCGGGAGGTTGCGAGCGCTCTGCCGCTTCCCGAACGGTGTCTTCGGTCGTCTTCGTTCAATTAACGGGTCGACCGTGCGACATGGGAACGTAGCGAGACGGACGTTCCCGCCAGTTTGTTCTACGACTGGGGCTGGCCGAAGTGCGGGCCGCACGATGCGGCACCGTGCGCCAGGCCGCCCGCCGTGACGGTCAGCCCGAACCACGTCCGCAGCAGAGGGCCCTGTCAGATCACGCGCCTGCAAGTTGACGTATCGCCGGTCATCGGACGCCACACCTCCAGGGTCCGTCCGTCTCCGGTCAGATCGCTCATGCCGTCTTCTCCCCTGCCGAGCCCGGTCCATCCGGCCGGAATGCCAGGCACTTGAAGTAGCTCTCTATGCGGCCGTAATCCGACTCCTCCGAGTCCACGAACTTCGTCAACTTCTCCAGAACGACCTCCTTGGCCCCCGACGTGGTCATGCCCGCGAAGTCGTCCGGGGTTAGAAACCCTCGGTGATACACACAGAAGTACTGTCCTTCCTCTTTCATGCGGTACCGGGCCGCTTCCCGCCTGTCTATCGGCGCCGCCTGCAAATGTGACACTATCCGCTCCAGCAAGGGTTGCATTTTCTTCGACCACTGCCACAAATAGAACCCTATGGTGATTCCCTTGTGCTCGAAGCCCATTCCCCAACGCAGGGAGGACTCCACCCCCAGCTCCCGGGCCAACTCCGATAGCTCCCAGTACAGCCCGAACCACGTCTTCTCCGTGTTCTGGGCCTTCATGGTCGTCCACTCTCTGTGCCTCAGAAAGTCCCCTACCGCATCCCTCAATGCCTTGGGTTCTGTTCCGAACTCCTTGGCCAGCTTCACTACGGTGCGCTGCATCTCTGCCCCGCGGGAAGGCACCCTTCTGGCGACACCCTCGGCTCCCTCGCGCGCAAGCACGCCGTGTAGGTCATGCCACAGAGACCGATAATCTCCCAGCAACGCCGTGTAGTGCTGTTCTCTCCCCTGACTAGGCGCCAGTCGTCTACCAACCGCATCGAGATACTGCCGGACGAACGCCCTGACGTCGGAGTACTGGAACGCACCGCTCACTTCCAGCGACCCAATCTTCTCGATGACCGTCGACCAGCTTACGTGAACGAAGTCCGGCTGCGACACAGTCCCCTCGCGTGAGGTAGTCAACAACACACTACGGACCGTGTACCGAGGCCCGTGCCTCTTGCGCAGCGTCGTCTCGTACGCCCTCACTTGGTCAAAGTACTCGGACAGCGCACCAACCGTCTTGTTCTCTATTGCAATGAGGTAGTTCTGAGACTCCAGAAAGACCGTCACGTCAACGTAGTCGAGTTCCCTTTCAACGCGCACAACGTCTTCCTCCACACTCGACGGGATCGCCGCCTGGCTTCCGGATTTCTCGTTGTGGTGCTCGATAAACCACTTCAGGAACTTCCCACCGAGGCCATGGGACTCGCTCGGCGCGAGCAGCCAGCCGAGCACGTTGCTGTGACGTATTTCGTAATCCGAGTAGCGAAGAACGTCGAACGTGTTGAATCCGGCGCGCGTTGGCGTCTTCTCGTGGAACTCGCGGAATCGCCGATCGTCAATCAACTTCTGCAGGTCGTCTTCCATTTGTGCGCTCCCATTGATGTCCCAGCCGGCAGCGGGCAGCAGAACAGACGTCGTTGTCGCCGCAACGACCCCGCCAGCCGACGGACCGGCTGCTGCAGCGCGGGGCCTCCCCGGCTCCGCACATGGGCTGCGCTCGGTATCCGGGCGCGAAGTTTCCGGTGAGTCCGGCAACCTCCGGCCCCGACGTGGCCGGCACCATTCACCAACGTCACCCGCCTCACCGCCGCCGTCGACGATGACGTGCCCCTCGTCGCCCCCCAAGCACAGCCGGGAAGTCGGGTAAATCTCTGGACGAGGCGTCTATGAAAGCATCGTTCCCCGGCACGCGCCCGGACGACGAAGCTCACGGCCCGGTAGCAACTGCGCCGCGGCGCGGCGCGAATCCGTACTCTTGTCGTCGCCTCCTGAAGAGAGGACACAGCATGACGGTCAGAAGCCTGCTGGTGAGTTGCGCGGCCATGCCCCTGTTCGCCGGTGCTGCCACGTCCGCCGCCGCTCCGGGTGAGAGCCCACCGCCGAGGCGGCAATGCTCCCGACGGTCTCGACGCCTGCGAACAACGGCAGCAGGGCC
>JAPOYI010000206.1 GCA_026706665.1 Gammaproteobacteria bacterium | reverse complement strand
GTCGGCGTAAGTGATTGATTTCAAAGGCTTCGCCTGAACCGTTGTTAAACTTGGGCTAAGGCCACTCCAGGTCGTCCGTAGCACCCACGCACGCCGGACGGCTCTCTTGGCCATCGAGGGCCTGTAACAAGCTCCAAAGGCGCGCACTACCACCCAATCCAACTAGATCGCCCGCCTATCTCTCCCCAGTTGTCTTGCCCTGGATGTCTCGGGATCACGCGGGCTTCGATCCGGCTCCGCCGATCCAACAGACAAGCCGGCCATTGTCCATGGACACCGATTGGGCGGCACAAGCACCTGGACAGCTGGCCCGAGCCCAGAATCGGCCGTGCGCTGCGACCGGTCCGCCGGAGATTGTCCGTCGTATTCCGCGAACGGGAACTTGCACAGAAACGCACACATATGTTGACGCATATGCATTCATCTGGTATTGTGCCGAACTAGGAGCTTGGCCTGATGTCTAATCCGGTTCGCGTACAAGTGCCAATCCGAAGGCGGTGGCCGACCGGTTCGATGCCTATTGCCGCGAGAAGGGCTACAAGAAGTCGCCCCTGATCGCTCGACTTGTTCGGGAGTATCTGGACAGGGAAGCCGTCAACGTGCAGCGGGATCTGTTCAACCGAGAACAGCAGGAGTCGACGGAACTGTGCGGAACCGCGTCATCCAGGACAAGCTGTCAAGGATTCAGACGGGCAGACGACCACGAGTACTCGATCTTTTTTCCGGGTGCGGTGGACTCTCGCTCGGTTTCGGCGCAACGGGATTCGAGATGACTGCCGCGATTGAAAGCAACCCGACGGCAGCAGCTTCTTATGGCGCCAATTTCCATACGCATGACCCGCTGCACGCCGTGCACCGCGACATCATTTCGACACCCCCCAGCCAACTCGTGCGGAAACTGAAACTCGGCAGAACGGCGGAGGCCTTCGATGTCATTATCGGCGGCCCACCTTGCCAAGCCTTCGCGCGTGTCGGCAGATCAAAACTACGCGAAATCGAAGCGCACCCCGAGGCGTTCCGTCATGACGCGCGCGCCACGCTTTACGCACCGTATCTGAGGTACGTGAAATCCTGCCGCCCGGTCGCGATTCTGATGGAGAACGTGCCGGACGTGATGAACTTCGGTGGGCACAACGTCCCCGAAGAAGTCTGCGAAGTGCTGCGAGCCCTTGGCTACATCTGCGCTTACACTTTGCTGAATGCCGCATTCTACGGAGTGCCCCAAACTCGTGAGCGCATGTTCTTGATCGCGTACCATCGCGACGTTGCCACTAACGTGAGCTTCCCCAAACCGACGCACTGGATCGATCTTCCAACCGGCTACGAGGGCTCGCGCCAAGTCGCGCTGAAACTGCTGTCCGACGGCGACATGTTCGCCGATGCGTATAGCTATGTAGACCCACCGGAGCCAACGGATATCCTGTCGCCTGCCGTAACAGCCAAAGAGGCAATCGACGATCTGCCGGAGACGGTAGCCGGACTCTATGAAGCTGCGATCGACCGTATGTTCGCGTCGAGCGGCGCGCGGCCGAAGATCATTGGGTCTACGGCGACGATTCGGCGCGCGGCGGAGCAAGTAATGTCTCTGTTCGACCGGGAGACCGCACAGTTCCCGCCGTCTTGTCTCGACGCGGACGATTCCGCCTTCGCCGTTGTGGACTGGGATGCCCCAGGTCGCGTCTATGCGGGTGTCACTACGGCAGGGCGGTCAGCGAAGTTCACCCTTCAGGCTGTGGCAGCCTCGCTTCTTCAGTCCGCCTTGGGCGGCACGCCAGACGACGAGGCGCGCGATCCGTACTGGACGCTGGTGTCATATTTTAACTCATTGCGCGAGTTGGGGGGCGCTCTCGTACTGATGCAGGATGACGTGAACGATAGCCTTGCGCTTCTTGCGCAGCGGCGCAAGGAAACGCAGCGCCATCCGGAGTTCATAGAGGAGCTGACGTCCAGGCGCACGCAGGCCGAAGTCAGGGACATGCTGGATCGGCTGGCTATTCGCACTGACGCTCAAGGCGCGCTTGATGTCGTTCTCGCAACCAACATGCTGAGCGTCGGCGTAGATATTCCCCGTCTCGGCCTGATGCTGGTGAACGGTCAGCCCAAGGGCATCGCCGAGTACATTCAAGCCACGAGTCGTGTGGGACGCGGCGACGTGCCCGGCCTTGTGGTATCCGTGCTCAACAACGCCAAGGCCCGTGACCGGTCGCACTATGAGGGTTTCCCGACTTGGCACGCGACGCTGTACCGCGATGTCGAGCCAATGAGCGTGACGCCCTTCGCTTCGCGGGCACGGGATCGGGCGCTGCACGCGGTGTTGGTAGCGTTGGTGCGGCACTTGGTCCCCGACATGCTGGACAGACCAGTCCTGGACGACGCTGCCGTCGATGCTGCAAGAGAGTTGATCGGCGACATTGTTCGAAGATCGTCAGCGATTGATCCGCAGGAAACGGCCGTCCAGCTGGAACTGGAGCGCTGTCTCGACACGTGGGAAACTCGCGCACCACGGAGTTATTGGACGCGGCGGGTCGGCGGCTCCCTGCTGCAAGATGCGGAACGGGCCGCGACGCTTCGGGCGATGGGACGCTTGCCGGGGCAAGCTTGGCCGACATTGAACAATATGCGGAGCGTTGAGGCGTCGACGCGTTTCAGGCTCGCCGAAAGGCTGCGAGAGCGAACACAACTTGAGAGCAGCGGCAATGGCAAATAATCGACTCGGGGAATTGCGGAGGAGCGCCGCGGTGATGACATTCGGTCCGGGTGCCGTTGTGGACTTTCGTGCCGACGGCGCGCCGGTATCCGCCGTCGCGGCGGGGCTCGAGGAATGGGACAATTCCTTCCCACCGGCAGGTCTGGCCAATCCTCAGCGGATTGTAGAACCGCGGTTGCAGAGAAAGCTCTCGGTGAGCGGCTTCCGTTTGCCGCCTGTCGTCGACGAGAACTGGCGGGACAAGGAGGGGAATCCCGACCGCCGCACCCTCGTCGCGGCGAGGTTCCCCGCGTGGTTGCAATGCCCGCAGTGCGACCGCCTCGCACCGGCAAGCCGCTGGTCACACGATCCTGGACGAGCCTACCGGTACTGCGCGGGATGCACCCGGAAGTTGCCAGGCCAGCGCAAGGTCTTCGCCGTTCCGATCCGCTTCGTGATGGCATGCGCCAAGGGGCATCTGGACGATTTTCCGTGGCATTTCTGGGTGGGGCACAAGAAAGATTGCAGGAGAAAGGACCGCGCCGACTTGTATCTCAGGTCGGAACGACCAGGCTTGGCCGGACTTGTCCTGAGTTGCCGGGAGTGCAGGGCGCGGCGCTCTATGGACGGCGTCTTCAGCGCGCGAACATGGAGCGGCGTTCGATGTCACGGGCGACGGCCGTGGCTGGCCACGGCCAACGAGACATGCGATTGTGAGCCACGCGCGTTGCAACGCGGGGCATCGAATCTGTACTTCCCCGTACTGGAATCAGCACTGAGCATTCCCCCGTGGTCGGACGCACTTCAGGAAGCGCTTGGCGTGTACTGGAACCCGATTGTTAGCACAAGGCCGGAAGACCGCGCCACGTTCATCCGGATCCTGGCCGAGGCCGAACTCGCTCCGGTCCTCGGCGAGCTCGGCCTCGGCCCGGAGGAGCTTGCACAGCACATTGAGGAGCGGCTCACACGATACAACGACGATACCATTCTGAACATCCGCCAGGAGGAGTACCGGCAGTTCGTATCGGGAACCGACACGGAGGGTCCCGACGCGCGCGAATTCGAAGTGCGGAACGTGCGCGTGCCCGACAACCTGCGGCCGTTTTTCAGCCGCGTTGTTCGCGTTGTCCGGTTGCGGGAGGTGCGTGCCCTGAAGGGTTTCACCAGAATTAATCCGCCGGGAGATGACGACGGCCCATCTATCGCCGCCATTGCCGTCGGCGAGCCCGGCTGGCTTCCGGCGGTCGAGGTTCGCGGGGAAGGCGTTTTCTTGGCGTTCGATCAGGAGCGCCTCAGTACCTGGGAGGCACAGGCCAACGTGGTGGAGCGCGCGCGGAGCATCGACGAGGCGTGGCGTAGGGAGTGGCAGCAACGCTACGGGGAAGGCGAGCCGGCCTGGAGGATCATGGCGCGCTATTTGCTAGCCCACACGGTCGCCCATGCACTCATGCGCCAGCTGACGCTGGAGTGCGGGTACTCGACGGCTTCCCTGCGCGAGCGTCTGTACGTGAATGACGACATGGCGGGGTTGCTGATCTATACCGCCACCTCCGACTCGGACGGAACGCTTGGGGGGCTACAGCGACAGGGTGAAGCCCATCGCATCGACCGGGCGGCGACCGCTGCGATCCGGGCGATGGAGTGGTGTTCCTCCGACCCTCTGTGTATCGAAGGGATGATCGCTGGTTCAGATCGGTTGTCTCTAGCCGCATGCCACGCGTGCGTTCTCGCGCCGGAGACCGCTTGCGAGGAATACAACCGGTTCTTGGACAGAGCCATGCTCGTGGGTTTGCCGGACGCACCGGGAGTGGGTTTCTTCGTGCCGCTCCTGCGGAGCCCATGACATGGCGGTTATGTGGCCCCGGACACTGCCACCGGATGTTACGGGCAATATGCTGCGGAGTACGGAGTGTGAGGTATTTCGACGGCTTGAGGCGGTACTCGATGATTCGTTCGTAGTCTACTATTCACGGCCCTGGCTCGGCCTGAAACCGGACGGTGAGGAGATTGATGGCGAATGTGATTTTGTCGTCGCTCACGGCGAACTGGGGATACTCGCTGTTGAAGTGAAAGGTGGCGCGGTTGCGTACGATCCACGCACGGGTCGGTGGACGAGCCGAGATCGTTGGAAGGTCATCCACAACATCAAGAACCCGGTACAGCAAGCTAGAAGCGCGAAGCACGAGGTTCTGAAAAGGCTAAAGGCATCTTCTCACTGGAGAGCTCGGCGCATCAGGGCGCGCCACGGTATCGTACTTCCGCATTCCTCAGCCCCATCCGGCGACCTGGGCGCGGATATGCCGCGACGCATTTTTTGCTTTGCGGAGAGGTTCAAGAGCGGGTTGCGGGAGTGGGTTCTGGAGCGCTTCGGTGACGCGCCGCTGGATGAAGGGCGTACCAGTGGGATGGGTCCGGCCGGTCTGCATGCACTGGAGAAGATCCTTGCGAGACCTTTCCAACTTCGGATACCGCTTGGCAACCTGCTTTCCCGCGACGATGCGGCACTGGAGGTGTTGACGCAGCAGCAGTTTCACATCCTGCGAGCGATTGAAGCCGTGCCTCGTGTGGCGATAAGCGGCGGGGCCGGAACGGGAAAAACGGTGCTCGCGATGGAGGAAGCTAAGCGCTGCGCTGAGAGCGGCGCGCGCACCTTGTTCGTCTGCTACAACCGTGGTCTGGCGGCTGAAGTTCGGCGTCGCCTGGAAGACGGACCACCGGTTGCAGTGACGACCTTCCATGAGCTGTGCGCGGCTTCAGTCTCGCGAGCGGGTCTCCCGTATCCGGAAGGCGTTGCCGAGAGACAGCTATTTGAGGAAATCTGGCCAGAACTCCTTATGCAGGCGTTCGAGGGCATGGGGGACGAGAGATACGACGCAATCATCGTCGACGAAGGACAGGATTTCCTGCCGCTCTGGTGGGTAGCGGTCGGGGCAGGGCTTAACTCCAACGGTCGCGGACTACTTCGCATATTCTACGACAACAACCAGCGCGTATACGCAAGTGCCCTTAGTCTCCCCGAAGAGGTGGACCTAGTCCCGATCCGACTCACTCTGAACCTCCGTAACACACGGCGCATACACGAACATGTGCGGCAACACTACACAGGTCACGAGATCGAGGCCGTCGGCCCGGAGGGTGTCGAGGTTCAATGGCTCAAGGTGGCCACGCCGCGGGAACTCCAGACGCGCATCGTCGAGCGCGTTGCGCGTTTGAACTCACTTGAAGGCGTGCCACCCGACAACATCGCCGTGCTCGTGGCTACTGAGACAGCAGTTGAGGGAATCGCACCGGGCAACCGCCTAGGCGAGTTTCGTGCGGTACGCTGCGATGAGCATTCTAACGGTCGGATTGTCGTGGACAGCATCAGGCGATTCAAAGGTCTTGAGCGACCTGTCGTGATCATCGCTGCGACGCCCGAGACCGTCATCGACAGAGAACTACCCTATGTCGCGCTCTCACGGGCGCGCACTCATTTGGTCGTTGCAGGCATCGAGAGGGTGCTGAATCGCCTGCGCGGCATGACGACTGCGCCGAGCACTTGACCTTCTTAGAAGCGTGCGCACCGTTGACGCGTGCGAACACCTGCTCGTTGCACATCGAGGAAGTCGCCCAGCGCCTCGCTCAGGCACTGTACGTAGACGCTTCGCTACGAGTAGCCGCGCTTCCGTACGACGATGGGCGACACGGGGCGACACACCAGCGGGGGCGCAAAGCCGGTCCGGAGCCTGTCCCCCCGTCGACCTCGCCGGCTCCGCACCGTCGGCGGCGTCTCGACAGACGCGTTACCGCGGCGCGCCGTACGCGCCTTCCACAACCGCCGCACGAACCGCTTCCGCCGCCGGCGTTCCTGGAGCATCTCCCTGCGCCGGTAGCCGCGCACCGCCGCCGGACGCCCCAGATGACTCCGCGTGCCCGGTCAGCCGCGTATCCGTTCGCGCTGTCCGCCGCTACGGCCTCCACGCAATCTACCCGGAGGCTGCGGTCTCTCCCAAGTCCTGCCTTCGAGCGGTCGCTCCCATTGATCCGGCCGCTCCCTCCCAATGACTCTCCCTACATCGGTCCCGCCCGACCATTTCGACATCCCCGAGCATCCGCGCCGTTGCCCGGGAGTCCGGCGCCGGCACGAAAGAGGTCCCGCCATCGTGCTATTCTAGTCCATGCCCACTCGGTTGATTGGCGTCAGTGCGTGGCTCAACGCCGCCTATAGCGAAGCACGTCAGGGGTGGAGATCTTCGGAAGCCGGTCGCTTTCGCGGCTCGGATTCAAGGGTGTACTCTTATGGAACCGACTGCCCTGACGCTCGTCCGTGGTGCTTTGGTCCGCTGGACACGTGGGTCGGGGTACGGGGTCGTTCAGGCGATCAGCGATCAACGGATCGTCGTGCGATGGGACCAGGAACGGGACGAGCATCCCACTACCTTCACGGCAAACGACCCACCGCTGGTCCGTGTCGACGTGAAGAACGGTCACGTCTGTCGGCGCCGATCGACCGACCAGATCGTCGTGCCCCAGGATACGATAGCGCCAGATCCACCAGTCTGGCGCTGTTTGCTGCTCGCCGAGGATAGCCCGTATTTGGTCAACATTGAGGAGGCTGATCTTCGACCCGTCCCAATCACCAATCCAATCGATCGTGTCGCTGCCGGCAAGATCGGTTCGCTCGCGCGGTACCGGCTGCGAGAGGTGACGCGTTGGTACCGAACCCAGCACTTCCACGACGATCTTGTTTCACTCGGCGAGACAGGCGTCGACCTCAAGCCGCATCAGGTCTCCGTGGTCCATCGCGTCGTCGCCAACTATCCGCACCGCTTCCTGCTGTGCGACGAGGTCGGCCTCGGTAAGACTATTGAGGCGGGTACCGTAGTTAAAGAACTGCGCGCCCGGCGCGTGGTTCAACGAGTGCTCGCCATCGTGCCACCGAACCTAGTCCGCCAATGGCAGTTCGAGATGAAGACCAAGTTCAATGAGATCTTCGCCGTCTTGAACACCGCTACGGTTGGCTACCTTCAAGATCAAGGCAGAGTTGGAAACCCGTTCCTCCACTTCGACTGTGTACTCTGTTCATCGAGATGGGTTGAGAGTCCCAAATGGGCCAAGCTATGCGCCGCGGTGGACTGGGATCTTGTTATCGTCGACGAGGCGCATCACGCGCGGCATCAACTATTTGGCAGCAAGGCGAAATCCACTCGACTCTATCGCTTGGTCCAAGCTCTTTCGCCGCCGGAACAAGTCATGCGGCGGGGCATGCTCTTTCTGACGGCGACGCCGCTACAGCTCCACACGCACGAATTGTATTCCCTCATCGAATTGCTCGATCCTGCACTGTTTCCATCGGAGGAGCACTTCGACCGGCATCGGGCCTCCCTACCCGGCCTCGGACGCCTCGTTGAGTGCCTGTCTAACGAGGAGTTTCCTATACCGGACGAGGATCCGGGGATGACTGCCCTAAAGATCGCCGCGTGGCTCGACACCCAGGACGCCGACAGGAAACGCCAACTCGTGGAGGTCGTCGCCGAGACCATTGCACATACTGGACTCGACCTCGACGAGGCGTTTCAAGAGATCCATGAGCGCTCGCCCGGCATGTCAAGCGAACTCCAGGCGCTCAGAGAGAGAGCCGCTCAGCTCCGCCAACGGCTCAGCGCCAAGGGCAGCGACCTGCAGGAGATTGCTATGGAGCTGTCCGAACGGCATCTTCTCAGCGAAATCCTAATGCGGAACCGTAAGGCGACCGTCGGCGGATTCATGCCTCGGGCCGCGCACCGATGGGAGGTTGGATTGTCGACCGCGGAAAGACGCGGACTAGAGGCGGTCGAGGAGTACGTCCAGCACGGGTTTCAGTTGGCGGATTCGGCTGGCAATAAGGCAGTCGGGTTCGTAATGGTCATCTTCCAGAAGCTAATGGCTTCCAGCATCGCCGCCGTTCGAGAAGCGTTGCGACGCCGTCGCTTGAAGGTGCGGCATGACGAACAGTCCAGTCCGTCGGCGACCGATCTGGAAGGCCGGCTGGATGACGACCGCGACACGGGTGACCTCGTCGGAGGGCCCGCTGCGGCGGCGAACGGCGGTGACGAACTGCGGTTACTCGATCGCGCCATCGACACTCTCAGTTTGGTGACTGTCGATTCGAAGGCCCAGGTGCTCGTCGAGCGACTCGGCGTGCTCTTCCGTGAAACGCCAGATGAGAAGGTGCTGTTGTTCACAGAGTTCCGAGAGACCCAGCGACACTTGCATGACTGCCTTCGCGCCCGCGATTGGAACGTCAACCTCTTTCATGGACAGATGAAACCGGAGGAGAAGGACCAATCTGTCAAGCGCTTCAAGGAGGGGAAAGGACCGCAGATTCTAATCAGCACCGAAGCCGGCGGTGAAGGGCGCAACTTTCAGTTCTGCCACGTCTTGGTCAACTACGACCTGCCTTGGAATCCGATGCGCGTCGAACAACGCATCGGGCGAGTGGACCGAATTGGACAGGGCCACCCCGTCATCATCTGCAACCTTTGGGTCAAGGGCACGATCGAGGAGCGCGTCCTGGACGTGCTGGAACACCGCATCAGGCTGTTCGAGGAGACAGTCGGCGGCCTAGACCCTATCCTCGGCGACACTGAAACCGAGATCCGGAAGATCCTTCGGCGCTCGGAGACGAATCGCAAGAAGGCGTTCGACGCACTGGGTAGCCGACTTGAGCGTGAGGTCCGTGATGCCCGTTCCGCAGGCCAACAGCTTCGGGACTTCGTCATGGACACGAAGTCGTTCCGCAAGGACATCGTCTCACGGATTTCGGGAAGAACGTCGTCGATCAAGCCGGCCGATAGAGATCGGTTCTTCCAAGCACTCCTCGTTGACGAACGTACAACGGTGACGCGGGCGCGAAATGAGTACGAACTTGTGTTCCGGGGGGAGTTCTACGACACGCACCAGAAGACGCTTTTCCCCGACGGGAGGCGGCGCGCCGCCGTGTTTCGACCCGACCACAGACCAGATTCAGAGAAGGTAGAGTTGATGGCCTTCGGTCACCCGGTGATCGAGGCTTTAGTCGACCGCGTGCTCGACGAACGCTACGAAGGCTCCACCGGCACTCGTCGAATCCCAGCAGCGGATGACTTGACTCCGGCGTGCGGCTGGCTCTTCACGTATCTGTTCACGGTTTCCGGTGTATATCCGAAGGAGGAGATCCTTCACCTATTTGTGAACGACGAGGGAGTCGTGGATGAGGACGTCGGACGGCGCATCGCGAAGCGGGCCGCGCGCTTCGATGCACGCGAGACCGACATTCCCCGGAGTGCGGTTCCGGTCGCCGCTGTGCGGGGCATCGGCGACTTGGCTGAGAGCTTCGCCGAGGGCAGGCGCAGGAAGCTCCAGACCGATACGGAACACGAGGCCGACGCGAACGTAGATCGGGAGATTGGGCGCTTGACGGATTGGTTCGACTATCGGGAACGGGCCGCCAGCGACCGCGCGCGGTCGACGCAAGCTACCCTCGAGCGCCTCCGTAGAAGTGTCGAAGTATCGGACCACAAGATCGTGCCGGTCTGGCAAGCGAACCTCCGACGTGATGAGGAGTTGCTGACCACTCTCGCCAACGAGCGACACAGACGGTTCACTGAAACCGAGTCCCTTCGTCAACCGAGTGTCACGTCGTCGCTCAAATCGCTCGGGCGCGTCGAGATCGTGGCCGAGGACAGTGATGGACGAGTAGTGGTTGACGAGACGGCGAGCACGTCTTAGCTGAATTCACACCCGGAACTGTGCCATTCATTGGATTGACCCCGGTCGAACGCCGGTCTTCTCGCGCAGCGAACATGCCGGGGCACCTGTCGCGTAGCGGACATCGACTACTTGGTCATCAGCCATCCCCTCAGCGGACAGGTCGAAACCGGCCAGTATGACCAGCGGGACATACTGCCGGTTCTGGGTGTCCACCGAGGGCCATCCAGACGCAGATCACCTGACGCCACGCTGCACCTCAATAGTGCCCCCGCGTTTTCAGCGCCACGCCGGCGGCAGTGGGGGGGCGCGAACGGTGGGGTGGCGAGGATGTCGTGAGTAGCTCGGCCAGTGGCCGGCGCGATCACCGACACGCCAGCGCGCCGGGCACTCTACGGAGCACCGCCACGGTCCGGAAGCGCAAACGCCACCAGCCGCGGCCCTCCCCCCACCGTCAGCGCGATGTACTGCCGGCCGTCGACCATGTACGTCATCGGCGTGCCGATCCCCCCCGACGGCAGGTCGACGGACGCCAGCTCCGTGCCGTCGGCCTTGTCGTAGGCGACCAGGCGCGGGCCGTTGTTGGTGCCGCCGGCGGTCAGGCAGTAGATGAGGAGCGTCTTCGTCAGGAGTGGGCCGTTGCTGCCGTTGTCGCCGCCGAGGGGCGGCAGGTTCAGGTGGCGCAGGCGCG
>JAPOYI010000071.1:10548-11198 GCA_026706665.1 Gammaproteobacteria bacterium | reverse complement strand
TCGGGAAACTCAAGCTGGGTTGACGTACACTGTGTCGACAAGGGGCTGCCTCCGTGGGTGGCCTGAAGTATTGTGGACACAACACTTTACGCCATCACGGGCAGCCTCTTGTCGCTACAACGGTGAGAATTCCAGGCTAGTGTTCCGTGCGGGAGGTTTCTTGACGCAACGTTTCGCGAGCCCTGTCGACGGCATCGAGGATGGCGGTAGCGGACTTGGTCCATCGGAAGGGTTTGGCAGAGTGCCTGTTGTGGGCCTCAATGAACCGGCGGATCTCATCGCGCAGTTCGCTCACGCTGGTGAATCTTCCTCGCCGCAGGGCACGCCGCTGCAGTTGGCCGAACCAAGTCTCGACGGCATTGAGCCACGAGGCGCTCGTCGGCGTGAAGTGCAGGTGAATGCGAGGACGGGCGCCCAGGAAGTCCCGAATCGCTTCGGTCGTGTGGGTGCTGCTGCTGTTGTCGACGATCAGGTGCAGAACCAACTCGGGCGGTGTCGCCCGATCGATCTGCGCGAGGAACTGGCGGAACTCCGTGGCGCGATGGCGCCGGGTGAGGCGGCCGAGGACCTCGCCGGTCGCCACGTTGAAGGCGGCGTACAGATTCGTGGTCCCGTGTCGCTTGTAGTCGTGCGTCAGCGTCCCGCCCCGG
>JAPOYI010000071.1:0-10464 GCA_026706665.1 Gammaproteobacteria bacterium | reverse complement strand
CAGCGCGTTGTCGGGCGGGTCCAGGTAGAGCCCGACGACGTCGATGACCTTCTCCGCGAACCGGGGGTCCCGGCTGAGCTTGAAGTCTTGAGCCGATGCGGCTTGACATCGGCGGCCCGCCAGACCTGCCGCACCTGCCACTGCGTGACGCCGGCGTAGCGGGCCATCAACCGCGTGCTCCAGTGGGTCGCTTCGACGGGCACCCGCTCGGTGGTCAGGAACAGGATGCGCTCGACGGTGCGCCGGTCGAGGATGGTAGGTCGACCGGAGCGCGGCCGGTCCACCAGTCCGGCGAGTCCTTCGGCACGGTACCGGCGGTGCCAGAGGTGCACGGTCGCCCGGCTGACGTGCAGGAGGCGGGCCGTCTCGGTGGGGTTGCGGCCCCCGTCCAGCGAGAGCAGGATACGGGCTCGCCGGGTCTGACCGCTCGGCGTGGACGAGCGTCGCAGCCACCGTTTCAAGGCGTCCCGGTCGTCCGGGAGCAGTTGAAAGCCCTTGGTCGTCTGCATGCATCAGACGGTACCAGGTTTCACTGAGTAGTACAAGTACTTAGCGCACGAACCACCAGGTTGGCAAGATCGGCGATGAACCCGATCAGCCGCGTGTAAAGGGCGCCGAATCGCCACAAGGTACTCAGCGAACTGCAACGCTGGCCATGCTGCTGAGCCGGACACTCGCCCCGAGAAAGGCGACTAGGGCTCCGGAAGGCGTCGTGCTGTCGCGGTAGTTCTTGCCGAAGCTCGAGGTGACGTACAGATCATCTCTCACCCGATACTCAACAATCGCGACTATCCGATCGGAGAAAGACGCTTCAAGTCCCCGGTCGCCCGTTCGTCGAGAGACGAACTCCGCAGATAAGCCCAGATCACTCACTTCGATACGAAAACGCGCGCCGAAGTCGACGGTTCGCTGGAGGCCAACCGCCGCTTCCTTATCACGCAGAAACCGAAGTACCCCTAGGACGCTCAACCCGTTCTCCCACCGGTACGCCGGTGTAACCCAAGCGCCGTACTTTGACAGTCGACCTTCGTCGTAGTGCGCGTCCGGGAAACTCGCGCCCGCCGCTCCCGCCACCTGAAGACGGAAACCAACCGGGTTACGGTTCTCAGCTTGTAGTGCCAGCGCCCCATCTCTGAGCCTGGCGGCGAGCTCGACTCGAACATCGTCGTCGTCACTGTCGAGCATTTCCAGCTGCAAGGACTGAATGCTACCGATGAGCGCGGCAGCCCGCGCGTTGTCACGACCCTTGAAAAGAAGGGTACGCAGGCCCAACCCGAGACGCACGGTGTCGTCCGCGGCGGTGGCGGTGGCAAACGAAATGGCGAACGTCTGCGCCATAGTTGAGAGGATGCCAGACGCGCTCTGCTCTTCGTACGTCAGCTCGGGGTGGGAACGGAGCCAGTATGGAGCCACCTCGAGAGCGTAATTCTTCGGTAGCAAACTGTCGCTATCCGTAATCGACGACAACAGACTCAGACCTACCGCCGATGCAGTCGTCGGGCGCGCAACTGCGGTCGGCTCCACGCCGATCGCGACAAAGCCAGGAGCGGCAGGGGCAGCCAAGGCCTCGACGTCAACTGTTTCGGCTTGCGCCAACGCGAACCTGGGCAGGACCGCTACTACTACGAGGAAGAGCAGAGGAACCAGTGTGCTACGAGTTGCAGGTCGCAGGTCCATGGGCCATCCCTTCGGGAGATCGGGGCATCGATCTCGGAAGCCACAGTTCGGGGCGCCCAGCAAGAATGGGCGCCCGGATGCGAAAGCCGTGTCGGTGGTCGTTGGGGCCTCGGAGCCATGTCGCGTATCCGTGGCGAGGCCCAAGGCTAGTTGCTAGTGGACTGTCTGAGAACACAGCTTCACCTCGCGGGCCGTGGCCAACGGATCGGAACAGAAGACCCCGGGGTGCTCTCATTCTTGACGACGGCTGCATTCGGCGCGCGGGAGTGCAACCGGAAGTCGTTCCAGTGACACGCCACCATCTAGACCATAGCAATTTCGGCCCGGTAGATGACAGAGTCGCCTTCCTGATCCACGGTTGCCGTTTGCGTGAACTCCTGCTGACTGGTGTCGCTGCCCAGCTCGTAGGTAATGGTCGTGAGGTTCGTCCGATCATTGACGTCGGTCACAACGGACTTAATGGTAAGCGAACTCCCCTTTAGCTGACCGCCGTGGCCGAGAGACAGGCCAGCAATCGTGCCGCGGTCTAGTTCGTTGCCGGCGAGTTGGACAACAGATGCACCGATCTGCGCCTCCCCAACCTTTATCGTTAGTTTCACGTTGCCTGCGGGAACGGCGTAATCAGCTTCCATGGAGATGCGCTTCATTCTAGATTCTCCCTTCGGATACCGGTCAAGGCGTGCGGATCGCGCCTTCGACGACAGTCACTGCGTAGGGCGCAACATGTTGACCGCGCCGAACCGCGCCGATGAGGAACAACGACTGAAGAGATCGCAGAGCACACTTCGGAGCACCCCCAACCTCAACTCGGCTCAGCGGCGGCCGACAACCCGACGTGCCCGGGCCATCGTGTTGGGGGGTCTTGCCTAGGAGCCACTTTGGGTCCCGTCCTTCGGGCCGGCGCCGCGTAGGTTTGCGAATCGGCCCATTACGTCGAACCAGAACGGCGCCCCGAGACTAATGGCAAGGATGGTAATGGCCCAGCCGAGTAGGCTGATAGGGGAAACGTCACAGAGACCGTTTGGGTACCCAAGGGGGAGTTCCTCCAGCCGTTGCTGAACGTCCGCGAGTTCTTGCCCGCTCGCGAATAGTTGGGCGGCAGCGTTGCTCAACAGGGCGCGGAGAGCTTCATCGCGCCACAGGATTCCTGCAACGCGAAGCGAATCGGCGTTGGTGGAGAGGGTCAAGAAGACGGCGATCACGAGGAGATTGCGCGTGGCGGCACGCTTGTACCAGCCGGACACCCGTTCCATGTTCGCGTCGAACCACTTGGCGATACGCTCCTGGAACGCGGTGGGGTTAGTCTCCGTGGGGTCGGCCAAGCTGAGAAGCAGTCCGCGGACTTTGAGTTTAGAGTCGACTTTCGCGATTGCCTCAAGGAGCTTGGGCATCCGGAGGGTGCCGGCATTGGCTTGTGCGGTGTGAAGGGAAATGACGTCGAGGAGGGCGGCGGCGAAGACACGGGCGTCGATGTAGGATGGTCGGGCGGGGCTGCTATGGAGCCCGGTAATGAGAGCGTGGGCGTATAGGTGGTCTGTGTAGGTGGAGCCGACCAAGTGCTCGATTGCCTTCCGGAGCTGCTGGGCCCGGAGGTGGGTTGCGCTGGCGAGTAGCTCGTGGATGGAGCTGCAGGCGATGCTCAGTAGGAGATAGAGGAAGGCGAGCCCCACCGCGACATCGAGAACAGGACCCAGCATGATCACCCCCCGTCTAGCTAGCGACCCTGTGCCTCAGATCGACGAGGCATGTGCCTCGGCGCTGTCGGCGGGTGAGTCGGACTCCGGCCGCTGCTCCTCTGCGGCGTGAACCGCGTTCATTGGGCGCCCGAGGGCAACGGTGGCCGTAGACTGGCCGGTGGGGAGTCCGTCGACGGGAGCCCGAGCAATGAACGTAGCGCGATCTGCGGCCGAAATGCTGTCGCAGCACACCACCCTGGCGCTGGAGTGCGTCGACCGGATGTACCTCAACCTCTACGTGCCACTGCTCCGGACGGCGGCCCGTGCGGCGGAGTTCTTCCGCGAGATGGGCGGCGCGGCGTGGCCGTCGTCGAGGCTGATGGGACTTATCACGGAGCCGTTTGTCAATGCGCTCGACCTCGTGACGTTCCGGCGGGCAAGGCGGAAGCACGAGCGGACGCGGGAGTACCTGCGCAGCTGGCCGGGGGGACAGGGCGTGCTCTACATCGGCTGGACGCAGGAGAAGGCGCGGATGCACCGCACCGATCGCCGGCATGAGTCGCGGACGGGCACGACGTATCCGTGGCCGGCCGACTTGAGGGCGAGCGTCAACCACTACTACATCTACGCGGTGGCCGGGCAAGTGCCAAGCGCGGCCGCCGCATCCGTTCGTGGCCGGCTCACGCATCCCGTTCCTGACCACTGAGCGGGTCCCCGCCGACCCAACCCACTGGAGCACCCGGTTGATAGCGCACCACGCCGACGTCACGCAGTGGCACGTGCGGCAGGTCGGGCCGCCGCGGATGTCAGGGTGCATGGGCTCAGGACGTTCAAGCTCCGCCGGGACGCGCACTTCGCCGAGAAGGTACTTTGACGTCATCGGGCTCTACCGCGACCCACCCGACAACGCGCTGGTGCTCTCGGTCGACGAGAACCCAGGCTGTGGCAGTGTCTCCCCGTGCGGCGACCCGTCGTCCGACCAATGCCCGCTTTGCTCAAAGGGCCAACTGGAGACAACCGCCATGGCGCTAGGCGCCCCGTCGTTTCGCCGTCACCGATCGCGCTTGGCCAAGTCTCGCGGTCCTCGCAGCATTTCGATCTGGTCGGCTTCTCAGCAGTTCCCGCAGGAAGAAGTCCGCGGGCAGCGTGGCGCCCGGTCGTGGAGAAGCAGTAGGAGTTGTACTTCATTCTTCACAGAAGGAAGTACGCGCAGTTCACAACGTCGTTGGCCTTTTTCAGCAGCGTCTCCGCGTCCGTGTTCGCCCGCGCCCGAGCGATGAACGCGGACATCTCCGCCGCCAGACCTTTCGGGAGATCGAGTTGATCGACCAGCGTGTCGAGCGCGCTCAACATGGCGTCAGCGTCTTGCAGCATCACGTCGGCAGAATCGGCCGACTGCTCGGCCCTCGCCCGACGGATTGCATAGTTGTAGAGCAACTGACCCGCTTTGAACCATTGCCTCTCTTGCTCAGACCCGCGCCTATCGATAAGGTCACCAATGGCACTCAATGCGTCCGTGAACTGTCGTATCATGCTGGCCGATGCGGGCAGCTTGCCGACCCTGGCGAGCTCTCTGTACTCGGCACTATCTGACAAGTCCAGATCGACTAGCAGTGCTAAGAACTTGTCGAACTCGCCTGCGTCGGAGTTCGGTCCAATTGGCAACATGAATATGGTTTGTCCGACACCAGATCCGACCACAAACAGACGGAGGAGCCGCCGTCGGCCTGGCAGGAGCCGGGGCAGCTCCTGTTCTTCTGGTGCTAGCGCCCTCGCTCTCGATGCTCGTAGCACGGACTCCACCTTTTCCTGGTACATCTCGGGTGGCTGCAGCTCGATACTCAGTTTGGAGGCCACGTCGCGCAAAAGCTCGTACACGACAGCCGCCGAAGTCAATGCCGGCACCTTCACAACTCTAAGGGCCGCCGGAAGGGAGTCGACTGGGACGTCCGGCAGCCGTACAGGCAGTCGTGCGCGCACTTGCGTTGGCAGTGTCTGCCTTAAGCTGACTTCATTTCGTGCCCACTCGGAGCGGAGACTATTCTTCGTGACAACGTACAAGAACGCCTTCGCCTCCTTCACTCGTCTTTCAATCTCAAAGTCCAGACGTTCGCCCGTCGCCGGACCGCGGCCCGGTAGACATGTACAGAAGATGTCCTGTCCGCCAAGGAGAAGTGCCGTTTCCAGCAGTTCGACCAAAGCCGAGACTATGGCTTTGTCCTCGTCGGCATGGCGAACGAAGACCCGTGCAGCAGCAGTATTGGTGCTCATTCAGAACGGTCTTCTCCGGATCGAATCAGTGACGATCAGGTGATGCTCCATTGCTTCGAATGCCATCTGTTCGTACGCGGGTGTCCCGGGCACCCAGGTGCCCCGCGGCGGAGTGCGCAACTCTGCTAGGACCGGCCTAGCAGGGGCGTGGAACGCACCAGAATCCGGCCAACCGGGAATCACCGGCGGATTCATCGTGCTGGGTTCTGGCCGCGCGCTCTGCTCGGTGCTGACAGTAGCGTTCGACGTCAGCGGCCGCGCGTTGGGCCGCGTCAATGTCGATCGAATCCCGACCGGCCGCGTGACGTACAGCACGCTCGGCCAACATCCACCCGACGGCCGTCACGTTTTCCCTGGCCTCCCGCCAGTCATTGCCACGACGCAGCGCCTCGAGGAACTTGGTCCGATAGTGGTCGTGCCACCAGGCCACGGCCTCGTAGTCGACCGTCGTTCGCATGCCGATCGTTTGGCCGACAGCGAAGAAGCAGTCGGCTACAACGTATTCGACCGCCTGCTCCAGGTCTTGGTCGTGGGCAGCCGACTTGGCACGAAGCGCCGCGCCTGAAGGCGTGGAACCAGCGACCACCTTCGACGAGGGTGTCTCCCGGATTGTGTTTCCCATCTGCTGCCTCCTTGGCACGAAGCACCGCGGTTGTCATGGCGGCAGCTGCCGACTACGGCGCCACCGCAGTCGAAGCTGTCCACCCCATCGCCGGGGCGGGTGCCCGCGTCGCGGTCATTCTGCATCCATGCTCGACCTCTTCCGAGGCCCGCGCTGCGGCCGACCGGTCGATGACGAGGGCAGGGCCAGTGTGCTCGACGACTCGCTGGCCCAGATGGCGGCCAACCGCGGTGACCCGGCCGCGGTCGGCGGTCCACGACGCGCCTTGTGTAGTAATGGCGTGATGGAAGGCGCGCCGGTACCGCTGGTGCCACCAAGTCACCACGTCGAATTCGAGGGTCTTGTCAGTGCCAACTGCCTGACCGACGGCCAGGAAACAGTCCGACAGGATGTAGTCGAGGTTCGCTGCCTCAGCCATGAACGCCTCCCCCGGCGAGTGGCTCAATGAAGGGAGAACGCCCCAGGCCACGATTCCGTACACCGCGGAGGAGGTCAGTGAGCGTGTTGCGGGATCGTGCCCCGGAGCCGGTGGAGCCCGCGGCGCATGGCGTCGGCAGTTGCAGGTCTTCGAGAGACCTTCGGCGACAGGGCGGCGCGCAGGAACGCTGCCAGCCCCAGGGGGCAGGTCGGACGGTAGTCGCGGATGTCGGGCACGTCGGCCCGCTCCACGGCAGCCAGCACCTTCGCCGAGTCTTCGGCGGCGAATGGGTGACGGCCCGCGAGCGCTTCGTACAGCACCAATCCCAGGCCCCATAGGTCGAAGGAGGGCTGCGGCGTGACGCCGGCGAGCGCTTCCGGCGCCAGATAGAGGGGGGTGCCGACCAGGCGGTCGGCGACGGTCACGGTGGACCCGGGGTCCGTTGATCGGCTCAGCGCCTCGCGCACAGCGTCCGATAGTGGCTCGCCGATGGGTCGGGGGGACTGGGCGCCCCGGTCCAGCAGAGCCAGGCCGAAATCGAGCAGCTTCGGTCGGCCATCGCTCGTGTAGCCGATGTTGCTCGGCTTTACGTCCCGGTGCAACACGCCCGCCTCGTGCACACGAGCGAGCACGTCGGCGAGCACGAGCCCGAGGTCGATCGCACTGGCGTATGACACGGGACCGCGACGGATGCAGTCACGGAGCGTCCCCCCGTCCAGGTACTCGACGACCAGCATCGGCACGCCACGCCACTCCTCCACGCCGTAGATGAGCGCCAGGTTCGGGTGCAGCACCTTGGCCATCGTTCGGGCCTCCCGGTGCAGCCGTTCGGCGGACTCGGACCGGAGCGACGGAAGCGTCTTGATGGCCACCGTGCGGTCGAGCACCATGTCGACAGCCAGGTAGACCACGCCCATGCCACCGGCGCCGACCAGGCGCTCGAGGCGGAACTTCTCGTGAACGAACAGTGGGAGTGCGGCCACGGTCGTGGCCGTCCCGCACGAGCACCGCGGTGTCTCCGGACTCCAGACCAGCGAGCAGGCCGGACAGTACACGGCCGGCTCGTCCCGCCAGTCGAGCCCCTGATCGCTGCGATTACCCGACTGGTAAGGCTTGTGAGCCGTCCGGTCGCGCAGCCGGCGATTCTCGATCTGCGTAGCGGCGCGACGGCAGGCCGCCGCCACGACTGGGAAGTGGCGGGCCGAGTAGGGCAGCCCGTTCTTCGCCTCGCCGATGGCCACGAACCCCAGGAGCATCGCCGTCGACCCGACGAGCGGGCAGAGGAGCCGGGCGCCCGAGGCATGCAGCCAATCCCGCTCCACCGGCGGGATCAATCGCGCCAACCCCCCCAGTGCGTGCGCGTCGAGCGGGACGTCGCCTCGGGTGGAGTGCAGCACCTCGACCAGCGTCGACTCGCGACGGATCGCACCCGTGGATCCTTCGACCGGAACCAGCTCGGTCCCGTCGTCGTTGACGAGCAGGACATTCACGGTCGGAGCGTGCAGCGCGCGGCCCAGCTCCGCAGCGAGCGCCCGGGTCACGCCTCGCAGGCTATCCGACTTCCGCAGCTGTTGCTCGAGCCGGTCAAGGGTGTGCGACTGCGCACTCGGCTCGGCCAGAAACCACCGGTCGACGGCGAGGAGCAGCTGCTGGCGAGCGACCAGGGTGATCATGCCCACCGCGGAGAGCGCGAGAGGCCCAATGGGTCGAGAGCGTTCGAAGTACTCGGCTATGGTGAGCTGCTGGTTCGCGTAGATGTCGAATCCTACGTATGCGATCGGTCCGAGGCTCAACGCCCATACGGCGAAACGCGCCAGCGCGTACTTGGCTGTGGTCCGGATGACGAACTTCAGGTCCATCACGCGGTCGACCGCCACGGAATAGGTGGTGATCGGGACAACCGATGCGAGCGCTGCGTACAGGACGACACCGACGCGCTCCTGCACCGCGGCATCCCAAAGAACCGGCACGAATGGCGAGGCAACCACCACCAGCACGAAGGGCGTCAGCCCAACGGCCAGCGCGCCGACGAAGAACATCACACGGCGCCGCTCCTCGTGTGCCTCGAGTCGTGCCTTCCACAGGAGAAAGGGGACGGCGGGAGCCGCGATGGCGAGGAGCAGCGGCCAATAGGCTGAGTACGGATCGTCACGGTCTAGCAACTCGAACGCCGCCGTCGACCAAGCCGGTATCGTCCAGCCCAAGTCGCCGATGGCGCTGATCGTGAACAGCACCGCGCCAGCACCGAACGAGGCGTCCACGAGGGCTCGGGAGATACGGCTCAGCGTAGGCCGCTGCGTGTCGACAGGGAACCTCTGGACAAAGCGCCACAACATCAACGCGAGGAACGCCTCCGGCTGGAAGGGTCGAAGCGCGGCAGCCAAACCACCATCGAAGCAGGCGCCGACCGACGGCATCAGCACGGTCACGAACGCCGAACTGATGGCAAGAAAGAGGCCACCCAACAGTGGCAGCCGACGATCGCGCGCGCCGCCCACCAACAACACGACGCCCCCAGCGCCGAAAAGTAGTGCGTTGAGGACGAAGGTCCAGTCGGTCGTGCAAGCCGGCGCAGACACGCTCACGACCACTACGGCGAGCCGAGCGACGGCTATCGCCAGCACGACGGCCACGCCGGTTTCCAGGATCCGGTTCCAGCAGGTCGGAGCCGACCGCGCGAGCGGGCGGCGCTTCGCCCCGATGGCGGAGACGATCTTGAGCTGCTCGAGGAGATCGGCGTCGCGACCCTTCGCGGCCGCCAGCTCGACGTCGAACCAGTCGACGGCCTCGCCGGCCGCGACGGCGTCAGCGACGGATTCGAGCAGCCTGCGGTCGCTCATGCACGCTGCATCTCTTCGCCGAGGCGAAGCAGCGCGCGTCGGACGGCCAGTCGGGCCGCCGGTCCGGAGGGCTTGTCCAGCACGAGGGCGAGCTGCTCGTAGTTGTAGCCGAGCTCGATGCTCGCGACGATCGCCCGGCGATCGATCGGTCGCAAGCGCTTCAACGCAGCTTCGTACCGCCGACGGTCGTCGTGCCCGATCACCCGGTCGAGCGGAGATGCGGCGTCGTTCGGCAAGCGTTCATCCAGCCCGTCTACCAGCGGGTCGATCTGGGGTCTCCGCGAAGCCCGCCGGAACTGGTCGCGGACGCGGTTCAGGAGCGAGCGCCGGAGATAGCCCAGCAACGCGCCATCGCGCTCCGGCTGGAACGAGTCGAGACGGCGCAACGTGTGAAACACCGTCTCCTGCACGAGATCGGCCGTGTCGGCGGCGTCGCGCGCCCAGGTCGGCACGCGGTGATGCGCCCAGCGCCGCAGACGCGGGAGATAGCGGGCGAACAGACGGTCGAGGGCCGTGGCGTCGCCTTGCCGCGCCCGGTCGAACAACTCCTGGGAGGTCGAAGCGGACACGTCCCCCGACGACGTCGAGCCGTTCCGAGGCGATGCCGACGCGTCCGGCTGCATCGGCTCCAGTCGGTCCATTGCGGGCACCTCGCCGCTAACCGCCGACCCGGGCCCACGCCCCGGCGCGACGGAAACGGCTGCATTCGCCTAGACTGCCCGAGAGAATACCACGGACTCGCGCGCCCTCGAACCGCCACCGTCGCGACGCGTCGAACGGTTCGAACGAAGGGTCGCGACGGAGGAGCGGCCGGTCCGCGATCCTGCGGACCGGGCCCGCCGCTGGCCAGGTCGACGGCAACCCTCGACTCGGAAACCGCGCCTCAGAAGCAGTCGTAGTTCCGTTGCCGGACGATCCGCCCGTCGCGGAACTCTAGGCTCATCGCGCAGTGGCCGCGCA
>JAPOYI010000037.1 GCA_026706665.1 Gammaproteobacteria bacterium | reverse complement strand
ACAGGCTACAATGGCAAATGCCCGTTGTCCAGCCTTCTTTCTCATGACACGGCAGGCCTAGCCCGTGCGAGAACATCTGCAATGCCCTTGACATGGCTGCGGGAAGTGGTCTCAGAATCACGATAGGTGCTTTGGCAGGCGCAAGGGCGGCAATCGTCAACTGCGTTACCAAAGCAGGAGGGGTACCGATGACGCCCCTCCAGCAAACGATGTGCGCCGCGATGATCGGGACATTGATCGCCGATTGCATTAGTGAATGTAGTAGATAGGCGGTCATCGTAACGGCAAGGAGCTCAAATGACCCGGAACACACGGAAACGTCTGCTAAAGGACTTGTTCTGGGTCTGTCTTGTGCTGGGGTTGGGTGGCTGGATGACTCACGGGTATTGGCAGCTGGAATTGTGGTGGGGATTTTGGGGTTTGATGGTGTTGACGTTGTTGGTGCGGGTAATCTGGCCCGGAATGATCGCAATACCTTGGATATCGAAGTCCGCGAAGACTGATGGTGGTCCGCCAGCTGACAATGGCGATCACGCCAACGCCCCGCAGAAAAATCGGCCCTATCGACCCCTTGGAACGCTCGACCCTTGATTCGGCGTTCCGTCTTCGACGACAACCGAAAGCGGCGGAACGCCGTCAAGGGCTGCGATCTGACGCGCCCATCGTCTAGCGCATGGTGGCGATGCCGATTCCTTCATGTCGGAAGAGTGGAAGTTCGTTCAGTACGCTCGAACTCTGGGGCATTGCGACGACATTCCTTGGTGTTCGGCGACCCTGATCGACACCGCAAGTCGAGCGCAGGTTCGGGAACGGCGCGCCGCTCCAAGGTAAGCTACGTTTCCGCCACCTCGATGTCGAACGCAGCGGACATCAGCGCCCGGGTATAGGCCGTCCTGGGGGCCGTGAAGACTTCCTTCGCGGCTCCCTGCTCCACGATCACGCCGTCCTTCATCACGATGATCTCGTCGGCGAGCGCCCGGACGACCTTGAGATCGTGGCTGATGAAGATGTAGGCGATCAAATGGCGCCGCTGCAACTCCCGCAGCAGGTCGACGATCTGCGCCTGCACGGACATGTCCAGCGACGAGGTCGGCTCGTCGAGAACGATCAGGTTCGGCTGCAGGACGATGGCGCGGGCGATCGCGATGCGCTGCCGCTGGCCGCCGGAGAACTCGTGCGGATAGCGATCCTGCATGGAGGGGTCGATGCCCACCTCGCGTGCCGCGGGGCGTCGAAGATCCGTCTCGCGGGACCCTGCTCCACCAGTTCGCCGTCCGTCATGACACAGATGCGCGATCGGTCATCTTGCGCACGATGCCGAGGTCGTGGGTGATGAGCAGCAGCGACATGCTTGAGCTTCAGGTCATCGAGCAGCGCGAGTATCTGTGCCTGCACCGTCACGTCCAGCGCCGGTCGTAGAGCTTGCGCCGAAAGAACACCATGGATGCCACGGCAAGAACACCGTAGAGGACCCATTGGCCCCAGACCGGGAAGGTCGGGTCGCCCAGCACCGCGATGCCGACCAGGACGGCTGCGGCGCCCAGGAACACGAGGTAGAACGCCGCGTCGATGGCCGCCAGTTCCAGCACCATCAACACGATCCCAGCTATCAACCAAGCCCACCAAGGCATCACGAATCCACCGCCCAACGATATTCCGATCAGCTTGCCTCACCGTGGCAGCCATGACAAGCCAATGGCGACCTCCGGCCGAAGAACGACGGGTCTGACCACCGACACCAAAACAAAACACCAAAACAGTTGCCAGCGAAGAGCGACGACCCTAGAATCGCGCGCCTTCGAAATCGTGGCCAACCCCATGACCCGAATGCAAACAGGATGTTCGACCGCGACGTTCGCCCTCGACGCCTCGTCGAGCGCGGATGCAGTCGTTCAATCGCAGGCGGTGTTGACCCCCGCGATGGGAGACGCTATCGGATAAGTACCCTCAAGACACTGTTCGTGGGAACCCCGATGCGCCTCCAGCCATCGGGGTTTTTTGTTGATTGACGGCGTGAAACGCCCCTTGAGGAGAGAAAGCAGGATGTCGACGCCGACGCGACGACAACTGGAGAAGAACTTTCGGCGGGTTCTGGCATTGGCGTTCTTCCAGGTGTTTCTGGTCCTGATGCCGATCATCGTGCTCTTCTTCGAGAGCCGGGGCCTGACGCTGCCCGAGATATTCCTGCTGCAGGCGTGGTTTGCGGCCGTGGTGCTGGTCATGGAGGCGCCATCGGGCTACCTGGCCGACCTGCTCGGGCGCAAGCGCGTCATTGTCACCGGCACGTTCTTCCTCGGTGTCGGCCAAAGCGTCCTGTTGTTCGCGGAAGGGTTCTGGCAGCTTGCGCTGTTCGAAAGCTGCCTGGGTCTCGGCCTGAGCCTGATGTCCGGCGCCGACCTCGCCCTGCTGTACGACACCGAACTTGCCCTGAAGGGGCACGCCCATGGCAGCCGCAAGGCGGTGCGGCGGCTTTTCACGACGCGCGACGTGTCCGAAGCGCTGGCCGCGGCAACGTGCAGCGTGCTCCTCATCTGGTCGATGGAGACCGCGGTCTACGTGCAGGTGGCCAGTGGATGGATGGCGTTCCTGCTCGCTTTCGGTCTGGTCGAGCCGCCGGGAAACAGGATGTCCAGGGACAGCCACATCGGAAACATCGGGACGGTGCTCCGCCACCTGCTGATGAACGGCGCGGTGCTACGCCTCACGTTCCTCGCAATGTCGGTGTGGGCGCTGACTACCATGTTCGCGGTATGGCTGCTGCAGAAACACTGGCAGCAACTGGGCATCGGCATCGTTCACTACGGCTATCTCTGGGCTGCACTGACGTTCGTATCGGCCGCCGCGGGCCGCTACGCGCTGAGTCTCGAGAACCGGTTCGGCAGCACGGCGATGCTGGTCATCGTGGGCATCGGCCCCGTGCTGGGCTACCTGGCCCTCGGTACGCTTGGCGCCGTCGGCGGCGTACTCGTCAGCGTGGTGTTCTTCGCATGCCGGGGCTTCGGTCACGTTGTCCTGAGCGATGCACTGAACAAGCGCGTACCGAGCGAGTTCCGGGCGACCGCGAACTCGTTCGCGAGCCTGGGCTTCCGCGCCGCCTTCGCGCTGACGGCACCGCTGGTCGCGGCTGCGCTCAATCTCTGGGGTATGGAGACGACGTTCCTGGTCCTGGGCGGGATGAGTCTCGTCATATTCGGGACCCTCGTGGTGCCCCTTATCGGTGCCGCGCGCCGGGCGCAAGACATCGGCGACCAAGCGGCAGAGACCTGGGACCAAAGTGTCAGCTCACAGACGACGCGGCGGGCACACGTGACACGCGACGGTTGACCTGTCCGATCCGTTTGACGTAGGTTCTTACTTCCGTCTTACGTCTGGAGACGAGTCAAAATGCAGTTGACCAGGATGTCGAGCAAGGGGCAAGTAGTGATCCCCAGGGACATTCGTGCCGCGCACGCGTGGGAACCCGGTCTGGAGTTCGAGGTCGAGGATAGTCCGGAGGGCGTATTGCTTCGGCCCCGGGCACATTTCCCTCGGGCGAGCGTCGCCGATATCATTGGCTGTGCCGGCTACGTTGGTCCGCGACGGACCCTGACAGAAATGCGAGACGCCGTCCCGCCAGGACAGGTGGACGAAACTTGATCGCCGTCGACACAAATGTCGTCGTGCGTGTGCTGACGAACGACGATCCCGCCCAGGCATCCGCGGCGGCCACCTTGTTGGAACGCGAGATCGTATTCCTTCCCGTATCCGTGATTCTGGAAACGGAATGGGTTCTGCGTAGCGTCTATGGCCTCGACCGCGAGGCCGTTGCCCGTTCGCTGCGGCGTTTCCTCGGTGTCCCGACCGTTACGGCGGAAGCACCCGGGCGCGTCGGACAGGCCTTGTCATGGTACGAGGAAGGGCTCGATTTCGCGGACGCCCTGCATTTGGCAAGCGCGACGGAGGCGGGTGCCGAGCGCTTTGCCACGTTTGACGGCACGTTCCGGCGGCAGGCGGAAGTAAAGGGAACTGCGGTAAGCGTCATCACGCCCTGAATCTTCCAGGCCGGAGTGCCGCGCCGTTCGGCGCCGCAAACCGGGTACCAGGTCGGCAACCGGTCGAGAAAGCCCGGGCTACCGCCACGATATCCGTGGCGCTTCCGGGCGCCTGAGCTATTGATCCCCTTCCGCCACCTCGATGTCGAACGCAGCGGACATCAGCGCCCGGGTATAGGCCGTCCTGGGGGCCGTGAAGACTTCCTTCGCGGCTCCCTGCTCCACGATCACGCCGTCCTTCATCACGATGATCTCGTCGGCGAGCGCCCGGACGACCTTGAGATCGTGGCTGATGAAGATGTAGGCGATCAAATGGCGCCGCTGCAACTCCCGCAGCAGGTCGACGATCTGCGCCTGCACGGACATGTCCAGCGACGAGGTCGGCTCGTCGAGAACGATCAGGTTCGGCTGCAGGACGATGGCGCGGGCGATCGCGATGCGCTGCCGCTGGCCGCCGGAGAACTCGTGCGGATAGCGATCCTGCATGGAGGGGTCGATGCCCACCTCGCGCAGCGCGTCGGCAACGATTTCCCACCTTTCGGGAACGGAAAGCTCCGGGCGATGCACGCGTAGCCCCGCACCGATGATCTGGTCGACAGAGAGCCTTGGCGACAGGCTCCCGTAGGGATCCTGGAAGACGACCTGCATCTGTTTGCGCAACGGGCGCAGCGCCTTCGATTTCAGCCCCTGGATGCCCTGTCCGGCGAGTTCGATCTCGCCCGTGCTCTTGATCAGCCGCAGCATTGCGAGCGCCAGCGTCGTCTTGCCGGAGCCGGACTCGCCGACAACACCCAAGGTATGGCCGGCGCGAATCGTGACGGAGACCTCGTCCACGGCCTTCAGCACGCGCCGGCGCGCGAACATTCCCTTCGCCAGGTTGAAATGCACGCTGACATCCTGACCGCGCATCACGACGGGCGCATTCGGGTCCGAAGGCGTCGCCTCTCCCTTCGGTTCCGCCTCGAGCAGGTGCCGGGTATAGGAGTGCCGCGGGGCGTCGAAGATCCGTCTCGCGGGACCCTGCTCAACCAGTTCGCCGTCCGTCATGACACAGATGCGATCGGCCATCTTGCGCACGATGCCGAGGTCGTGGGTGATGAGCAGCAGCGACATGTCTAGCTGCCTCTTCAGGTCGTCGAGCAGCGCGAGTATCTGTGCCTGCACCGTCACGTCCAGCGCCGTGGTCGGTTCGTCGGCGATCAGCAGGTCAGGCTCGTTGGCAAGGGCCATGGCGATCATGACGCGTTGCCGCTGGCCCCCGGACAGTTCGTGGGGGTAGGCTCGCAGGCGTTCCTCGGCGCGCTGCAGCCCGACCAGGTTCAGAAGTTCCAACGCCCGCTCCCTCGCAGCCTTCCTGTCCATCGCCCGATGCACGAACAGGATTTCCCCGATCTGCTTCTCGATGTGATGCAGCGGATTGAGCGACGTCATCGGTTCCTGGAAGACCATGCCGACGCGATCGCCGCGGATCTTCAGCATCTCCCCTTCGTCGGCCCCGATCACCTCCTGGCCATCGACCTTGACCGAGCCGCGCGGGTGGCTGGCCTGCGGATAGGGCAGCAATTGCATGACGGACAGGGCGGTGACGGACTTGCCTGAACCCGACTCGCCGACGAGCGCCACCGCTTCGCCACGGTCAATGTGGAAGTTGATTCCCCTGACGACCTCTTCGCCGTGAAACGCCACGGCGAGATCGTCGACCTCCAGGATACGTTCGCTCATCTGACGGCCCGCCGCGGATCGAACGCGTCGCGTACGCCTTCGCCGACGAACACGAACAGGGTCAGCATGATGGACAGGGTGAAGAATCCCGCCAGTCCAAGCCACGGCGCCTGGAGGTTCGCCTTGCCCTGTGCCAGCAACTCACCAAGAGACGGGTATCCGGCAGGCAGGCCGAAGCCGAGGAAGTCGAGCGACGTCAACGTGACCACCGATCCGCTAAGCAGAAACGGCAGGTAGGTGAGCGTCGCCACCATCGCGTTCGGCAACAGGTGCTTCGTCATGATGATGAAGTTGGACTCGCCCAGCGCCCTTGCGGCGCGGACGTAGTCGAAGTTGCGCGTGCGCAGGGATTCGGCGCGAACCACCGCGACCAGGGCCATCCAGTTGAACAGCAGAAGCAGAAGCAGCAACGCGACGGGGTTCGGTTCGATGAGACTCGAAAGGATGATGATGAGAAACAACTGGGGCAGCCCGGCCCAGACCTCCACGACCCGCTGGCCGAACAGGTCGATTCCGCCCCCGAAAAATCCCTGGGTGGCGCCCACGGCGATGCCGACCAGGGAACTGAAGAAGGTCAGGGCCAGCCCGAACAGGACGGAGAGCCGGAATCCATAGATGATGCGCGCGGCGACATCCCGGCCGATGTCGTCGGTACCAAGCCAATGCCGCGTCGAAGGCGCTTCCGGCACGGCGCCTTCGGTGTACAGGTCGATGGTTTCGTAGCTGTACCGGATGGGCGGGAAAAGCCACCAGCCATCGCCGTCCTCGATCAGGTCCTGGACGAAGGGTTCGAGGTACTCCGCTTCCGTCTCGAACACGCCGCCGAATTCCGTCTCCGGGTACGTGAACAGGACCGGGAAATAGAGTTCGCCCTTGTAGCCCACCACCAGCGGCGCATCGTTGGCGATGAACTCGGCGAACATGCTGAGCCCCACCATGATTGAGATGATCCAGAGACTCCTGTAGCCGCGTTTGTTGGCCTTGAAGTTCTCCCACCGGCGCCGCGTGAGCGGAGACATGCGGAACCGGCCGGACGCGGTGTCCGACTCGACGAATCCGTCCGTCTCCGGCGTCGCCAGGCGTGTCGCCACTTACGTCTCCCTGGTTTCGAAATCGATGCGGGGATCGACGAACGTATAGGTGATGTCGCCCACCAGCGTCATCACGAGCCCGATGAAGGTGAAACAGAACAGCGTCCCGAACATGATGGGGTAGTCGCGCGTCAGCGTCGCCTCGTAGCCGAGCAGGCCGAGGCCGTCCAGCGAGAAGATCACCTCGATCAGCAGCGCGCTGGTGAACAGGATGCCGATGAACGCCGCCGGGAAACCCGCGATGACGATGAGCATCGCATTCCGGAAGACGTGGCCGTAGAGCACGCGCTTCTGGTTCAGGCCCTTGGCACGCGCGGTCAGGACGAACTGCTTCGACAGCTCTTCCAGGAAGCAGTTCTTGGTCAGCATCGTCAGCATCGCGAAGCCGCCGATGGTCAGCGCGGCGACCGGCAACGCCAGGTGCCAGAAGTAGTCCCCGATCTTTCCGAGCAAGGACAGGTCATCGAAGTTGGTGGACGTCAGCCCCTTGAGCGGAAACCAGTCGAGATAAGAGCCGCCGGCGAAGAGCACTATCAGGAACACGGCGAAGAGGAAGCCCGGAATCGCGTAGCCGACGAAGATCACGCCGCTTGTCCAGGCGTCGAAACGCGTCCCGTCCCGGACCGCCTTGGCGACACCGAGCGGTATGGAGATCGTGTAGATGAGAATCAGCGACCAGAAACCGAGGGACAGCGACACCGGCAACCGTTCGACCACCAGGTCCACCACCGGCCGGTTCTGGTAGTAGCTCTCGCCGAACTCGAGGGTGAGGTAGTCCTTGACCATCTTGAAATAGCGTTCATGGATCGGCTTGTCGAAGCCGTACAGCTTCTCTATCTCGGCGATCAGCTCCGGGTCCAGTCCCTGGGCGCCAGCGTACTGGGTCGTCGCCTCCAGGTTGTCGAGTTGCGGTTGCGCGTCGACAGCGCCTGCGATGCGGGCGGTGGCGTCGACGTTCTGTCCGGTGAGGTTCGCGATCATCTGGTCGACGGGACCGCCGGGAGCGAGCTGCACGATGAAAAAGTTGATCGTGATGATCCCGATCAACGTCGGAAAGATCAGCAACAGTCGCCTTGCAATGTAACGAAGCACGCGCGCCCTCCTCCGGGGCTTCCAGAATCATCTGCCGTTCGAGGACCCAACTGCGATCCTCCGAACGCGCGAGACTAGCACGCGCGCGCGGGAAGGCGGTATCTACAAGCCGTCCTTAACCCCGTCCTTACTGGAGTCCGCCGGACTCCAGTTCGATCAGAGTCACTTCGTGCGCCGGAACCGGTCGCGTCACGATGCACTTGAGCGGAATCCAGTTCGCGGGAGATTCTTCACCGGCCCGTGAGCGCGCCGCCGGGAAGGAAGAAAACGGCAGCGTATAGGCATCCGCCTCGTCGACGTCGACCGTGTAGCCCAAATCTGCCATGGACTGAATGGTTACGAGGCTCATGGCATCCGCGTTCCTGGACCCGAGGATCCGGTATCCGTTCATCAATTCCCTTTTGCCGAACACCGAGTCCCGCCAATGACCGTCGGCTGTACCTGATCCGCCAGCATTCTCCACGGGGACCTTTTCTCCCGTGTAGTCTGTGCCACCGACCTCGTCAAACGCCGCAATCGCGTTCGCGCCGCTGAAATACGTATCCGGCACGGGGGAGATAGGCTCGCCGTCCGAATCGAAAGAGGGATTTTTCAGAAGACCCAGATCATCCCAGCTCGTCCCGAATCCCAGGGCATGCGCAACCTCGTGCAATACGATCCCGCGCAGATCCATGATCGTAAGTCCATCAATGTCGTCCGCGTCGTCCGCGTCCAGCGTTATGCGCGATACAGCCGGCAAATCCGATGAGACGCGCACGAAGAAGGGGCCTGCAATTGCCAGCGTGCCGCCCGGACCGTCGATGCTGGCGAGTCGCGCATAGATCCTGAGATCGTCGATGACTCCAAAGATCTTGTCCGTGCTCCCATTGTCAAAGAGGTCATCGACCGTCCTCAAAAAGGGTATGTATACCGCCCCGGTGTTGGCGGGAATGACCCTTTCCCATCTTGCAACCGCAGCTCGAAACGCGCTGTCGACCGAGCTACGTCTATCGCCAACCGGAATGATCTCAATGTTGAAGGCACCGGGATCTATGAAGTCCAGCCGCCACTGCTCGGTGCTGGTTTGTCCGCCTTCGCAGGTGCGACGCAGAGTGCCGGAAGTCTCAGACCTGAACGTGAGACGGATCGTACAGCTACCTCCGAAAGTCACAGTGTCGTCATAGGTCTGCGTCAAGGTCCCGGTGTTCGATCCCGCACTCGCATACGTGTAGTCGCCGGGATGCTCGTTCCTTTCCCTGATCCGACCCGCCGATACAAACTGGATGAACGTGCTTTCGGTCGACAGGAAACTCCCAACGAAGAGCGCGTCGAAAGCGCTCTGACTCGCTGGAGCGTATGCCGGTGTACCGCCTCCACCAGTTCGTGCCTGGGCGGTTTCGGACCACACTCCCGTGCCTTCCCCGTTCAGCGCCCTGACGCGTACCTCGTACCGCGTCTGACGTGCCAATCCAGTGATCGATGCGTTCGTCCCCGTCCCTTCGTGCTCCGCACTCAGGTATGCCCCGGCGCCATGCTCCCGGTACTCCAGGTCGTATCCGGAAATCGCCGGACCCGTGTTGGACGGCGCAACCCAGGTGACACGCAGACCTGTCGAACCCAGCGCGGTCACCGTCGGCCGATCCGGTTTGCCTGGCGGCTCGTCCACGTCCAGCAACGCGATCCGAACCAGAATCCGGCCCGTTCCGACGCGCACGTTCGACGCCTCAACCTCAACCTCGTAGCCCGGGCGTTCTTCGTAGTTGTAGTCGACCCCCTGGCGCGTGAGCAGTTGACCGCTGGATGCGTCGATTTCGAAGGAATCCGCGTCCTCTCCCCCAAGGCCGTAGCGAATCTCGCCGCTGCGCACTCTCGCCGTGACAGGATCCCCCACAGGCGCCCCCGCCGGCGTGTTCTCATTCAACTCCCGGTCCGCGTTCTCGCCTTCCAGGAACCTCGGTGGCGCCACCAGCGTCGTGCCCGACACCGGCGCGGACCAATCCCCCTCGCCCACGTCGTTTCGAGCCCGCACCCGAACCGTGTATTCGGTGACCTCGGCAAGGCCGGCGATGGTCGCTTCCGTGTCTATACCTTCGTGCGCCCAATGGACAAACCTTCCTTCGTCAGACGCACGGTACTGCACGTCATAACCCACGATCTCGAACACTGCGCTCTCCGGGGCCATCCACGATACCGTCAGCCGGTCGTACGAAATGTCGGCCATCGTCGGCAACGCGGGCTGATCCGGTACCTGGCGCCACCAGCGGGCGCGAATGAGCCAGCGCAGCAAGCCATCATCGAGTTCCGTGGGCACAACTGATTCGTCCGACTCCGCCGCATTGCTCGATTGAATTCCTGCTGCGGCGAGGAAAGAAAGAGCGACGACCAACGATGCGGCAAGTGTCCTATTCACGGCATGTAAAGCCCAACGGCTGACCTCCACGCGCGAGAGCCGGCGCCCGCGGGATTCCAGACCGCGTCCGGCTGACGAAGAGACCGTGAGGCGCAAAAGTGACCTCCGACGGGGGTTGCGTCCGCGCCGCTTCGCCAACTACCCGAGAACCCATCGACGGAGATTTCCTTCACCTCAAGCACCGTGTAGGCGCCATCGTAGAGCATCCTGTCCCGCCTGTTTGCGGCCGATCCCAGGCGCAGCAGGATGTTTCTCGCTCCGGCCCGATCGAATTCCAGCACGAGAACACCCGGGGCTTCCGCAGCATCGCTCTCAGTGTCACCCACCCGGTGGGCGCCGATCGGCCCAAGGCGGATGTCGGTCGCACCGAACAGAGGCGTTGACGCGTTCCCGAGTGATTCGAACCCCGCCACCTGCGGATAGAGCACGAGATCGCCTCGGACGGACGCGACAGGATCACCCGGCCGCACCAACGTCAATCGGTAGCTCCCGGCATGCGCAGCCAAAGTTGCATCGGGACCCAGTCGACCCGACGTTGAAACACAGGATGGGAACACGGTTTCGACGGATTCGCCCGGGACGGACTGTGCGGAACCCGAGCAGCCAACCGCCAGGGCCAGTCCCGCCAATCCTGTCTTCATGGAGTTCAATCCGCGTCCGGTGCCTAGGGTAACCGTAGCGAGAACATCACACCGAAACCGCCGCTTTTCAAGCGCGGCCCGGACGTCACGTCCGTTGATCCGGATGAGGCGTATCCTAGGAGGGTGCGCCGTAGAATGGCACGTCAGTGCCGATCAAGGCGCAGCATCGTAGGTGGGCTTGGGCGGGGGTGAAAGACGGCACGCCCGAAGGGCTGTCGGATTTCATGGCACTAGGAG
>JAPOYI010000034.1 GCA_026706665.1 Gammaproteobacteria bacterium | reverse complement strand
ATTGAGCTTCAGGACCCGGTGGCCTTCCTCCTCGAGCCGGTGTGCTTCGTGGAGGGCGGGTCCTTTGCGCTGTGGCGTTTTTCGGGGTTGCAGCGCCGGCGGCGCCTCGATCATGATGCGTCTTGACATGTCTTGACGCGTCCATATAGTGTTGGGCGATGGCTACCATCAAGATCAGTTCCAAAGTCGAACAAGCCGAGTGGCGTGCGTTGCAGGAACTTGCCCGCGAATTGCATCAGACCATCTCCGGATTGTTGACCGAAGCGATTGCCGACTATGTTCGCAGGCGCCGCTTGCGGCCCGTCGTGCTGGACCACCTGGAAGCGTCAATGGCCGAGAACGAGGAATTGGGCCGGCGCCTTGCAGGGTGAAGCGGTCCAGTTTCTTTCGGTAGACGAAGCCATCGCGATCCACGAACGACTCATCGAGCGATTTGGAGGAACGCCGGGGATTCGCGACAAGGGGCTGCTCGAAAGCGCCCTGTACCGCCCGCAGACGGGATACTACGAGGACTTGGCGGAAATGGCTGCGGCCCTGTTCCAGTCACTCCTGTTGAACCACGCGTTTCTGGACGGCAATAAGCGGGCGGCCTTCTTCGTGACCGACACATTTCTGCGTCTCAACGGCTGGAAGCTCTCTGTCAATGCGGCGTCTGCCTACGACTATATCGTGGGCATGCTACATGCTGGCGATTCCTCCTTTGACGAAATACTGCCGTGGATACGGGCATCGCTGGCCAAAAGCTGATCATGATCGCCGGCACCGAACCGTCCCATCTCTCGCGGGTGTAGACTCGCGAAGCATGGATGCCGCATGTCTCGACCACCGGCTGACGGAAGAGGAACGCAGGTCCTTTGAAGAGGAGGGGTATTTCATCGTTCGGGACGTGCTGCCACCGGCGACCCTCGCGCGCGTCATCGATGCGGCCGATCGGCTCTACGTCGCTTACCGGCCCCGGTACGGGCTGACGCGGCACGAGCGTCTCAACCACCTGGATTGCATCGGGTTCGACGAAGCGTTCCTGGAACTCATCGACTGGCCTCGCACGTTTGCCAAGGTCATCGACATTCTCGGTTGGCACATCCAGCTCTACCACAGCCACTTGATCATCACGCCCCCGCCGTCTCCGGATCATCCGCCCGCCGCGGGTCGCCTCGGTTGGCACCAGGATAGCGGCCGGCTGAATATCGACTTCGAGACCGATCCGCGGCCCCGCGTGTCTCTCAAGGTGGCGTTCGTCCTCACCGACATCGAGACGCCGGACCGGGGCAGCACCCACGTGATTCCAGGGAGCCACCGGTTCAACACGTTAGAACTGCCGGCGGACAACGCAGAGCATCCCGATGCGACGCCCGTGCGTGCGAGAGCTGGCGATGCGTTGTTCTTCGACCGGCGCCTGTGGCACGCGTCCGGCCGCAATGTATCGAGGTTCACCCGGAAGATACTGTTCCTTGGGTACAGCTATCGCTGGCTGCGGCCGCGCGACGACATGACGGTGGAGCACTACTTGGCAGACGCGGATCCCATACGCCGCCAGCTCCTCGGTGTCAGCCCTACGGGGAGTATGGGCTATACGTCGCCCACCGACGACGACGTGCCGCTCAAGGGCTGGCTCGAGCGACACCTGGGGGAAAGCGCCGTCATTGCGTGACGCGGGCTGGTCAGTTCGTGGCCTTCCGGATCGCCTCGTGGAGCGTTCCAAGGACGTCCAGCATCGCATCCACGCTGCGCGCGCCCGACTGGAAGATCGCGGTCGCGTTCAGCGCTCCCCACTCGAACCCCGTCTCTTTCGCTTCCACCGCGCGTGCGACCACGCCGTCCGTGTCCGAATAGAAACGCTTGCCGGCCTCGTCCCTGGGTGGCGGCGCGAGCATCTGCTGGTAGCCGATCGTGTCCGGGTCGCGGCCTGCGGCTTCGGCATAGGCGGCGATCTTGTTCCTGCACCTGTCGGCCACCGCTCGATCCGGGATCGCGAGGGCAAGCCATCCGTCTCCGAGTTCCCCGACCCGCCGCAGGGCGGCCTCCGAGGCGCCTCCGATCCAGATGGGCAGGTTGCCGCCCTGGGGCGGTTTCGGTTCCATTGCCATGGCGGTGGACGTGTAGTAGTCGCCAGCGATGTCCACCTGCTCTTCGCGCCAGTACGCGCGCATAACCCGGATCGCCTCGTCCATGCGTTTGCCGCGATTGCGGAACGACTCTTCCAGCGCGTCGTACTCGGATTCCTGCCAGCCGACGCCGACGCCGAGACGCACGCGTCCGCCGGATAGCGTATCGAGAGTGGCGACCTGTTTCGCCACCAGGACGGGCTGGCGTTGGGGCAGGACCAGCACCTCTGTGCCAAGGCCGATGCGTGACGTGGCGGATGCGACGAAACTCAGCGTCATCAGGGCTTCCATGATGGGAATCTTGGGGGGATAGATCGGCGGCGGACGCGAATCGGTGGGGAATCCCATGACGACGTGATCGAACGTGTCAAGTTGATCGAACCCCATGTCCTCGATCCCGCGCGCCAGCCTGACCAGGCCTTCGCCGCCTTCGCGAGAGGCGACGCTGGGAAACTCCACCGCGAGCTTCATATCCGTTCTCCGCCCTGTGGAATGTGTGATAACTTTATATAAAACAATCGGTTACCGATCCATTTTCGATATGGAGACAATTGGGTCAGGACATGCATCGCCGTATGTTGAGAACCTCAACGGCGGAGATCATCGCAAGGAAGACCCGACCGGCCCAGGGGAGGCGGCGCGGGAAGTGGTAATCGATTTGGCGGGAACGTCCGTGGTCCTGCATGATCGGCACTGATGGCGATCCACGGCACAGCGGGCGTCCCCGCCCCGATTTAGGAGCTAATACACTCCCCAACCGTAGATATCACAGATCACCTCCTTTACTCAGTCAAACATGGTGCCCATTATGCGATTGCAGTGCGCCAAAGCAAGGGCTTTATTGTTTATGGTCCGGTGACGGGGCGCTTTCGGGTGTGGTCGGCGCAGGGCGGCAGCGGGCACTTTCGATCGGATACGCCGCATCCGTCCGGCGATGCAGGAGGACGCATCGGTCTCCGTCGAGCACGAGCTGGAAGGTCTGCGGAGGATCGACGATTCGCCCGCTGCCGACGCGGCCGTCGATGGTTCGCGGCTCGCGCCGTTCAATGATCAGCAAGCTCGAAGTCGTCAAGGCGTCGTCGGCGATCAGTGCCTTCTTGCCCAGTGCTGTCGTGACGGCTTGGCTGATGTCGTCGCGGACCGACGGCGTCGAGTCGACGATGATGGCCGGCGCGTTGGCAAGCGGCGTTGCCGGCAGGGCACCGGCGAGCCAAAGCGATGCAAGGTGCGCCCACCTCACCATCGGTTCTGCAGCCAGATGGACTTTGGCACGATTGCGTCCACAGGGGGCGGGAGGCCGGTACCTGCGGAAGGCCTGGCGGATCGGAGGGCGGCGGGCGCGGGACATGTTTCGTCGATGCGGTATTGCAACGCTGCCCTGAGCCGTGCCTCGTCCACGTCTCCCAATGCGTGCCCGAAATCGTCGCCGACGACGCAGCCTGGCACGGAGATGCCCTCGGTGCCTGCCGTGTTTTGGGGCGAGAACCCGTCCGGGTAGTCGCCGAATCCCTTGTCGTTCACACCCTGGAACTGGATCGAGAAGTACGTGGTGCCGCAATTGTCGGCGGGGTAGAAGCCGTACGGTTTACCGCAGGTCGTGGTGCCGATCTGGATCACTTCCACGTCGATGCCGCGCAGTCCGTTGATGATTGACTCGCTGGCGGAGCACGTGCCGCCGCCCGTCAGCACGAATACCCGCGACAGGTCAAGGCTCGGCAGTGGTCTGCCGGAGGGCACCGAGAAACCTACCGTCTCATCGTAGAACGGGGTTGGCGAAAGCGCCCTGCCGGTCACGGGATTGAGTACCCTGTGCTTGTCGTTGAAGCGGAGTTCGTCAAACGTCCGTCCCCTGGCAGACGGCCCTGCGATCATGTACGCCATCTGGCTCGCAATCGCCAGGTATCCTCCGCCGTTGTATCGCAGATCGAGCACGAGATCTTCGACGCCAGCTTCCCGCAACGCCGTCACGGCGTTCACAAGCTCCCGTTCGGCAGTCCCGATGTGATCGTTGAACAGCATGTAGCCGACCGTGCCGGATCCCGTCTCGATGGTGTCGTCGTTCTGTACCGGATCGGAGGTGATGAGGGCGGATGTCAGCGAGACGGTGCGCCTCGCGTTCGAGCCGAGGTCCTGGATCACGAATTCGTGGGTCTCACCGGGTTCGGCGGGGAAGAATGCGGCGTTCAGCACTGCGGCGCTGCCGTAGGCGACATCGGCTCCGTCCACCCTGAGGATTCGCGCGCCGCGGCTCAGGTCTGCCCGTGACGCCGGCGAGTCAGGTTCGATATATGCCACCCGTACATCGCGGGGTGGTCGCCGCGCCAGTATGGCGAACGCCACCCCGTAGCCCGCCGAAACCCCCGATTGGGAAAGCTGCCTCCACTGTTCCGTGGGGTAAGTGAAGTGAAACCGGTCCCGGTTGGCGCCCGATGGTGTCGTGGCGAACGTCTTCATGAGATCGAAATACTGCGGCGTCGGATGCAGCACCGGGTCCACGTCGACGATCTCGTCGTACCAGAGGTAGAGGTCGTTGCTCCAGGAGCGCAGCCAGTTGTTCTCGTCGACGAAAGTTCCCTGCCTGTCATCCGGGTCGTCCGCGCGGGGATTGGCGCACAGTCCGGCATAGTCTCGCGCGGGCGGGAAGACGTCCGGTTCCACCGTCCTCCGCCCGTCCAGGGGAAACGGGTCCGTTCCGTCGGCGACGGTGTCGCCATCGCTGTCCGGATCCCGCGGGTCGAGCCCGTCCTCGATTTCGTCCAGGTTCGCGAGGCCGTCGCCGTCGCTGTCTACCTGCGCCAGTTCGACGGTGTCGGTCACGCCTTCGTAGGTGAGGACGAGGTCTTGCATCCGATCGATCATTTGGTTGCCCGATGCGGCGTCGTCGAGATCGAGCAACTGCCTGACGTGGTCCCGGCGTTCGCCGTCTGACAGCACCGCCTCGAGTTCTCCCGCCGCAACCCGAAGCAGGTCGGCCACGTCGATGGTCTCTGCGCCGGCAACCGTGTCGTTGGCGGGCAGCGCGCCCGACTCGGAGAACGCCGCGGCGAGCCTCTCGACGACATCGTCTTCCGCCTGACCGTCCACCATTGCGAGCAGGCTGGCGTGCAGCACTGCCACCAGGAACTCGATGTCGGTGTGATCGGCGGCGATACGGCCTGGCGCGTCCGTGAGGTCCACGATGCTGATGGCCGCGGGATCGTCTTCGAGATCGACTTCGCGCTGCAGGATCTGCGACAGCAGCGCCTCCAGCGCCTCCGCCATTTCTCGATCCGCCTGGTCGATGTTCGTGGATGTCAGGCCACCGAGCTCGATTGCCCGCTCCACCGCCGCAGTCGTGAAGGGCGTGATGTTGATCGTGCCGGATGCTTCGGAGGCGGACGACACTGCCGCGGAGAGGGTTGTGGACAACGGCAGCGTTTCCCCGAAATCCGCTTGCACGCCGTCCCGATCCACGCACCCGCTCTGCAGGTCGCAGAGATAACGGCTCGTTCCCTCTTCGTTCGGTCCGACGTTGATGCGCAGCGGACCGGTGTGCTCCGTTTCGACCTCTCGCTCCGCGAAACGGCCGTCGTCTCCGGTTTCTGCCGCGGCGAGTTCGCTCTCTTCGCCGCCTGTTGCGATGGCAAGGACCCGTACGTCGCCGGCGGAGACCAACCCGAGCGCGGCGCGCCCTGCCGGGACATCAATGGTCGCCGGTGGGGGAGGCGGCGGCTCTGGGGGTGGTGGCGGTGGCGCTGGGCTCGATCCGCCACCGCCGCATGCTCCGGCCAACGCCGAAAGAACGATCGGCAGGATCCAGCGCAGCGATGCCCTGGCGCGCACAGGCACGGGGCATTGCCTGCTATTGCACGGATCCATGAAGGTCGTCCTCCATCGCGCCCGCCACGAACCACGCCTCACTCGTAGCGATTGATGACACGTTCCGCGCCGGGTAGCAACTTGAACACAAAGGCCATGTCGCCGAAACGTTCGCGAGACCTCCGGGTCGTCCGTTTGATCGGGTCCATCACCGCCTCGTGGTCGCCGTAGCGCCGCGCGCTCATGCGGGTTGTCTTTACTTCGACCGAGGGTTCCGCGTTGAGTTGCACGAGGAAATCATCAATGGGCGGAATGTACTCACTCTGCAGCGGATACATGCTGATTTCAGCAACGGATTTCATGGGGTATTCCTCGTAGGAACACTAGTGTCTCACCAGTGGGGCGCACTGCGCGAACGGTCAGACGAGCAGCCGGAAGGGCGCCTCCAGGTATCCGCGCACCTCTGCGAGGAACTCGGCAGCCGGCGCCCCGTCGAGCACGCGATGGTCCCAGGTAAGCGACAGGCGCAGGAACTTTCGCGGCGCCGGTGTATCGCCGTGCCAGGCAACGCCGTCATAGATGCGTCCGACGCCGAGAATGCCCGCCTCGGGCGTGTTCAGGATGGGCGTGAAGGTGTCGACGCCGTACATGCCAAGGGAGGTGACCGTGAACGTTCCGCCGGTCATGTCGTCGAGGCCCAGGGTACCGTTTCGCGCGCGTTCTGCCAGCTCGCGGGACTCGCCCGCAATGGTCTTCAGGTCTTTGCTGTCGGCATCGCGGATCACGGGGACGACCAGCCCCTCTTCGAGGGCCACGGCCATGCCCATATGCACCGCGCCGTGGTGCAGTACGGCGTCGTCGGCGAGCGTCGCATGCATCCGCGGATGCTCTGTCAGGGCCTTGGCCGCAGCGATGATGATGATATCGGTGTAGCTCGGGCGCACGCCTTCGGACTCCCACTCGGCAATGAGCTGGGTCCTGAGCTTCACGGCGTCTTCCATGTCGACTTCCATCTCCATGGTGAGTTGTGCAGAGTTCTGCAGGCTCGCGTACATGCGTTCGGCGATGGTGCGGCGCATTCCGCGCATCGGTGTCGTGACGGGCTGGGACTCGGCCGCTTCAGCGGCGCGTTCTACGTCGTCCCTTGTGACGCGCCCGCCGGGTCCGGTGCCTTCCACGGACTCGATATCGACGCCCAGTTCGCCGGCCAGTCTGCGGGCGGCCGGCGATGATGGCTGTCGCCGCTTGGGCTGGGCCTCGGCCTTGGCCCTGTCGGCATGGGTAGTCACGTCGCCCTCGGTGATTCGCCCTCGCGGGCCGGTGCCTTCGACGTCCGCCAGGTCCACACCGAGTTCCGCCGCCAGGCGACGGGCGGCGGGAGAAGCGGCGGGCCTCCGGCCGGCCGCGCGTTTCGGTGCTGGCGCTGCTACTACCGGCTGAGGCGCCTTCTTTTCTTCGGCCGGCTCTTCTCCGGGCAATGGAGTCGGCGTCGGCAGGACATCCGGAATGGTCTCGTCCGGCGCGAATATGAATCCGATGACATCGCCAGGGCCCAACTCCGTTCCCGCGCTGACGAGGTGCTTGACAGTGCCGTCCGCCTCGGCGTCGACATCCATGTTTACCTTTTCGGTTTCGAGGCGGTAGAGCATTTCGCCTTTTTCCACCTGGTCGCCGTCGGCGATAAACCATTCTTCGACGCTGCCTTCGGTCATGGTCATACCGACCTTGAGCAATCGGACTTCAACCGGCATGACGAACTCCCTCTGCGGTTGGAAAAATCATGGCGCCTTCGCGGGCCGCCACTTCCAGTGTGGACTTGATATCGATTACGCGCGGACCGTCCCGTCGCACGCTGAGCTTCGCGCGCTGCCCCGGCTTCATGACGCGTTCGCGCTCGCCGTCGAAGGCGAGCACACAGGGTCCGGCGATCTCCACCGTCTCATTGAAGTCGATCCGGCGCGCGTCGGCGATGGCGATGTCGTCGAATCGGCCTGGCGCGATCGGCGCGCGGACGTGCCACTGCGCCGGTTTCCCTCTCGCGGTGAACTCGACTGTCAGGCCCCCGTCGTCCGCGTCCGACATTGGCTGAAGCAGGCCCGCGATGGAGGTGATTCCCACCGCGGACGGGACGGCGCGGGTGAGCACCGCCGCGATCAGCCGGTCGCCGGACAATAGCGCGCGGGCGCCGACGAAACGGTCGTCGGTCGCCACCGCGTCGATCAGGGCGATGTCGCCGTCTTCGCCCTCGATCTCGACATGGATGACCTTGACCTGGGAGGCGACATCGCGCAGCGCGACGGTCCCGGACGCTACGAGCGCGGCGGCGGCGCCGGCGATGGAGCCTTCCTGCATGCCCGGGAATACGTTGTTGGTGCCGGTTGAAATGGGAACGAGAGGCGCGTCGAGCCATCCTTTCGCCAAGGCCCGGTTGGTGCCGTCCCCGCCGAGTGAAATGACGGCGCCGCAGGAGGCCTCGCGCATTGCGGCTGCTGCATGAACCGTGTCCTGGGCGTTGCCGTAGCGTGGCCCGGCCACCGGTGTCCCGGCGACGCCCGCGGCCGCAACCGCGCTGTAGGCGATGGCGCGCAGGTCATCGAGATACAACACCGATGGGTTCGCATCGGCCGCTGCGATGCCCGCCAGGCAGCGCGCCAGGACGGCGCGTTTTTCCTGGTTGTCGAACACCGATGCACCGGCGGCGACCCGGCGAATGTCCTTGCCGGAATCGGGATTCGCCGCGAGGCCGACAAGGCAGGTCATGTGACGCTTGTGTTCAAAGCCCGAGCAACTCGGTCGCCGAGGCAACGATCTTGTCGGCGTTGGGGACGAAGCTCTGTTCCAGGGACGGGCTGAAAGGCACCGGCGAGAACGGAGCGCCGACGCGGCCGACCGGCGCATCGAGATAGTCGAACGCCAGTTCCTGCACCTGCGCGGCGATCTCGCCACCCATGCCGCCGAAACGCACCGCCTCGTGGACCACCATGGCGTTATGGGTCTTCTCCACGGAGGCGACCAACGTATCCGTGTCGAGCGGCTGCAATGATCGCAGGTCGATCACTTCGGTATCGACGCCCTGTTCCGCAAGGGTTTCCGCGGCGCTTATGGACTCGTGGACCATCCGGCTGTAGCTGATGATCGTAAAGTCCGTGCCCGGCCGCACGATGTTGGCCTCGCCAATGGGCAACGTGTAGGCCTCTTCGGGCACTTCGCCCGTCAGCGCCAGCGATGCCTTGTTCATGACCACGAACACGGGGTTGTCGTCGCGCGACGCGGCGATCAACAGGCCCTTGGCGTCGTGCGGGGTCGACGGCATCACGACCTTGAGGCCGGGAATGTGGCAGATCCATGACTCGAGGCATTGCGAGTGCTGGGCGGCCATCGAGTTCCTGGCGCCGCACATCGTCGTGATCGTGATCGGCAGCGTCGCGCGGCCGCCGAACATGTAGCGCATCTTCGCCATCTGGTTCGTGACCTCGTCCATGCATTCGCCGAGGAAGTCCATGAACATGATGTCGACGATCGGGCGCAGGCCGGCGGCTGCGGCGCCGACGCCCAATCCGATGATGCCTTCCTCGCTGATGGGCGTGTTGACGATCCGGTCGGGGCCGAACTCGTCGAGCAGCCCCCTGTATATGCCGAACACGCTGCCGGCGCCGGCGACGTCCTCGCCGGCGACGAACGCGTCGGGTTCTTCGTTCAAGATGGTCTCCACCGCCTCCTTGACGGCGAGGACGTAGCTCAGTTCTCGTTTTCCGTTTTCTGTTTCTGCCATCGTGTTTCTCGCTTAAGCGTATACGTCGTCGAGGAGGGCGTCGGGGTCGGGCATCGGGCTCGCTTTGGCGAACTCGACTGCGGCTTCCACGTCGCGGGCTATTTCTTCGTGCACTTCCTTCGCCGCGTCGGCGGACAGGACGCCCTGTTCCGCGAGCCGGGCCTCGAACATTTCTATCGGATCCCGTTTCATCCACTCGGCGAGTTCCTCGTCCGTGCGGTACGTGCGGCCCATGCCGCGCCTGCCGACATGGTCATAGAACCGATAGGTCTTGCACTCGAGCAGGGTCGGACCGTCACCTTGGCGGGCGCGCTCGACCGCCGCGCCTGCCGCCTCGTAGACGGCCATGACGTCCATGCCATCGACGATGACGCCGGGCATGCCGTACCCCGGCGCGCGGTCGGCGACGTCGGTGATGGCCTGGTGGTCGCGTTGCGGCGTGTATTCGCCGAAGCCGTTGTTCTCGCAGACGAACAGGACCGGCAGCTTGTACAGCGCGGCCATGTTGGCGGCTTCGTGGAAGGCGCCTTCGTTGCTCGCGCCATCACCGAAGAACGTGACGGCGACGTTGCCGTTTTTCTTGTACTTGTTGGCGAATCCGGCGCCCATGGCGATGGGCGGTCCGCCACCGACGATACCGTTGGCGCCGAGCATCCCTATCTCCAGGTTGGAGACATGCATGCTGCCGCCCTTGCCCTTGCAGTACCCGTCAACGCGCCCGAACAGCTCCGCGAACATCCTGTCGAACTCGCCGCCCTTGGCAATGAGATGGCCGTGGCCCCGATGCGTGCTGGTGATCTGGTCCTCGTCCGTCAGGTGCGCCATGACGCCGACGGCGACCGCCTCCTCGCCGACATAGAGGTGCAGGGCCCCCGGAATGAAACCGTTCTCCGCCATTCGGCCGGCCTCGTCCTCGAAGGTGCGAATGCGCACCATGCGCCGGTGGATGTCGAGCAATACTTCGTCGGTAGGTTGTGTAGCCACGCTTCCCCCTTTGTCAATCGCGCGCTATTTTGCGTGAATCCCGGCCAGATCGGTAGTGCGGTCCCGTCCTCGACCGTCCTCGACGCCATGCACGCCACTTTCAGCCGTTGCTGATCGTGGTCAAGAGTATCTGCTTCGCCCGGTCCATGTTCTTGATCGATCCTTTGAGGTCGAGCCGGCCGTCTGTCTTGCGGAACTCGATCCAACCTCGCCACTCGGATACGCACATGGGCTTGGTCTTGGTGGCATCTAACCTTCGCGGTTTGCGGAATGGCCTTGCGACCGCTTGGAAGCCGTTCTGGTCGCTTGTCAAGCGGGAAGGTCCGAGATGCACAGGGATCCGAAGAAAGCGCCGTCCTCAACGAACCCGGATGCCGCGAAGCACATGCGGTTACAACTGGCCGAACGGAGGCTGCGGGCGCTCGACCGAGCGCTGGCCTGCAATCATCCGACGGCGGACATCGAGGATATGCTGGCCGACATCGAGCGCGGTCGCGATCTGCGTTGATTTCAACATTACCCGGTCAGGCCAATTCCGGGTGCTCTGAAAAGTGGTAGCGCGACGTTCACGCATTGCGCGCGAAGCTCATCAGCTACCCCCACATGGTGCTGACGGGCACCGCCCACATGCGTTCGTCAAACGAAACAATGCTATTGCCTCGATAGAGGACAATTCCAGAGACAAGATCATCACCGACCTGTCGCCGCAACTCTTTCAAGCCCCTGAAATCATCGTCACTGACGGCGTCCCGGCCCTTCGTCTCGATTCCCGCGAGTTTTCCATCGGGGCGTTCCAGCACAAAGTCCACTTCTTTCCCATCGCTGGTTCTGAAGTGATGCAGGTCGGCAATTCCGTCCGACACGGCTAGCTGTTTGGCCAATTCCGTGGCAACGAAATTCTCGAAGATGTGCCCGAACATGTGCGGGTCGGTGATCTGGCATCGCTGGAGATCGATCTGAAGCAGGTGGCAAAGCAGCGACGTGTCCATGATGTAGTTTTTCGGCGACTTCACCAAACGCTTGCCGATATTTCGGAACCACGGTTTCACGTCCATGGTCAGGAAGATCATTTGCAGAAGAACGCGGTAGTTCTTTGTCGTGACGGCGTTTTGTCCTATTGATCTGGCGATATCCGCTTCATTGACCAGCCCTCCCGGCCGACTCGCGAGCACCCTCAGCAAGTTGGGTAGAACGCCGAGCTTGGCGATACTGGCCATTTGCCTGACATCCCTTTGCAGCAAGGTGGCAATGTAACTTTCAAACCAATGCCGGCGCGTGGCCTCTTCCCCATCCCAGATCTCTGGAAAGGTGGCCCGCTGGATCATGTCTACCGGAGCGACTTCCGTCCGGCACCTGCCCGGCTTGAAGTCGTTTTCGAACAGACACGCGAGGAAATCGCCCTTGCCCCCCGCAATCTCCAGTGCTGACAAGGGATAGAGCGTAAGAACACGCATTCGGCCCACCAGTGCGTCGGACAGTTCCGGCAGCGACATGACGTTGGCCGAACCCGTCAGCAGGTAATGGCCACCGGCGGCATGATTGCTTTCGTGACGCGCCTCATCGACCAGCAGTTTGAGCGCCCGGAAGAGGCCCGGCACCATTTGTATTTCGTCAAGAATCAAGGGGCCGTCATAGGCTCGGAGAAAACTCTCCGGATTGGCTTCCGCCGCCCCCAGCATGGTCGCCTGATCGAAAGTCACATATTCCGCAGGCCACTCGTTGGCGGCAAGTTCCAGCGCCAGCGTGCTTTTTCCTGCCTGCCTGGGTCCGTTGACATAGACGATTGGGGAATCCCTGAGCGCCTGCAGGATGCGTCTGCGCAAACTTCGCTCAATCAGCTCCATCGTTCGATCCGAACGCCAAATATGAAGATGGGTTTTAGAATATCAAAAACATTTCTTTGTATTTGCAATCTACCTCGAGGCGGCACCGGCGCCGCCACCCGTCTCGGCGCCAACCTCGCGCTTCAGGCTGTATCGTGCCTTTGAATCAGGCGACACGCTGCTCGAAGACTCGTCTGAACCCAAGGAGCACTGGCGGCGCAGGGTCCGGCCGAAGTCGAAGTGGCCGTCGAGGTAAAGGAGTCTATCGGGCCATGACCGCGCTGACCGAGTACGGTCGCCCGCTCCCCTCTGGAACGAGACCAGCGCCAGATCGGGCTGTACCATCGGCGGACCGTACATCACGGTGACCTTGTCCCTCACAACCTCCCTCAGCCGAGGATCATCCAGGCGTTCGAAAGTCTCGCCGTACATCTGGCGCGCGAGGCACTCGACCTGCCGCTTTGCTGCCGATCTTGCTTCACGGTTCACGCCGAAGTGTCTCTTGGATCGGCATCTCGACATCCTCGTCGGCCAGCCGCAGAAGAGTCGCGGTCACCGAACGCTTGACTCTGACTCCTCGTGTCCAGACGCGCGTCCGAGCCGCCTGCTCAAAGGCCGTACTTCTCGCGCAGGTATCTGCGTAGCGGGGCCGGGCAGGCTTCCGCCACCTCCTGCCAGAGCAAGAAGCGGGATCGCGCCCGAAGATCGGGATGCCGGATCGCGGTATGCACCATCCACCAATGGTGCAGCAGGTCGGGCCGGCGACCATCGCAGAGAAGCACGAAGTCGTATCCGTGTGCGCCGGCTGCCAGAACGTTGCGGATCAACTGATAGCTTTGGTACTGGCCTTCTACTTGTGGCAGCAGGGTCGCATCAAACACATCGAGGAAGTCGCGGTACGCTTCCATGATCGTGGCGCGTTTGCTCGTGAAATCTGGTTCCGTGAGCTTGGCCTCGCAGACGATGTTGCCTACGCGCATGTCCAACTCTGTCGTGTCAGGCTCAGTCCAAATCCAAGTGATCAATGCACGGCGTGTCGCTCCTGCCGCATTGCGGCGCGTGTCTCACAGGGTACGCGGTGCCACCGCCTGACCGGTGGTGGCGGACCGGTGCACGGCTTCCACCTTGCGCATGTAGAGCAGCCCTTCCTCGAAGTCCGGTCGAACGGGTCGCGCTTCCGGGGGCGCGCCTTCGCGGGCTGACCGTACGGCGGCGATGAAGTCGGACTCCACCGACCACACGGTTCGCTTGTTCTCGGGTACGTCGACCGTTCGCAGCGACTCATTTGGCCGGGCCAGTTCCAGGGTTGTCTGAAAGTCGTAGCGGAAAGTCCCTTCGGTTCCGCGTACGGTGATCGATGACGATCTCCCTGAAGTGTCCACGGATACGCCCGAATGGTGCTCGACGATGAGTGCACCGCTCGCGAGCGTACCGCTGATCGCCACGACCTGCGGAACATCGATGGTCACCGACTGTCCCGATTCGCCGGTCTTTTCCGCGATGGGCGTCGACAGGTGTGCGGTCAGGCTCTCATACGGTCCCACGAGCCCGTTCAGCATCTCGGCGTATATGCCCATGGACATGATCTGGCAGCCGCTGTAGTCGGTGCGCTCGCGCCAGTGCACGGAAGACCGGTCGAGGTTCGCGCCGCTGACGACGGACAGCTCCACCGACGTGATCTGGCCCAGGTCGGAGCGCACCAGGTCGCGGATGTATTGCTCCAGTTGAAAGGGCACCGGACAGATCATGTTGACAAGATCCGGATGCGCCCTGGCGACCGCGAGCATTTCCCTCGCTTCGGCCACGTTCATGCACATGCGCGCCTGGCAGAAGCAGTGCTTGCCGGCCTCGAGCGTTGCGATCGACAGCTCCCGGTGCATATAGGGCCAGGTGCCGATGAAGATGATGTCCAGGTCGTCCCGCGCAATGACCCGCTGCCAATCCGTATCGACGTCAGGGATGCCGAAGTCTGCCGCGACGCGCTCGGAGCTTTCCGTGCTCCGGTTGCACACGACGACCACCTCGGCGCCGTCGAGGGCCGCCAGTCCGGGCAGATGCCTGCTGCGGCAAATGCCGCCGGCGCCGATGAAGCCAATGCGAAGTGAATCCGTGCTCATGGTGCGGTTCCCCTATGTATGTTGTGCGTTGCTCGGCGCGGCCGGCCCGGGTGCGCCGCCACTTGATCAAGCCGCGTCGCGTGCCCCTGCAGCCTTCGGTTGTTCAGTATCCAGGCTGGTTTCGGCAGAGCCGGGGTTGCTGAAACTCAGCACGCCGTCCGTGAGCGGCTGGCGATACACGATTTTCCTGTCTTCGAGGTAGTTCTGCGTGTTCCGCCAGGGATCGCGGTCCCCCTGCCGGGGGAAGAGGTGCATCGAGCGAGCCATGTAGCCCGGCATGAAGTCTACGATCCACGGGCGTCGCTCCATGATGCGGTCTTTTTCCCGCAGTCGCGGCGCGCATTGACGTGTGCCTGTCTCCTTCATGCGATTGAGCACGCGGCAGACATACTCGCAGGTGAGATCTGCCCGCAGCGTCCAGGAAGCGTTCACGTAGCCGAAGACGTTGGCGAAGTTGGGCACGTCGGCGTACATCATGCCCTTGTAGCAGAGGGTTTCCGAAAACCTCACGGGCTCGCCGTCCACGCTGACGCCGACGCCGCCCAAGACCTCGAGCTTCAACCCGGTCGCGGTCACCAGGATGTCGGCCCGGACATCCTCTCCCGAGGCAAGCCGCACGGTATCGGCGCCGAATCCGGCGATGGTGCCGGTCACCACTTCGGCCTTGCCGCCCTTGATGGCCTTGAACAGATCGCCGTCCGGGATGAGGCAGAGGCGCTGGTCCCAGGGGTTGTAGGTCGGCGTGAAGTGCCGGTCCACGTACTCGTCGCCGAGTTGCTTGCGCGCGGCGTCGAGAAGCAGCGACTTGATCTTTTCGGGCTTGACGCGCGTGGTGCGGTAGAGGTAGCGCTGCATCATCACGTTCTTCCAGCGCGTGACGGCGTAGGCGAGCCGTTCCGGCAGCAGCCGGCGCAGCCGGTTGGCGATGGCGTCGCGCGCCGGGCGCGAGATCACGTAGGTGGGGGAGCGCTGGATCATCGTCACGGAGGCCGCCTTTTCCGCCATCGCCGGCACCAGCGTCATGGCGGTAGCCCCGCTGCCGATGACCGCCACGCGCTTGCCGGCGTAGTCGAGGTCCTCCGGCCACGCCTGGGGATGGATCACGCGACCCCGGAACTGCTCGATGCCGGCGAATTCGGGCGTATAGCCGCCCGCGTAGCTGTAGTAGCCGCTGCACATGAACAGGAAATTGCAGGTGAAGCGAACGTCCTCGCTGTTGTCCCGTTCGGCCTCGACGGTCCAGCGCGCTTCTCCGGTGGACCACGCCGCGCTCGTTACCAGACGGCCAAATCGAATATGCGGCGTTACGTCGTATTCGGAGGCCGTTTCCCCCAGGTAGGCGAGGATCGACTCCCCGTCCGCGATCGACTTCTCGCTCTTCCACGGCTTGAAGCTGTAGCCGAAGGTGTGCATGTCGCTGTCGGAGCGTATCCCGGGGTAGCGGAACAGGTCCCAGGTCCCGCCGATGGCGCTGCGCCCTTCCAGGATGACGAACGTGCGATCCGGGCACTTCGTTCGCAGGTGACACGCGGCGCCGATGCCGGACACCCCGGCGCCGACGATGATCACATCGAAATGTTCCATGCTTGGGCCAAACCTCTCGACTCGGTGAACGCAATTGTGCGGAGTTTGCGCTTGACTATCAAAGGTCTCGGTTGGGGATACCGCGACGCGAGATGCGCTCCCTGGGCGTCTGATCGTGGTCAGGGTGGAGGTCAGGGTGGAGACAACGCCTGACAACGCCGCCCGAACCTGACCACTCCCTGCGAACCGATTTCCAATTTCAGTTCCGGATTTCGCGGCGCACGTCACGGACGCACGCAATGGCCGAGTTGCTCAACGATCACGAGACGAAGAAGATTTTGGGATCCGTCATCGAGGAAGGCGACGAGAAGAGTGTGGGGGCCCCAACTCCCATGTGCCGAAGCTGGGATGATGACGTCGGCGAACACTATTTCAATCTTTTCCTTCATCGTCCGCTTATCTCCCCAGACAATCCCCTCTGCCCCTCTTTCGCCGCCTCTCCCTGATCTCCTCTTGGCGACGCGCGACCTCCCGCCGCCGCAGGAGCTCTTCCGCCCACGGCACCAGCTCCGTTGCCCGCTCGACGATCTCTCCCTTCTCCGCGACGAATTGCATCCGCGGCGCCGGGATCCCCTCCGGCTGCGGCCAGCTATTGTCCATCGCCTCCAGCCGATCGAACGCCTCCAGGTGCCGCCGCAGATTCGACAGCGAATACCCGTACCTGTTCTCCAGCCGCGCCGGATCGACGTAGTGACCCGTATTGGTCACCACCCTGTGTTCGATCCGCCTCGCATTCACCCGCCAGTTGTCCGTGCCGAGGAAGTACCCCTCGACCCGGTACCCCGCGGCCTTCGCCCTTTCCAGAAGCGCCGGGCCTGGCCTTCCCGAGAACGTGCTTTCGTAGCCGAAGTCCAGCTTCTCCCTGAAGCACTTCTCCACCTCTCCGTCGACATATTCCCGCGTCCGCGCCCTGGCACCCTCATCGTTCCAGTCGCCGATGCCCCCCGCGATGCTGTCCTGATCGAAATATCGCGCCGGCAACCGGTCGTAGTTGTTCCGCTTCCAGGCCGACTTCCCTGCGCCGTTGCACCCGAGCACCATCGTAAACACCGGACGGCGATCCATGAGCTCTGCCATCGTCTCCTCCGTTCCTCATCCCGAATCAGCTCCATCGCACCTGTTTCGCGAAGCCGCGCCTATCATACCGGCTCCCCCTTCTGGCGGGCGCGGCCAGGGGTAGCATTTGCCCCATGGCTGTGACAGCGATCGACACTCTCGGGTACGCCCGCCGGCTGAAGGACGCCGGCGTGCCGGAAGCCCAGGCCGAGGCGATGGCCGACGCCATCGGCGCCGATCTGGTTGACCCGGGCCTTGGTGGTTATTGGTGGTTGCGTCGAGCCCTTGGTAGCCCTAAGGTCGGGTGGAAGCGATGGCGACGGAGGTTTGACTGTGTTCAGGAAGCTGGTCTTTTTTGCGATGGGTGCGGTGCTGCCGGCGGGAACGGCGATGGCGGACGAGATGCAGCCCGCGGCGACTGCCGTGTTTATCAATCCGGCGGGCGAAACCATTGGCGAGGCAAGCCTTTGGCAGGGCCCCCACGGCGTGCTGATCCATGTGGACGTTGCCGGCCTGTCGCCGGGCAAACACGCGATTCACCTCCATGCCGTGGGCGCTTGCAAACCGGATTTCGGGGCGTCGGGGGGGCATATCAACCCCGACGGCGCCAAGCATGGCCTGCTCAACCCGGAAGGGCCGGACAAGGGCGACCTTCCGAACATCTACGCAAGTGACGCGGGCAAGGCGCAGGCGGAGCTCTACACGACAGCCGTATATGTCGTTGAATCGATCGCGGGGGCGGCACCGCTGTTGGATGGGGACGGGTCCGCCCTGGTGATTCACGCCAAGGGCGACGATCACGTGACCCAACCGATCGGAGGCGCGGGCGGACGCGTCGGTTGCGGCGTCATCGTTCCCGCGCCCTGATCCCCAGGCGGCGGCGTCCGGCGGCTATCCGTGGCCGCTTCCCATAGCCGCTTCGCCCATTGGCGGCGCAGCATGGCGAAACAGCCGCGATCTACCGAGGACAACCGCCGTGCCACCCGGCAAGCGCCGGGTCGCGGCGGCAGTTTCGGTACAGCGGTCCGTCGGCGCGCCGTAACGGCCGAAAGCGTTACCCCGGTCGCGGCCTCAGGAGAATCGTGAGGGGTCGCCGATCGCGCCCGAATCGCGGAGCTGCGACAGCGTTTCGGCATCCAGACCCAGTTCCGCGCCCAGCACCTCGTCGGTATGCTCGCCGAGTCGCGGCGGAGCCTTGATCTCGAATTCGGATTCCGACAGGCGCGGTGCGAAGCCGAGCATGGGTACCTTGCCGTGCACCGGCAGGTCCACTTCATGGATGAAGCCCCGCGCCTTCAGGTGCCTGTCGTGGTGCAGGTCGGCGGTGTCGAGACAGGCGGAGCAGGGCACGCCGGCGTCTCCGATGGTCTCCATGGCTTCGTATTTGGTGTGCTCCCGCGTCCAGGCGCTGATCTCCTCGTACAGCGCGTCGCCGTGCTCCGTGCGCGTGGCGGTGGTCGCGAACCGGGGATCGATGAGCAGGTCGCCCCGGTCGATAGCCGCGCACATCGCGTCCCAGTGGTCCTGGTTGACGGGCATCAGGTAGATATAGTCGTTGGGACCGAACGGTTTGCACGCATAGATGTTGACCGGCGCCCGGCCGCCGTAATTTCCCCGGCGCGGCGCGGCCTTGGTGCCCCACTCGGATGCCATGAAGGTGCGGGTGCGCGTGTAATACATCATCGCTTCCTGCATCGAGACTTCGACGAGTTGGCCCTTGCCCGTGCGCGAGCGCTGGATGTAGGCGGCCAGCACCGCCATCGCGGTCTGGATGCCGGTGCCGGAATCACCTGTCGTCGAACCCGGCCGCATTGGCGGGCCATCGGGCTCGCCGGTGATCGAGAACGCGCCGGCGGCGGCCTGCGCGATCATGTCCATGCAGCGGAAGTGGGCGTAGGGACCCGTAGTGCCGAAGCCCTTGATGCGCGTGTAGATCAACTGCGGATTGGCGGCGGAGAGCGTCTCGTAGTCGATCCCCAGTCGCTCGGTCACGCCGGGACCGTAGTTCTCGACGAAGACGTCGAACCTGGGCACCAGCCGCATGAAAAGGTCGTGCCCCTCGTCGGTGCGGAGATCGACCGCCAGGCTGCGCTTGTTCGAGTTCCAGGCGCAGTAATAGGGAGTGTAGTCCTCGTATTCCGTCATGCGGCCAACGCCTCGGCCGGGATCGCCGTATGCGGGGGGCTCGACCTTGACCACGTCGGCGCCGAGCCACGCCAGTGCCTGGGTGCACGACGTGCCGGCCTCGTATTGGGTCATGTCAAGGATCCTGATGCCGTCCAGGGCGTGCATGGCGTCTCCTGTTTCAGGTTGACCGTCGGGCAAACACGGCGGCAATCATAGCTTTGCGGCGGGCATCTTGGCGACTCGCGGCGCGGCGGCATATAGTCGGGGCCTGCCCCATAGCCTTGAGGACCCGACATGGTTGAGCAAATCCCTGGCGCCAAGATGATGTACCTCATCAGGCGCAGGCCGGAGACGTCCCGGGAAGAGTTGGTCGCGCACTGGTTCGCCAGCCACATGCCGAACGTGATCCAACGGACGAGCGACCAGGCGCGGCGGGGACAGCCCCATCCGAGACGTTACTTTGCGACGCTGTACGACGCGAACGCGGACGGCGAGCATCCCTGGGACGGCGTCGCGCAGCTCTGGTGGGACCAGCCGGTGCCGATGCCGGACGAACCCCACGGGACCACACCGACGGACACGTTCCAGCAGAAGGTGGAGCCCTACATGCCGTGGGCGACGCGCGAGCATGTCGTGATCGACGGCTCCGAGCACCTGAGCAACGAACCGCTGACGCTGAACGCGCCGTATCCCATGACACGGTCCGGGTTCTTCAAGGTGACCTTCCTGGTGGCGGTGAAACCGGATACCGACTACGACGCGCTGTTCGCGCATTGGCTCGACGTTCATGCGCCGAACGTGAAACAGGCGGTGGAGCATGGCGGCGGATTCCGCTACGTGGTGAGCCATAGCCTCGATCCCGAGAACGCGCCGTACGCCGGCATGGCCGAACTCTACTTTCACGACCACGACGGCTGGGCGGGCTACAGGGCGCATATCCAGCCGGACGGCATGGAAGCGTGGATCGACCGCGAACGCCTGGAAGTGCTGCGCGCGGGGACGGAGATGGTTGGCGTTCCCTGACAGTTTTTCGGGCGCAGGCCGTACGGCGGCCATAACATGGACGTGATCGACGAACGGAGGACAGCATGTTCGACTTGACCGGCAAGGTGGGACTTGTAACGGGCGGCAACGGAGGCATCGGTCTCGGGTATGCCGAAGGCCTGGCGGAGCACGGCGCCGGCGTCTGTATCTGGGGCACCAACGAAGAGAAGAACGCGGCGGCGAAAGCCAGGCTCGAGGGCTTTGGCGGCAAGGTGGCCGCGATGCGCTGCGATGTCAGCGACGAAAAGCAGGTGGAGGACGCGTTCGCCCGTACCGTCGAGACATTCGGGCACGTCGATTCATGTTTTGCCAATGCCGGCGTGGGTGGCGGCGGGGCGAATTTCGACGCCATGACGCCCGAGGAATGGCATCGCGTGTTCAAGGTCAATATGGACGGCGTGATGTTCACCTTCCGGGAGGCAGTGAAGCACATGAAGCAGAGGGGAAGGGGCGGCTCACTGGTCGTGACGAGCAGCGGTACCGCGCGCTTCGGCGCGCGCGGCAGCGAACACTATTCAGCGACCAAGGCTGGTGTAATCGCCCTGATTCAATCACTTGCCATCGGCCAGGCGCGCTACGGCATTCGCGCCAACGCCATCATCCCTGGCTGGATCGAGACTGCGATGACCGAACGGGCATTCCAGACCGAGGTTTTCCAGACGCGCGTGATGAAGCGGATACCGCAAAGGCGTTGGGGGCAACCGGCGGACTTTCGCGGGATCGCGGTTTACTTCGCCAGCGACGAAAGCGCGTACCACACGGGCGATACCGTCGCCATCGACGGCGGTGTCTCACACTTCTGATCAGGCCGCGGATTTCTCCTGGCGGATCCTCAAGGGAATAACGCATGGCGTGCTGGCGTGGTAGTCGCTGTACTCCGGGTACAGAGCCAGATGAGTAGCATCTGCCCGAAGGAGTTGAACGCGAGGTTCAGGACCTGGAACTTGACCGGGCCCATCCTCTCGCGCACGACAGCCCACCGATAGTCCTCGTCGCCTTTGCCGAATCCGCCCTTGCGCGCAAGGTTGAAGGTGAGCCGCGCGCCCCACAGAACGATCAGGACCGCCATGAGGTTGAGGCGCGCGGAGTCGAAGTCCGCATCGAACGCGACGAGCAGGCAATAGACGGGCGGGCACAGGGGCCAAAGCCGGTCGATCCGCGAAGAGTCGCGGCTGACTACGGAGAACAGCCAGGCAAGCGCTGCAAGGATCAGGCACAGGTCCAGTGCGGTGCCGAACGGTGTGCCCGTGAGGGGGTGATTGATGAGATTCATGGTAGTGTCCGCGTTCTGCGAGACATCTCACTTCAGGGATGCGCGTAGCGCAACAGCGACAAGGGAGAAGATCATGGCCGACAACCTGCAAGCCGCGTTTGAGACGTTGACCGCACGCATCGGTGAATCGACGCCGCACTCGGACTGGTTCGAGATAGACCAGCAACGCGTCAACGATTTCGCTGACGTGACGATGGATCACCAGTGGATCCACGTCGATGTCGAGCGCGCGAAGGCGGGGCCTTTCGGCGCTCCGATCGCCCACGGTCACCTTACGTTATCGATCATGGGTCACTTGCCCCGCCCGGCGAGCGCCATCCAGGAACAGGGACGCAGGCTCGAGGGCCAGAAGCTCGCGATCAACTATGGCTTCAACAGGGTGCGATTCCCGGCGCCGGTCCCCGTGGGCGCGCGTGTGCGAACGCAGAGCACACTCAAGACCGTCGAGATCAAGGGTGGAATGATCGAGGTGATGAGCGAGGTCGTGATGGAGGTCGAGGGTCAGGAGAAGCCCTGCTGCGTGGCGGAAAGCCTGGGCCGATACGTTTTCTGACCCGACGTGCCGAATCGGAAGATGTCTCGACATGATGATACTGATCAGGTTTTCGAAGCGCCTGAAGAATCGCGGGACACGTCCCATGCGCCGCCCCCTTGGCTATTGAGACAGAAGGTTGCGATCCCGGAGCCCGTGCCGGGATACGTCCACCGTCCTGAACTCGTGGATCGGGCAACCCCCACGCGCCGTCGGCTGACGGTGCTGCAGGCGTCGGGTGGATTCGGCAAGACGACCCTGCTGGCAGAGTGCTGCCGCCGGCTGCGCCGGGAAGGGATCGCTACGGCCTGGATCTCGCTGGACGAACAGGACGAACCAGCGGTGCTCGACGCCTACATCGCGCTGGCGTGCGAGAGTGCCGGGTTGGACCTCTTCGACGTATCGGATGCAGAAAACGCCCCCGTTGGACCGGAAAGCCGAATCGGGCCGATAGTGCGCGAAATCCAGTCGTTTGGCGGTCCATTCGTCATCGCCTTCGATGAGGTCGAGCGGCTGGGGAACCCGGCTTCCATCGCTCTTCTCGCATTCCTGCTGCAAAGGGGTCCGTCGAATCTGCATTTGGCGATCGCCTGTCGGATGATCCCAAATGATCTCAGCGTGGCGACGGCGCTGCTGGAAGGCCGTGCCGACGTGGTGGGGGCGGAGGACTTGCGGTTCTCCCGGGCGGATACGGCCAGGTTTTTCGATCTGCGCCTGTCGCGCCGCGCGTTGGCCGAAGAGATGGGCCGGTCGGCCGGATGGCCGTTCGCATTGCGCGTCGCTCGCATCGGAATGGAACGCGGAGCGGAGGGTGGCGGTCTCACGGAGAAGAACTTGGTCGGGAACTGGATGGAGTCCCGCCTGTTCGCGAATCTCGGGAGCGATGGACGGAACCTTGTTCTGGATCTGGGGCTGTTTGACTGGTTCGACTCGGCGTTGGTGGGAGAAGTCCTGCAACGGGGCGATGCGATGCACCACCTCGATTCTCTGGCTGTGCTGGTCGGGTTGATCGAGCAGCGGAGTGAAGGCGCGACCGAGAGTTGGCGACTTCATCCCCTGGTGCGCGAGCACTGCGCCAATCAACGTTTCCAGGAGGACCCGGAACGCTTTGGCGCCATCCATCTGCGCATTGCGGCCGTCCTCGCGAGGCGAGGCGAAACCGTACCGGCCGTACGTCACGCCATTGAGGGAGGCGATCCATTCCTGGCGGGAGAAATTGTCGAAGAGGCGGGCGGCGTTCGGCTGTGGATCCGCCTCGGGTTGGTCCAGGTACAGGCCGTCAACCGCCAGTTGACCGACGAGGTGATCTCTGAACGGCCGAGGCTGAAACTCGTGCGTTGCCTTGTGCTGGCGCTGTCAGGACGTCACGAAGAAGCCCGGAGCCTCTACCGCGAATGTCCCCGCCCATCCCGTCGCGGCGACGAGGACGACGCTGACTTCGAATACTCCGTGGACCATTGCATCGTTGGCACTGGCATGGCGCTGTACGGGACAGGTTCGGTTGGCTCGCAGTGGCTTCGAACCTGGTCAGGCGAAGTTGCTCGGCTGTCACGGTCGCCGCGTGTAGATGTGCTCACACGTGGTCACCTTGAATACGCGCGATGTGTCATGCACTTCCTCAAGGGGGAGTTCGATGCCGCCCTCGAAAGGCTCTCCGTGGCGCGGGAACTGGTTGCCGGATCCCAGTACCTGGAGTTGTACGGGGAACTGCTGAGTGGCCAGATCGACTTCGTGAAGGGACGGGTCGTGGAAGCCCAGTCGCATTGGCGCAAGGCGCGACGAGTCGCCCAGAAGTGCTTTCTGCTCGATCCGGTGGCGGTTGCGAGCTGCGATGTCGTGATGAAAGAGCTCGCGCTGGAGCGCAACCTCGTTTCGACCGTCATTGAACCGACCGGCATACGCAGTCTGCTGAAGCGCCATGGCGTGCCATTCTCGTTCTTTGCCACGGCCATCAACGTGTTGATCAACACCAGACTGGGGTTCGGGCACTTCGAAGAAGCGCTGGCGGTGGCGGATGAACTGTCGGCCTGCCTTCGTCGGTCGGAATTGACCATGTACCTGAGGTTATTGGCGGCGTTGCGGGTAACGGTGCTCGTGATCGCCGGGCGCATCGAAGACGCCGAACGCGCCTGGCGGCGGGAGACGCTGCCGGAAGAGCCTGCCGCCTGCGTGGATCTGTCGGCCCAGAGCTGGAGGGAAATGGAGGCCGTATCGGAGGCGCGTGCGCGTCTGTTGATCATGTGCGGGCGGTTTGACGAGGCCAGGACCCTGCTCCGCGCACTGCGGGCGGTTGCCGCGGATCGGGGCTTCCGGAGGATCGAGATGCGCGCCCTGGTGTTATTGATCATGCTGGAAGGACGAGCCGGGGTCACGGAGGCAGGCGCCCGCCTCCTGACGGAGTTCCTGGAACTGTTTGCCGAATCACCCTACTACGCCCGGTCGTTGGCACGGGAACGCGAGATTGACCCGGAATTGGTGAGGAAGTTCCTTCGCCTGAATGTGAATTCGCCATACCGGCAGACGGCGCGTTCGTTTCTGGCAACGATGGGCCGGGTGCACGATGGCTCGAGCCTTTCGCTCACCGAGCGCGAACGGCAGGTGCTTCGGCGGCTGGAGGGTCACCGGGACAAGGAGATTGCCGCCGCCGTCGGGCTCAGCGTGAACGGCGTGCGATATCACCTTCGCAAGCTCTTCGCCAGGTTCGGTGCGAGCAATCGGGCCGAAGTGGTGCGGCGCGCGCGGGAACAGGGATTGATTCCGGCGAATCCTGACCGGTGACGGCCCGGTGGGGTGCTCGCGAACGTACACCCTTTCAGACCGGCCGTTTCCAGCGAAGGCATCAGCGCTCCGCAGCAACGACTGACTACGCGTTTTCCCGGCCACTACAGGTTGGACCGGTTTGTAGACTTTTCGGCTATGTCCTGACGAGGAGTGCGTCGTGTTTGCAGCTTGGCGGAATACGGGACTCACCGGTATCCAGCGAAGACTTGACGACGGCGGGCGGTTGTTCCCGGCCATCGGGCGGGGAACGCTATGCGTCGTGTGCTTCGCGGTCGCCACAGTGGCGCACAGCGCGAGGGCGAGCGAAGATGCGAAAGACGCGGTGGCTGCTTGGGACGACCCGGAGAGCGTTGCGGACCGTGTCCGATGGGAGCAGGCATGGCTCGATGAACACCGCCGGCGAGCAACAGCCTTCGGACTGGATTTCGCTGCGCAACGCGCCGAACGGTCAGGGTTAGGGGACACCTCCGCAACAGACATGCTCGGGTTCCGGGATGGCTCGGCGCGCCCGTCGGGGGGCGCAGCCATGCCCGCCTGCCGCGAGCAGCGGGCACCGGGGGCGGGCCTGCCGGACGCGGAGGCGAAAGAGTGCTTCCCCTCGATCTTCGATTCGTACTACTCGGACCAATTGTCGGCGATCCGGCCGACGGCGCCGCCCCTTGGGAGTCCGCAACCCGAGAGGACGGGTCCGACCGCCGTTCCCGGTCGGGTCGGCGCGTTCTCGGCTTCATCGGACGACGAAGTCTGGATTCCTGACGCCGGGCTCCGCGCGGCGATCACGGCGCGCCTGGGCAAGGCGCGGGACGCCCCGGTCACCGCAGCGGACATGGCGGGGTTGACCGCGCTCAACGCCGTCGGCCGAGGCATCGTCGACCTTTCGGGACTGCGCTCCGCCACAGCCCTGCAACGGCTCAATCTTGATCGCAACGACATTCCCGACCTTTCCGAACTTGCAACTCTGACTGAATTGACCCACCTCTCGGTGGATGAGAACTTCGTCGCCGATGTCGCGCCGGTCCGGGATCTTGCCAAGCTGCGATCGCTTTCCCTGGCGGACAACCTGGTCCGGGATATCTGGCCGCTCGCGGGTCTGACCGACCTGCGGGCGCTGGATCTCGGCGACAACGAAGTCGGCAATATCGGGCCACTCCGTGGCCTTGAGGCCTTGACGCATCTCTACCTCAACGACAACAGGGTCGAAAGCACCTGGGCGCTGGAGAATCTACGCGGCCTCAGGATACTGGACCTGCGGAACAACCGGATCCAGTTTGTCTCGCCGCTCTCCGCAATGGACCGCTTGACAACGCTGTACCTCTCGGAGAACGAGGTCTCGGATATCTCTTGGCTGTCGGGCCTCGCCAGCCTTCGGCAGTTGTCCCTCGGCGGCAACGGGGTCGCGGACATCTCGGCCCTGGCGGGCCTCGGCAACCTGACGCACCTCGACCTCGGCGGCAACATGGTCACGGACCTGTCGCCGTTGTCGGCGCTTTCGGAACTCACGCTGCTGTCCCTCGGCGGCAATGGGATCGGGGACATTTCAGCGCTTGCCGACCTGTCGAGGCTGACTCTCCTGGACCTGGCGGCGAACAGGATTGCGGACGCCTCCCCCCTCGCGGGTCTGGCTGAGCTTGTCGTCGTCGACCTCAACGTCAACCGGCTAACTCGCGCGCCGGCACTCTCCGGCGCAGTCGATCTCAAGGCGTTGAGTCTCGCCGCGAATCGCATCGCGGACCTCTCGCCGCTTTCGGGCCTCACTGCGCTGAGGATCCTGAATCTCGCCATTAACGCCATCGAAGACATTTCGCCGCTCGCGGCGTTGGGGCGACTTGACACGTTGTACCTGAGTGCAAACGAGATCACCGACCTGTCGCCGCTGTCGGATCTGGCCGGCCTTGTAGCCCTGTACCTGTCGCAGAACAGCCTCGTCGATATCTCGCCGCTCCGGAGTCTGGCCAACCTGCGGCTTCTCTCGCTTGGTCGCAATGCCATCGAGGAACTCCCGGACTTGGCCCAACTGAGTCGTCTTACCCATCTCTGGCTATACGAGAACGGGATAACCGACATCCAGGCCCTCGCTGCCCTGACGCGACTGCGGTACCTGTTCGCCAGCGGGAACAGCATTGCCGACCTCCGGCCGCTGTCGACACTCGGGACGCTGGAAGAGCTGTGGGTGTCGGACAACGGGATCGACAACCTCTCGCCGGTGGTCGGCTTGTCCAACCTGTACGTCCTGTCGGCGCCAGATAACGCCATCGAGGACCTCTCGCCAGTAGCGGGTCTGGCGGGCCTGACACAGCTGAACCTGATCGGCAACGACGTGTCCGACCTCTCGCCGCTGTCGGACTTGCGCCGGCTCTCCTGGCTCTGGCTCAGGGACAACGAAGTCGCGGACGTCGCGCCGCTTGTCGCCAACGCCGATTTCGGAGCTGGCGACTACGTCGATCTCCGGGAGAACCCGCTCGACGCACAATCCATCAGCGACGATATCTCCACCCTGGTGGATCGGGGCGTCGTCGTGCGCAGGGACCATCCAGACCTGGTCGTGGACTCGCCGTCCGCGAGCGATGAAGACCTGCAGGCGGGAGCGTCGTTCACCTTGTCGACGACAGTTCGGAACCAGGGGGCGGCCGCGGCGGAGGCGACGACGCTACAATACTACCGCTCTTCCGATGCGACCATCGGCACGAGCGACACCGAGGTCGGAACCGACGCGGTGGACGGTCTCCTGGCCTCGGAGTCGAGTGCCGAGAGCATCGGGCTCACCGCGCCGTCGTCGAGCGGAACGTACTACTACGGCGCGTGCGTGGACTCGGTCGAGGGCGAATCGGACACGGACAACAACTGTTCGACCGGTGTGCGCGTGACCGTGGGTTCGGGAGGCGGCACGGGCGCACCGGATCTGGTGGTGGACAGGCCCTCCGTCGACGACGCCAATCCCGACGCAGGAGATCGCATCGTCGTGCGCGCGACGGTGCGCAACCGGGGCGACGCGGACTCGGCGGCCACCGTGCTGCGCTGGTACCGGTCCGGCGACTCGATGATCAGCAACAACGACATGCGGGTGGGAACGGACCCGGTATCGAGGCTCGCGCCGTCATCCACCAGTCCCGAGTCGATCACATTGACAGTTCCGTCAGAGGCGGGCACGTACTACTACGGCGGCTGCGTGGATTCCGTGAGCGGCGAGTCAAACACCGGAAACAACTGTTCGTCGGGCGTTCGCGTTTCCGTCTCGGACGGCGGCGGGGGCACGGATTCCTATTGCCGTGCCGAAGACACCCTGGACCCGGACGATCGTTGCGACATTTACAGTACCAACATCGACTTCTACGTGAGTTCCTCCGGTCAGGGATGCATCCAGGCCGGCGGCATACTCCTGTGCCAGGGCGGCAACATCAACCATCGCAACCTCAGTCTCAACGGACAGCGCTACACCCTGGTGGCAACCAGGAGCGGCAACACCTGGACGATCTCCGATGTGGATCCGAGTCCGCCGGACTGACTGTGCCCAATGGATTCAGGGATTCAAGATTCAGAGGGCACCAGTTGGAAGTGCACTACAATGCGAGGCGTGGAACAGGCGGTCTGAGGGTCTGAGGGGACGAGCTTGACGAGGAGGGCAGCAATCAGTTTCCTGGGTCTGGCCATCGTTTGGGCTTGCGCTGTCTTGGCACAGGACCGCAACGGGGGAGTCCGACAGGGTCAGGCGGACGGCACCGTCCATCGGCCAGCGGTCGAAGCGGCGGTGGAGCGGATAGCCGCAGAGAGCGCCGGCACCGTTCGAGATTCGACCGTTGAAGCGGCTCCGAGCCCGGACGACGCTTGGGAAGGCGAAACCTATGTGCTCTCGGTGGGCGAAATGGAAATCCTGCACGATGTCAATACGGACGACACATGGTCGCCAGCGCCCGACCTGGTCGTCCGTGTCTCGCGGCCGGACCCCGAGGTGAGCCGCCAGATTCGGCGGCTCGAAATTGCGAATGAAAGTCGGGAAGAGCGACGGCGAAAAGTGACGTCGGCGCGAGACGAACTTCGCAAACAACGGCAGGAGAGCGCGAGGCAAAGCGTCAAGCCGCTGACCGGAGAACAGGCGGAACGGTTGAGCGCGCTGTTGGAGGAGGTGGGGGATATCTGCGCGAAGTCGAGGGCCGTTTGCGGCGGCTGCCCCGGCGGGAACAACTTCGACACCTGCCAGGCGTGCGCGAAATGCCCGGAACTGGAACTGCTTCAGTGGCGGAAGCGCGAGAGCGAACGGGTCCCCGTCCCACTCCTGACAGAAATGCAACTGCGGCTCCTCGAATATTACGAGGAGGAAGTGTTGGCGTTGGCCATGGAGATTGGGGCCACGGAGAAGGAAGTGATGAACCTGAAGCGGTTGATTTACGGTGCCTCCCGGCAGATCGAAACAGACCGTCTCATCGTCGATTTCGGGGATCAGGATGTCATCAGGGTGCATCCCGGAGACAGGATCACCGTTTCGGTCTGGGACAACGATGTCTTCGACGACGATCTCTACGGTCGAACCACCGTGACACTCGATCGCGAGACGCTCGAGCGCGGGACGCTCGACGTGTCGATGCCGAACATCAGGTTCGTTCGGTTGAGATTTCGGCGGGACGACATGGCGTCGACGCCATGATCCTTGATGAACTGCTCTCGAAACATCCTGGCAATGAGCCACCGTCCCGGGGGACCAGGATGAACGGAAGCCGACTACTGGCACATGCCAAGCGTTTCACTTTGCTTGCTGTCATTGCGTGTTCGGCCATGTGGACATCCGCCGCGCCAGCCGAGGAAGCGTCACCGGCATTGCAGTTGCTGGCGGCTGCCCGGGAGGGTGACTTGCCCGAAGTACGCAGGCTGGTGGAAGAGGGCGCCTACGAACCTACCACGTTGCTTGGGATGGTGGCCCTTGCCGCCGCCAGTGCTGGCAACGGGAAGGAGCATGGGGAGATAGCAGCATTGCTGCAAGCGAAACTCGACGAGCATCTGGAATCCGGCGCGTTCGCAGAGTCCCTTGAAAAGGCGCCTCGAGAAGGACCAAGGGAACGAGCTGCCAAGAATCCTGATGATGAGCTCAACGTGATGCGCTGGCCGTGGCTGCAACGCGAGACGCGGGAACGAGCTGCCAAGAATCCTGATGATGAGCTCAACCGCCGATTGCTCGAACGGCTCGGCGGGACGGATCTCCGGGCGCGGCCTCGGCAGGTCGGCGACCGCTTCAGGGATTGCCCGAAGTGTCCTGAAATGACCGTACTTCCCTCCGGTGCGTTCGAAATGGGATCGCCCGCGACCGAGGAAGGTCGCAAGGAATCGGAAGGGCCGCGTCACCGCGTCGCCATCGGGGTGCCGGTTGCGATGAGCTCGCATGAGGTTACGGTAGCGGAGTTCGCGCATTTCGCGGCCGAAACCCGCCACTCGACGAGCGACTCGTGCTGGACGTTCGACATGTCTTTCTCGGAACTTATCGACACGGTTCCCGAGTCAATGTCGCAGAAATTACATATCGGAATCGGCGCGATCAACCGGGCGGGAAGGGGTTGGCGGAACCCTGGGTTCAATCAGGACGGGCGGCATCCCGTGGTGTGCGTGAGTTGGGACGATGCTCGCGCGTACGCGCATTGGCTGTCGGGGGAAACCGGAGAGAGCTACCGACTGCCAAGCGAGGCTGAATGGGAATACGCGGTTCGGGCCGGGACCGACACCGCGACCTATTGGGGTGACGCGAGCCCCGATGCGTGCCACCACATGAATGGCCCACCGGACTTGGGCGCGGAGATGAAGGCGCAGGTGTCCGGGGAGTCGACAGACCTCCTCGCCTGCCGGGACGACTACCGGCATTCGTCGACGGTCGGCAGCTTCGAGCCGAACGGTTTCGGCCTTTACGACATGTTGGGCAATGCATGGGAGTGGACCGCCGACTGCGCGAACAAGAGCTATCGAAACGCACCGAGCGACGGCAGCGCGTGGCAAGGCGGGCAGTGCTCCGCGCGCGCCGTGAGGGGTGGGTCCTACGAAGATTCCCTGCATCCCGCCCGATCGGCATTGCGCAAATTCCTCCCGAAGGGCGACCGCGTGGCAGACGTGGGATTCCGTGTGGTTCGGTCGATGCGGACGGACGCGCCCGATGTCGTCGCGAGCGGGGACGTTAAAGGGACGCGCGAAACCGGACGCGGGATCGGCGAGCGGTTTCGTGACTGCCCGGGCTGTCCCGAAATGGTCGTCGTGCCGGAAGGGTCGTTCGAGATGGGATCCCGCCGCCGTGAAAAGGGGCGCTACAAGGAAGAAGGCCCGGTCCGTGACGTGAAGATTGCGGATGGGCTTGCGGTCGGCGTGTACGAGGTGACTCGGTCCGAGTTCGCCCGATTCGTCAGCGAAGCGCAGCACACGACAGGGGGCATCTGCGAGTTGGCGTTCTTCGGTCGGCGCGCAACCGTCGGCGTAGACGGGTGGCGCAGCCCGGGTTTCCGCCAGCACGGATCGCACCCGGTGGTATGCGTGGATTGGCACGATGCCAGGGCCTATACGCAGTGGCTGTCCCGGAGGACCGGGAAGACGTACCGTCTGCCCAGCGAAGCGGAGTGGGAATACGTGGCTCGCGCCGGATCGACCGCACCCCGTCCCTGGCTGAGGTCCGAGGACGCGCGTTCCGGACGTGCTTCCTGGGCGCGCCAGTGTGCATATGTGAATGGAGCCGACCTGTCACTTGCGGACGAGCTCATCGCCCACCAGGCGTATGCCGTGTCCGAGTTTGCGGACGCCGTCTCCGGGTTCGTTGCTTCGTGCGAAGACTGGCATTTCTTCACTGCCCCGGTGGGCAGCTATCGATCCAACGACTTCGGTGTGCACGACATCATCGGCAACGTGTATGAGTGGACGGAGGATTGCTGGAACAAGAACTACAGGCGTGCGCCGACGGACGGTGGGCCATGGACCGCAGGCGACTGCCGATACCGTGTAGGACGGAGCGGAGCGTACCTTAGCGGGTCGCGTACGCTTCGCCCTGCGTACCGAGGGGCGTTCCGCGACACCGATAGACTCACCTTCGTGGGCTTCCGTGTCGTGCGGCCCATCGCTGCCGGTCCGAGTGCAGGACGGTTAGCGGAGCGGGATTGATCAACCACTCATCAGTTTGTAGTTCGCTTGACACGACACTGACGGTGAGGCGAACAGAACCCGTGAGGCACTACATCCACCGATGCCTGGACACGCGCCGCTCGGCCTGTGCGCGGTGGGCGGCGACGTACTCGGGACGCCGAAAGAGCAGAACGAGAGCCAATCCGGCGGCGAAACCGCCGATGTGTGCCCAGAAGGCCACGCCGCCGCCGCTCTGTCCGAGCGTCGGCAGTCCGCTCACGAGCTGGATCAGGAACCAGTAGCCGAGCATGAACACGGCGGGCACCGCGATCGTGGTCATGTAGAACCCGAGGAACACGAACGTGTGCACGTGGGCCCGCGGGTAGAGCAGGGCGTATGCGCCCATGACCCCGCCGATGGCGCCGGACGCTCCGACCATCGGCACCGGACTCGAGGGGTCCGTAGCGATCTGCGCGAACGCTGCCGCAAGGCCGCATAGAACGTAGAAGGCGACGAAGCGAAACGGGCCCATGGCGTCTTCGACGTTGTCGCCGAAGACCCATAGAAACCACATGTTGCCGAGGATGTGGAACCAGCCGCCGTGCATGAACATCGACGTGAGCAGGGTGGACGGATTCGCCGTCCCGTCGAGTACGCATGCGCGGGTTTCGGATACGCGGATGGTTTCGCCCGGGAGTACGTTGCCGAACAGGTCGCCCGGGATCAGGGCGTAGTAGCACAAGCTCTCCGCCAGGCTCGGATCCGTGCCGAACCCCTGCAGCAGCATCCAGCAGACCGCATTTGCCCCGATGAGCACCATGGTCGCGACGGGTTTGCGGACGGTGGGATTCTCGTCTCGAAGCGGGAACATGGATACAGCGGAACATGACGGGGTAGCGTTGGCAAGTGATCAGCGGGACATCCACACCGGTTCGGCATGCCTGCTACAATAGCCGCGGACCCAAGGGGTGGCCTCGAGCCTGAGACGCGGATGCGATCCGCGGACCCTTTGAACCTGATCCGGACAATACCGGCGGAGGGATAGGGCGCCCATATCGGAAGCATCTCCCTCCCGCCCAAGAGGAGGATGAGATGACGAGATTCCCCATCACGCTCGCACTGGCGCTGACCCTTGCCGGTCCGGCCCTGCTCGCGCAGGAGGGCGAGGCGGCGGAAGAGGCGCTTGAGATCGAAGAGATCGTCGTCACCGCTACGTTCCGCGGCGATGAGCTCTACCAGGTGCCGTCGAGTATCGGCGTCGTGCCCGCCGAAGCCATCGCGCGGCGCGGCGCGACGCACCTGGAGGAAATCCTCAACATGATCCCGAACCTGAACTACGCGAAGGGGGCGTCCCGGGCGCGCTTTCTGCAGATTCGCGGTATCGGCGAGCGCGGGCAGTTCAGCGAGCCGCTCAATTCGTCCGTCGGGCTGGTGGTGGACGGCGTGGACCTGTCCGGTATCGGTACGGTGGCGATGCTTTTCGATGTCGAGCAGGTCGAAGTGCTGCGCGGGCCGCAGGGCACGCGCTATGGGGCCAACGCGCTGGCCGGACTGGTGAACGTGGTGTCGCGGTCGCCGACCGATACGAACGAAGGCGAAGTGGAACTGTTCGCGGGCAACTACGGCTCGCTTGGCGCGGGTGCGGTCATATCGGGACCGCTTGCCGAAGACGCGCGCGGCAGGCTGGCGGCGCGCGTGGACCGGGCGAACGGGTTTATCGAGAACGACCACCTTGGTGTCGACGACACCGACAACACGGATGAGAAGCTGCTCCGGGGCAAGCTCTCCTGGGATGCTGGCGGATCCTCGACGGTCGACATCTCCGCCGGCTACATCGACGCCAACAATGGCTATGACGCGTTCTCGCTCGACAATATACGCACCACCCTGGCCGACGAACCGGGCTACGACACACAGGAGACGCTCTACGGATCCGCCGGTATCAAGTGGCATGACAATCCGGCGTTTACGGTCGAGGCCCATGTCGGTGCGGCCAGTTCGGACATGGCGTACGGCTATGACGCCGACTGGGTTTATGTCGGGTTCCATCCCTGGGGCTATTCCGGCACCGACAGCTACCTGCGCGAGCGGAACACCCTGACGGCGGAGGTTCGTCTTGTCTCGAAGGATGGCGGGGAACTGTTGCGTGGTGCGACGGCATGGACCGTCGGCGCGTATACGTTGCGCCAGGACGTGGCGCTGACACGGCAGTCCACCTTCATCGACTCGGACTTCACAAGCGACTACGGCATGGACAGGTTTGCCTTGTTCGGCCAGACGGAGACGGCGCTGGATGCCTGCTCGACCCTGACGGTAGGTCTCCGGCTTGAGCGGCATTCGGCCACCTATGACGACAGCGCCAATGTCAGCTCCGCGCCGGAGGACAGTCTTGTCGGCGGTCGTGTGTCCTATGACCGGGAGCTCGCGCCAGGAGTCGTCGGTTACGGCTCTGTTTCCCGTGGCTACAAGGCAGGTGGCTTCAACATCGACGGCACATTGCGCGCCGATCTCCGGGAGTACGATCCGGAGGTGCTGTGGAACTTCGAGGCGGGGCTCAAGGCGCGGGCGGTGGACGGGCGCCTGAGTTTCCGGGGCTCGGTCTTCCGCATGCAGCGGGACGACGTGCAGATCGACAGCTCCATCGTGATCTTTCACGATGACGGCAGCACCGAGTTCATCGACTTCGTCGGCAACGCGGCCCAGGGCACGAACAGCGGCGCGGAACTCGACGTGGAGTTCACGCCCTCGGACGCAGTCTCGCTGTACGCCCGCGTCGGCCTTCTCCGGTCGGAGTACGAGGACTACATCAACGGGGAGGGGATGGACCTCGACGGCCGGGAGCAGGCCCACGCGCCGGGGTACCAGTTCAGCGTCGGGGCCAATTTCGCATTCGGCCAGGGGTATTTCGCGCAAGTCGGAGTGGATGGGCGCGACGAGTTCTACTTTTCCGACAGTCACAGCGAGAAGTCGGATCCGTACCGGCTGCTGAACGCGAGCATCGGCTATCGGGGCAGTGACTGGTCCGTGACAGCCTGGGCGCGCAATCTCGCCGACGAGGACTACCTGGTGCGCGGCTTCTTCTTCGGCAACGATCCGCGGGACGGCTACACCGACCGGGGTTTCACGCAACTCGGGGAGCCGCGAAGGTTCGGCATCACGGCGAGCCGCTCATGGTAGGGAACGCTTGAGGTTCCCCGGGCCGAGGTTCCGTTCACTCGGCCTGGGCGGTTATTCGCATCTTCCCGCGGCGCGCGGAGACAGGGGATCCGTAACGGGACCCGTAGCGGCAGCCTTGTCGAACCACGCGCTGGCCGACGTGTCGTTGTACGCGCGTATCGCCGCCTTGGCGCCCATGACCGCCCCCGCCGGATACGAGGCCAGTTCGTTGGCCATTTCCTGAGCGCGAACGAGGACTTCCGCATCGGGAACACAGGCGTGGGCGACGCCCATGCCCGTCAGTTCCGGCCCCGTGAACCGCCGTCCGGTCAGCGCCAGTCTCGCCGCCACCGACTCGGGGTGGCGCAGGCGCAGCCAGGCGATGTTGAACGGCGCCCGCATTCCCAGCCGCACCTCGCCAACCTGGAGGAACGCGGTCTCTCCCGCCAACAGCAGATCCGCCGCCAGCGCCAGCGCCGCGCCGCCGTTGATGGCAAATCGTTCGAGGGCGGCGACGATCGGCTTTCGGCAGTCGTACAGCGCAGTATGCACGGCGCGCCAGATGACATTGAACTTCGGCAGCCACTCGGGCGGCGGATCGGCCCTGAAGTCCTTCAGGTCAAGGCCGGAGCAGAACGAGCCTTCGGCGCCCCGGAGCAGGATGGCGCGCACGTCGTCGTCGGTGTCAAGCGCGCGCAGCGCCCCGGCCAGCGCCATGCCGAGGTCCCCGTTGATCGCATTGCGCCGCTCGGGCCGGTTGAGGACCAGCTCGGCCCAGCCGTCGTGCGCGATCGTTTCCACAGTTGCCATACGCTTCGTTCCTGTGCTCTGTCGGCCTTCGGAATGCCGGAAACCCGTCGGGAATCCCTGCCAGGCGACCGCTATGTTACCGTTCCCGGGACCCGGCTCCGGGGCGCCTTGTCCACCGCCACCCCGAACCGCAGAATCGGGGGACCGCGATTGGCGGGCATCCTACAACGACGGAGGCTTCAGTCCATGGCGAAAGAACTGGTCTTCTACACCAACCCGATGTCACGGGGGCGCATCGTGCGCTGGATGCTCGAGGAGGCGGGAGCCCCCTACCGCACGCAGGTCGTCCAGTACGGTCCCGAGATGAAATCGGACGACTACCTGGCGATCAATCCGATGGGCAAGGTGCCCGCGATTCGCCACGGAGACGTGGTCGTTACGGAGTGCGCCGCGATCTGCGCGTATCTGGCCGATGCGTTCCCCGAGGCGGGCTTGGCGCCCCCGGCGAATGCGCGTGGCGCCTACTACCGGTGGCTCTTTTTCGCCGCGGGTCCGTTCGAGGCGGCAACCACCGATCGAATGCTGAAAGCCTTGCCATCGGCGGAACAGGAAGCGATGGTGGGATACGGCAAGGCGCAGAACGTGGTCGACACGCTTGCGCATGCGTTGACGAATACCGACTACGTCGCCGGCGAACGGTTCTCGGCCGCCGATGTCTACGTGGGATCCCATGTCCAATGGGGCATGGACATGACCGGGATGCTCGAGAAACGGCCTGTCTTCGTCGACTACTGGGCGCGGCTGCGCGGTCGGGAAGCCTACCTGCGGGCCGGGGAGCTGGACGACGCGATCATGGGCAACTGAAAGGCGCCGGAGACCCTCTTACCACCTGTAACGGATTCGCGCCTGGAAATGGCGCGGCAACTCCGGCAGGACGATGACTCCGCCGAAGAGGTTGGGGAAGTTCGAGCGGAAGTACCGCTCGTCGGTGAGGTTCTTGACAGTCGTGCTGAATGACCAGTGGCCCGTTTCGAACACCGCGCCGACGTTCAGTAGCGTGTAACCCGGTAGCGTGACCGAGTTGGAGAAACTGGAGTGCACTGCTTCCGCGTCGACCGCGCTGGCACTGACGGCGAACCCGTTGCCGAAGTCGTAGGTGGCGGTCAGCGACCAGATGTTCTCCGGTATGCCGGCGCGCCGTGCGCCCTGCGGGCCCGGACGAACGAGGATCCCTCCCAGCGTGCCGCCGTAAAAGGCCTCGGGTGCGACGCCGGGGACGTCGTCCGCCCCCACGAAGCTGAAGCGGGAACCCGTTTCCCGCGTATTGAGGTTGACCACCTCGATGTTCGAGTATCCGAGGGTCGTCACCAGTCGTTCGGTCAACACCCACCTGGCTTCCAACTCGGCGCCCCGCGTGTCGGTGGCCTGGTTGGTGACGATGGACTGCGCCGAAAAGTCCGTGCGACGCTGTTCGTACATGGCCATCGCGAAGTACAGGGAATCGTTCAGCAGGCTTCCTTTCAGACCCAGTTCCCGCAGTTCGGAGACATCGAAGGCGGTGCCGTCGGCGATGTTCGCGGTGGTGATTTCGGATCCCTGTCCGGCGATCACGGTGGACTGGGCGGAGAAGGTGGCGTAGGGGCGTAGACCCAGGGGACTCTCGTAGCTCACGCTCACGGTCCAGGAAAGACCGCCCACCTCGTCGGCCGCCTGCCATCGAACACAGTCACCGGGCGGCGGGCAGAAGTTGTTCGAGCTGGGCAGCAGGAGCTTGTCGACCGGTTGGCGGCTTTCCATGTCGATGACGTCGTAACGCGCGCCGGCGAGCAGGTTTACGCCATTGCTCCAGTCGGCGTTGGCCAGCACGGCGAATCCGAGATCGAGGTAGTCGCCGATGTAGTACTCGGTATAGTCGTCGTCGATACGCGTGGCGAGCAGCCGCCTGTCGAGTGGCCCGGCGGGCTGCGTGAGGTCCCGGCGGTCGAAGTGCTCGTTCGTGTAGTCGTCGGCGTGGTCGAAGTCCGTGTAGCGAACCGATGGAGAGATCTGCATCGAGGCCTCTGCGCCACCGGCCTGAAAGCTGTTGGACACGACGAGCTTTTCTTCCAGCACCCACGTGTCGTGAAACTGGGAGAATCCGTAGGCGGACTCCGCCAGGGTATCGGCGGACTCGAAGAACAACTGGTTCTTCCACTCCCAGCCATTCTCCGCGAACAGGATGGCATCGAAGTAGAGAGTGAGGACCTGGCTGTCGAGGAGATCATCGGGGTCGACGAGGACCTGGTTGGGCTGGAGCTGTGCGGTGCCGGGGTGCACCAGGCGCAGAAGGTCGGGGCGGCAACCGAACACGGCGGTGTCTCCGATGGCGCAGGTCCCGGAGAAAGGACCGGGATGCCGCAGGGTGCCGGTGTCGCCGGGGATCAGGCCGGGGGCAAAGGGGTTCAGGTCCGTAAAGCCGTCGTTGTCGATGTCGAATTCCTGGTGCGAAATGCGGTCGTCGCCGTCGGCATCGAGCGGCGGGGGATGGCCGGTGACGTAGATCCCGTGGTCGATGAGTTCCTGCGTCAGCCGGTTCCAGCCGCCGACCTGGTTGCCCAGGTGGTCGTGGTACATGCCGCCGAACTCGACGTGCCAGCGTTCGGCCAGGTCGGTATCGAAAGATGCCTGCAGCAGCGTCTGGCGCGTGCCGGTGTCATCGTAGTGGCTGCCCGAGTCTTCGGTTTCCGCGTAGAAGTAGTAGCCGAAATGACGTCCTCCGAACGGATCCGCGCCGCCGATCTCGGCGCTCAAGGTTCGCTTGTCCCAACTCCCGAGATCCACGCTGACCGCCCCGGTCCTGCGGTCGATGAGCTCACCCGTTTCCTCGATCCTGGCGGATTTGGGGTTGAAGTTGAGGTAGCCGCCGATCTTGGCGGGTCCGTAGATGGGTGAGGCGGGACCGCGTACGATGTCGACCCGGTCCGACGCGCCGATGGGAGTCGGATAGTTGCCGGGATTGTCGAGCCGGCGGACGCCCCGGAAGTAGGTCTCCCCGGGCGTGCCGCGGATGTCGAGTGACCCGGCGACACCGAAGAAGGACTGCGTGAAACTGCCGGGTGCCAGCGCGATCAACTCGTCGATGTCCCGCATGTCGAAGCGGTCCATCATTTCCGAACTGACCGTCGAAACGGACCTCGGCGTCTCCAGGAGCGACTTGTCGAAGCCGAAGACGGTCTTCACCGCTTCCCCAGGGAGGCTGCCCAGATCGCCGACCACCACGATCTCCTCGATGGCGCCCGAAGTATCCTGGACCCGGGTCTCGTCTGCTTCCGCAGCAGCAGCAGCAGCAGCAGAGGACGCCGCCAGGGCCAGGATCGCAGTCGTCCGGATGGCGCCGGCGGCGGGGTACTTCCTGGTGCGGTTGGTCATTGTCCTGTCTGCAGTTTCGTTGACTTGCGCTTCACGCAGTAGACCGCCGATCATCCTCTGGCGTCCGAAGACCTGGGATTTGGGAAGAATGCCGCAACTCTATCTGATTCGGCACGGCCAGTCGGAAAACAATGCGCGCGCCGGCGAGAGTCCGAGAACGGCGGATCCCGGGCTGACGCACACCGGCCAGGTGCAGGCCGTTAGGGTGGCGTCGCATCTGACCCGCGAGGCGGACAGGACGGATGTCCGGGACGGGTTCATTGGGGAGGGCGGCTACCGGATCGGCAGGCTCATCTGCAGCCCGATGCTGCGGGCACTGCAGACCGCCCTGCCCATCGGCGAGGCACTGGGTCTGTCTCCGCAAGTCTGGGTGGACACCCATGAAGGCGGCGGCGTCTGGCTCGATCGGGAGGATGGGCGCGGCCGGGTGGGCCATGGTGGCTTGACCCGGGCCGAGATGGAGACGCGGTTCCCGGGATTCGACATTCCCGACGCCGTCACTGGCGACGGCTGGTGGAACGGGACGTTCGAACTGAGGGAGCAGCTTGTCGCCAGGGCAGCGCGAGTGGCGTGCGACATTCGGGACCTGATGCCGCGCGCGGCGGGTCGCATAGCCATGGTCAGCCATGGGACCTTTCTCAACCTGCTCGTCCAGCACCTCGTGTTCGGCACTCACGTGCCGGGCTGCCGATTGAGTAGCCACAATACTGCAATCAGCCGCCTCGACTTCGAAGGGGACCGCCTGGTGGTCCGCTACCTGAATCGAGTGGATCACCTGGACGATGACCTGGTGACCTGAGGGGCGGGAAGGACGTTGGATCCGGCAAACCTGCGAGTGCCGGACGAAGCGGGGGTATGCGGACCGCCGTCGTCAGCCGCCGTTCTGATCGGGACCGGGCATTTCGTCCGTATGGCGCGCGTGCTGTTCCACTACCCGCAATCGGGTGTCTGAGCCGGCCATGGTGGTCTGGATAGTCGCAATTCCCACTTCCACCGAGCGCAGGCGGTCGTCGAGCCTGTTGACGCGATCATCGAGTCGGTTGATGTCATTGCCCAGTTCCGTGCGCAAGTTCTGGATGCCGCCGCTGAGTTCTGCGCGCAAGTTCTGGATGTCGCCGCTGAGATCCGTACGCACACTCAGGATGTCGTTGCCGAGGCGCGAATGGGCCGTTTGCATCATCGTGCCGAGCGTCAGCGTGATCGTGAGCATGGTGGTGAGCACGGCGATGGTCTTGCCGTCGAGCCAATTTGGCATGGCATGACTGTTCTTGCGTGGGTGCATGACGAACTGCCCGAGTACCGGAACCCGACCTTGCCTGAAGCGAATGCGGCTTGCCACCGGACAATACCACTTGTGCCCGTGCGATATCTCTCAAATTGCCTGCCGTGATGCGTGGTCCTGGGCGGGTCGCTGCACACCTCAAGTGCCCCACGACCGTCGCCTATCGGCGCCGGGTGTTTTCTTGCGAGGGGTATCCCCTCGCGCTCCCCGGCTGAAGGCTCCTTTCTTGCGAGGGGTATCCCCTCGCGCTCCCCGGCTGAAGGCTCCGACCCGGCCCCGCTCGTCGACCATGGAAGTTTCGGCTAAACGTCGCGCAGACCGGAAAGAGTGGCTGCGGGCGTAATGGCCTCTGGATCGATTGCCAGGTGCAGCAGCGCGGGAGCGCGGGCTTCTCGCGCCCGCGCGAACGCGGCAGGGAAGTCGCAATCGTGCTCGACTCGTTCGCCGTAGGCGCCGCAGGCGCGCGCCAGCGCGGCGAAATCGGGATTGGCAAGCGATGTGGCGTGAACCCGTCCCGGGAACGCCCGTTCCTGGTGCGCCCGGATGGTGCCGTACATGCCGTTGTCGGCAACCAGGACGATGACGTGCGCATCGTGCTGTGCCGCCGTTGCGAGTTCCTGCCCGGTCATCTGGAAGCAGCCGTCGCCGGCGAAGCAGACCACCGTGCATTCGGGGCGGCGCAGCTTGGCTGCGATGGCCGCCGGAAGCCCATAGCCCATGGAGCCGGAGGTGGACGCCACCTGCGTGCCGAACCGGCGGAAACGGTGGAACCGGTGAATCCATGCCGAGTAGTTGCCAGCGCCGTTGGTCACGATCATTTCCGGGTCGTCGAGATTCCGTAGCGTGGCCATGACCTGCCCCATCGTCAGTGCTCCTGGGGACGGGTGCGGGAGCTTCGACCAGTCAAGGTAGTTCGCATGCAGCGCTCCGATGTAGGCTGTACGTCTGCCGCGCGCGCCCGATGCGGCAATGAAGGCCCCGGGACGCGCCTGTATCGCGAGTTCGGCCGTGTGCACGCGCTGCAGTTCCCGGCTGTCCGGGTGGACGTGGACCACGGGAGTTCCGGGGCAGGGAAGGGTGTACGACTGGCTGGGTATTTCCGAAAACCGCGTGCCCAGGAGAACCAGCAGATCGGTTTTCTCCACGGCGCGGCGCAATGCCGGGTTGAGACCGATGCCGATGTCTCCCGCGTAACGGGGATGCGCGTGGTCGAATAGCTGCTGGCGCCGGAACACGCACGCCACGGGCACGCCGGCTGTTTCGGCGAAGACCGCGAGCGCCGCGGTATCCCGAGCGCGCCAGAGGGAGCCGCCGACCACTACCAGGGGCCGCCTGGCGGCCTCAAGACGGGCATCGAACGCCCGCATCAGGGTGTCCTTCGGCGGATCGTCCTTGACCTCCACGCGAGCCGGGGAGGGTGCGGTGCAGGCATCGCCCAGCATGTCTTCCGGCAGCGAGATCACGGTGGGGCCTGGCCGGTCCGACAGGGCCATGCGAAAGGCGCCCGCGACCTCGCGGGGGATTTGTTCGGCGTCTGTCACCTCGACGACGGATTTCGCCATGCCGCCGAAGAATGCTGGGAAGTCAAGTTCCTGGAAGGCGTCTCGTCCCGTCGCATTCCGCGCTACCTGGCCGGCGAACAGGATGAGAGGCGTGGAATCCTGGTGTGCGACATGAACGCCTGAACTCGCGTTCGTCGCCCCGGGGCCGCGGGTGACGAATACGATGCCGGGGCGGCCGGTCAGCTTACCGTCCGCCTCCGCCATCATCGCCGCGGCGCCCTCGTGCCGGGCGACCACCGTCTCAATGGACGAGTCTCGCAAGGCGTCGAGCACGTCGAGGTAACTTTCTCCGGGCACGCAGAAGAGGCGGTCGACACCCTGGTTCTCGAGGGTCTCGACCAGCGCTGCAGCGGCGGTTCGCGTCATCGTCCGGTCGCAAGTGTCATTCACCGGTATGGTACAGGCTGTCGCGCGGGAAGGATCGCGCCAGGCGGCCACCGTACAGGCGCGGCTCTCCAGCGGACCTTGATCGGTTGCGTCCAACGGCGCGATCATCGTGAGCGGCAACTCCATGCGACTCAGAGGGCTCTCTGGTACATTCGGACGGCCACCTACGGAACAGGAGTCGGCTGTTGGCGCGCGGCCGAGTCGATAGTAGAGGATGATCGCCGCACGCCAGCGCGTAGCTGAAGCACACCAGGAGGCAATGAGATGCCTAGGCGCACAGGCTATCTGATCGCCGCCGCCCTGGTTTTTGGGTCCGTCGGCGTGGCTACATTGCTCGTGTCACTCGCGCCGGAGCCTTCAACCCGGTCGCCGCCATCCCGGTTGCCCTATGCGGACGTCGCAAATGTCGTCGCTGGGGCCGGGCCTATCCCGGTGTATGGCGCGGGGTCGGTGCGGCCTAGCGTCGAAGTCGATATCGCCCCCCAGGTTGGCGGCCGGGTCGTTTGGGTAGACCCCGGTTTCCGCAGCGGTCTTCCGGTCGAGAAAGGTCAGACCCTGTTCCGCATCGAGGAGGCGGACTACGAATACCGTGTGCGGGCGGCCGAGGCTGCTCTGGCGGCGCGGCGGGTAGCGTTGCTTGAAGCGCGCGAGGACGCGGCGATCGCCCGCGCCGAGCACGCGCGCATTGCCGAAAGGCTCCCCGACGAGGCTGCGGCCGAGCCCAGTCCGTTGGCACTGCGCATTCCTCAGTTGGAAGCAGCGGAGGCTGCGGTGAAGCGGGAAGAGGCCACCCTGGCGCAAGCCTCGCTGGAATTTTCCCGTACCCGGGTCACCGCGCCGTTCGATGGCATTGTGCGCGACGAATCCGTGAACATGGGGCAGTTGCTGACGGCGGGGCAACCGGTCGGGAGACTGTTCTCGTCGGATGCGGTGGAAGTGGTGGTCTCCCTGTCTGACGCGACCGCCGCGCTGATTCCCCGACTCTGGGAGTCGGGCGCGGACGCGGAGACGCCTACAGGGGTCCGGGTGTTTGCCGAGTATGGCGAGGTTCGTTACGCCTGGCAGGGTTACGTGGACCGGGCCAATGCAGCCGTTGATGTCGAGACGCGGACCATCGATGTTATCGTGCGGGTGCCGGATCCGCTCTCGGCGGGGACTCCCGTGGGGTTCGTGGGCAGCTCCGTCTCCAACCCGCCACTCCTGGTGGGCAAGTTCGTGGAAGTGGCGATAGACGGGATCGTGCCTGAAAGCTATTTCAGGATACGCCGCGCCGCGCTCCAGGCCGATAACGAGATCTGGACGGTGGGCATCGATGGCACCATTGGCATCGTGCCCGTTGATGTTCTGCAGCGCATGGACGATGAGGTCTTCGTGACGGGTGACCTGGAAGATGGACAGGCGGCTGTCACCGGCGGCATCCGGTTCGCCACGAACGGCATGGCGGTGCGTACGGGGCCTGCCGCAACCCCATGATCTTGAGCTATGTCTGGCTGGGCGGTACCCCGCGTTCCACCGTGACGATTCGCCTCGTCTGCTAGCACCTTGTCGCGCAATGCTGGAGAACCTGGTGAATTTGCCCGGCCGAATCAGGCGCGCTTATCGGCGTTGGTCTGTCGACAGCCGGCTGGACCGCCTGAACAGTCGGTTCGACAGGCGCGAACCGGGAGATGCCGGTGGGCGGGCCTACGACCACGCCGAAACGGTGCGAGACTACTATGACCTTTGCCACGAGTTCATGGAATTCGGCTGGGGTGAATCCCTGCACTTTGCGCCGCTTGTCCCCGGGGAGACGCTGGAGGATGCGGTTGTGCGGCATCAGCGCCTCATGATCGGCAAGCTTGAACTGAAACAGGGCATGCGGGTGGTCGATGTCGGTTGCGGTGTCGGCGGCCCGATGCGTCGGGTCGCCCGCGAGGCTGGCGTCACCGTTGTCGGCGTCAACAACAACGAATACCAGCTGGCCCAGGCGAAATCGAAAAACGTCGAAGCCCGGGTGGACCACATGGCGGAGTACGTGAGATGCGATTTCATGGATATGGGCGTACTGGAAGCCAGTGCCTTCGACGCCGCCTACGCCATAGAGTCCACATGCCATGCGCCGGACAAGGAGGGGGCATTCGCCGAGATATACCGACTGTTGAAGCCGGGTGCCCTGTTCTGGGGGCAGGAGATGTGCTTGACCAACGCCTTCGATTCGGGCGATCCCGATCACGTCTCGATCAAGGAAAAACTGATGCGCGGTATCGCGTTGAACCACATTGCGTCCTTTGGGGAAGTCAACCGGGCGCTTGAGGCGGTGGGGTTCGAAGTGGTGGAGGCGGCGGATCTGGCAGCCAACGGCGGGCCGACCGCATCATGGTGCGGACCCATGGAGAGTCGCACCGGGTCGTTCGGGAATCTCTTCCGACGGACGCCATGGGGCCGCAAGGCGATGATCGTGGCCATCCGGCTTGCGGAGGCCGCGCGGGTGTTCCCGCCTAACTCCCACAAGGTGATCGAGTTCATGAACCGAACTGCGGACGCTTACGTGAGCGGGGCGAAGGCGGGGATCTTCACGCCGCTGTACTGTTTCCTGGCCCGCAAGACGCATGCTCGACCGACCGAGGCTGATCGGCATTCTTCAAGTGGAGCGCCACCGGGCAATACCGGGTAAATCAGGCGCTTGTCGCAGCGTTCGCTTGTTCGACACCTTCGGGCGTTGCCGATCCGCGCGACACCAGGCGCATGCGGGCCGAGAATAGCGCGGGCACCAGCAGCATGAGTATGGCTGTTGTTGCAAGGATGCCGAAGCCAAGGGATGCCGCGAAGGGCAGCAGGAACTGCGCCTGGATTGCCCGTTCCAGGATAAGAGGCGTGAAGCCGAGAAACGTGGTGACGGAGGTCAGCAGTATTGGGCGAAAGCGGCCCTTGGCGCCTTCGACGATCGCCTCCAACATGGGCCCGCGGTCCCTTGTGCGCTGGTCGATGAAGTCGATCATGACCAGGGAATCGTTGACCACCACCCCGCTCAGCCCCAGGAATCCCATGATGGCCGTGGTACTGAAGGCGATCCCCATGATCAGGTGGCCAAAGATGATGCCGACGAGCCCGAACGGGATCACAGCCATGATGATGAACGGTTTCGTGTAAGAACGCAGCGGAATTGCGAGCAGCACGAAAATCATGAACATGGCCAGCGCAAACCCGCGATACAGCGCGCCCAGGGATTGCAGTTGTTGCTGTTGCTCGCCGCCGAACGTGTAGGTCAGGTCGGGATCCGAGGCGGTGAGTTCGGCAAGGATCGTGTCCCCGAGCACGGCATTGGCCTCTGCGCCGGAGATCACCGCCGGGTCCACGTTGGCAGTGACGGTTACCACGCGTCGCCCGTTCCTGCGCTTGATGGCGGGCGGCGAGGTGCCGGATTTCAGCACCGCGACCTGGCTCAAGGGAACTTCCGTCCCGCTCGGCGTGAGTATCAGGTAGCCTTCGATGTCGGTGATGGAATTGCGTTCGTCGGCGGGCAGGCGCGCATAGACGCGAACCTCTTCTCGGCCGCGCTGCACCCGCAGCGCTTCCACGCCGAAGAACGCTGCCCGCGACTGCCGCGCCAGGTCTTCGACGGTGAGGCCCAGGGTGTCCGCTTCCGGTCGCAGTTCAAGCTGGATCTCCCGAACCCCTGGTGCGTGATCGGAGCGCACGTCGAAAACACCCTCTATCCCGCGCAGGCCGGTCGCCACGGTGTTCGCGATCTGGACCAGGCGATCCGCGTCCGGATGCGACAGCACGGCCTCGACCGGATTTCCCAGGTTGATAACCTGGCCGCTGAAAGAGATGCCGCGCACGTGCGGCATGGTGCCCACTTCCTCGCGCCAGGCCTGCGCCACGGCTTCCGTGGAGACCTCGCGCTGTTGGGACGCGACGAGCTTGAAGTCTATGGCGGCGATGTTGGCTTCCGGATTCAGCGTCGGTTGCGGAGCGAGTCCGCCGCCCTCGACGCGCGGCGGCTCGCCGACGGTCACGGTCACTCCGGACAGCAAGGGGGGCTCGCCCTCGGGGCGCTCTCGCGAGAATCGTTCGATGACCCGCTTGCCGGCGGCTTCGACTTCCTTCGCTACTTCGTGGGTTCGCTGCGCTGTTGTGCCTTCCGGCATCTCCAGGGCCGCCGACACGAAATCTCCCTCCACTGTATCGGCGAACCTAGATGGGACGATTCCCGCCGGCAGGAGCGATACGCTCAGGATGAGCAATCCGATGGCACCCGCGATGGTTACCGCAGGTTGGTCCGTGGCGAAACGCAGCGCTCGATCCAGCGGGCCGTGCATGAACCGGTTCAGGCCGCGGTCGACCAGCCCTTGCGTGCCTGCGAAGAACCGGTCGAACGCATTCTTCGGTGTCCAGTCCGGTCCGGGCAGGCGGGACAGGTGGCTGGGGAGGATGAACAGCGATTCGAAGAGAGAGATGAGCAGCATCGCGATGATGATGATCGGCAATGCGCGCCATATCTCGCCGATGCCGCCAGGCACGAAGAGAATCGGAGTAAACGCCGCGATGGAAGTGAGAACGGCGAAGATCAGCGGCACCTTGATCCTGCGCGTGCCCCGGATCGCGGCAACGACGCCGGGCGTGCCCCGCTTGCGTTCCAGGTGGATGTGCTCGGCGACGACGATGGCGTCGTCGACGATGATCCCGATGGCAAGCACGAAAACCAGCAAGGAAACGGGATTCAGCGTGATGTCGAGGACCAGCATCACCGCCAGCGCGCCGACAAACGAGGTCACGAGGCCCGCGACCACCCATACGGCGAGGCGGATTTCCATGAATAGCGACAGCGAGACAAAGACAAGGAGCAGTCCAAGGAAGCCGTTCTTGAGAAGCAGATTGACGCGCTCCGAATAGACCTGGGATTCGTCGTTCAGGATCTCGATGTTTACCCCCGGGGGCAGAGACGGAACGATGGCGTCGGCGACGTGTTGATGCACGGCCGTGGCGACATCCATCACCTGTTCGCCCTCGACGCGATAGACCTCGACGAACGCGGCCGGCTGATCCTGATGGCGGACGATCAGATCGATGTCCTGAAAGACGTCGCGCACGTTGGCAATGTCGCCCAGGGTCACGGACGTTCCGTCGTTGCGGCTGAGTACAACGACCTGCTCGTAATCGTGTTGATCGTAGCGCTGTCCTATCGTGCGGACGCGCACCTGGGCATCGCGCGTGTCGATGCTTCCGGCGGACAGGTCGAGAGAACTGCGGCGAACCGCATCCGCGATGTCCGAAAGCGTCAGCCCAAGGGCGCGCAGTTCGCGCAGGGGCACGTCGATCGATATCTCGTAATTCCGCACGCCGGTGGTTTCGACCAGTGACACCGCGGGAAGCGAAGCCAGCTCGTCTTCGATCTGGTAGGCCAACTCCTTCAGCGACCGCTCCGAGATGTCGCCGTACACGACGAGGCGCATGATGCTCTGACGGCTGGTCATTTCCCTGATATCGGGACGCTCTGCGGCGGCCGGAAACGATTGAATCCGCGCAACCGCCGATTCGATCTCGGCGAGAGCCTCGCTGATGTCCGTGCCGGACTTCAATTCGATGCGAACCGAGGCGATTCCGGGGGCGGCGAGGGACTTCACGGCCATGACGTCGTCCAGGGAGCTCACCTGCTCCTCCACTCTTGCGATGATCGACTCCTCTACCTCGTCAGGGCTGGCGCCGGGATAGGCCATGGAGACTTCGATGTGGTTGAAGCGGATCGCGGGCCACGACTCGCGCTCCAGCCCGGTGAGCGACACCAGGCCCGCGGCCAGGATTGCGAACATGAAGAGATTCGCCGCGACCCGGTTGCTCGCCATGTAGGCGACTGGACCGCGAGGCTCTCCTCCGTAAACGTCGTCCATACTCATTGTCAGCGAGCGGTTCCCGCACCGATGGTCGCGGCTTGGATGACGAACCGGATGCAGTTGCTAATCAATGACATTTCGTCGCCGCCGCTCGGTGCGCACGCGCCCTCGATACTGCCCGCCGTCTTGCGGCAGCCCCTAGCGCCATGAAACCCGCCGGCCCTTCGGGCGCGTCGTGTTTCACCCCAGCCCAAGCCTGCCTACGGCCGTGCGCCTTGATCGGCACTACGTGCCGTTCTACGCGCACGGCCCTAGACGGGGTTCCTGACTTCCGCCACGCGAAATTTCAGCTTCTTGTCGGGCGCGGCCGTCGGAAACGGGTTGATTCCGATCCGGTAGTCCTCGGGCACGATCTCGAGCCTGACGTGGTGGGCTATCAGCAACAGGTTAACGACGATCTGAAGCTCCAGCCACCGGTGCCCCAGGCAAATGTGCGTGCCGAGTCCATACGGCGCATAGGCACCCGGGGCCATGTGCTCTTCCCGGTCAGGCAGGTAGCGATCGATATCGAACTTGAGCGGATCCTTGAACAGCTTCGCCGAGTAGTGTGGTGCGGTGTGACAGATAAGCAGCCGCGTTTGCGGAGCTATCTGGAAGCCGTCCACCACGCACTGGTTCATCGCCGTTCTCAACTGCCAGGGAATCACGGGATACAGGCGTTCGGACTCGAGAAACATCCGATGCGTCACGTCCACGCTTTCGCGGTTGAATTCCTGGGCCTCGGGTTCGTGCCCGTTTCCGAACAACGCGTCTGCCTCCCGCCGGACCGCCTTGTGCAGGTCCGGCTGGCGGACCATCGCGTAGGCGGCGAAGCCGAGCGAACTGCCGAGATACAGGCTGGCGACCATCGCCGCGACGAACGGAAACACGATATCCGTTTCTGGCAGGAACTGCGGATCGGTCCGATGCAATTCGAGAATATAGTCGGCGATGTCCGGTGGCTTGCCGTCCCTTTGCGCTGGCGTGTGCGACTCGTGGATCGCCTGATGGAGCCTCGCCACGTGCTTTCGTCCCCGTTTCATCTTCGGTGTCGACATCAGGAACTTCGGCAGGACGCCCTGAACATACGTGATGAGGGCGCGATGCTGGTAGGCCAACAGTTCGTCGGCGTAATGGCTGCAATCCACGCCCATGCTCAGGTGCGAAACCTGGCGGCTGACGGCGCTCTGGAAGGTCTTGGTCGCTCCGAATACGTCGCCTGCTTTCCACCGGCCGATGCTGTCCTTGCCGAGGCTCAGGAGTTCCGGCAGCCTTTGCGCGAGCAGGGCCCGGGAGTATCCGCCCCGCAGGGCCTTGCGCATCTTGTGGTGTTCGGCGCCGTCCATGCCGGGCATGGTGCGGGAGGCTCCGAAGGCCCCTGAGAAATTCTCGATGTAGTCCTTTGCCCGCAGGTAGAACCGCCCGTGCTTGTTGACCCATTGGTTGGCCTCGGCACCCATCAGGGCGACGACTCGCTGTCCGCCCATCCGAAAGGGGGTCTCGACCACGGAGCCGTACTTCTCGTAGATTCCCCACATCGCCTTGGGGATGTTGCCGGTGCGGAAGTCGCGGTGTCGCAGAATGTCGATGATCCGGAGTTTGGGGATGGGCTTTGTCGGAAGGGTCCGGCGCGTCAGGGGCCTGTAGGCGCTTTCCCTGACCGCTTCGGATACGGTGCGCCCCACCAGATCCAGTTTCGAGAGCGTCTCGATACGCTCGATGTTCTCCTGATAGTCCTCCTCCGGCAGGAGGAGCTTGAAGCCGTCGCATGTATGCATGAGCCCGATCAGGATCGCGTCGCGAGGATCGGGAATCTCGTCGCTCAGTATAGTGTTCAGGATCCTCGCCCTGGCCTCCAACCGCGTTGAGCCATTGGTGGACGGGTAAGTGCCCGAACGGGTCACATGGCGAGACAGCGTCCAGAATCCGCCGGTCTCGTGGTCGAGTATCCTCTTCTCCACCAGTCGATCAAGCGCCACGGTGACGATGTCTTCGGAGCGTGCGGCGCTGCGCTCGATCCAGTATTGCGGGGACGATGTCTCTGTCGCCTCGCTGATCTCCAGCAGTGTCGGGTCAAGCAACTCGTCGCCGGTTGGAGTGGCATCGACCAGATACAACGCTTGCAGATCGGTGTCGATTCGATGCTCGAGTGCGAGGTCGGCGACGACTGTGCCCGCCATTACGCAGGCGAAATCCCAGCCGGGGACCATCTCCAGGTAGCCGCTCTCCTCGTTGAGCATCAGCAGGATCAACTCTTCCGCGAGGCGCATGGACAAGGTGTCTGGTATGGAGCTACCCCCTGGCTGTACATTGCTGAATCAGAACGCGAAGATGGCGGAACGGTGAGGGCAGGTCAAGGATCATGAGAAGTTGCGCCAGGAAGCAGTGACGGCACTGCGCGCCCGGTAGCATGAGGCCATGGAATCGAATCTTCCGCTATTGCTGATCGGGTACGCGGCCGGGGTGTTCATGGCCGCGATCATCGGCGGCAGAATCTCCGAACTGGGGAGGATGACGCATACGCGCATGCAGATGGTCATGAGCTTCGTGGCGGGGTTCATTCTGGGGATGGCGGTCTTTCACCTGCTTCCACACAGTCTGGAGCGTATCGAGGGACATGAAGGCATCGTCGCCGTCGCCGGATGGATGGTCCTGGGGATGGTCGTGATGGTGATCCTGCTGCGCGTATTTCAGTTCCATCAGCACGACCTGAGCCCCGAGGCGGGCGATCTCTACGGGGGGGGCGACCGGGGGCATGATCGCGGCCGCGCCAGCATCAGTTCAGGCAGCCTTCTCGGCATCGCGTTGGGACTCAGCCTGCACACCGTGACGGAGGGCGTGGCTCTCGGCACCAGTATCACGATAGACGAAGGGCTGCTGCCCGGCCTCGCGGTATTCATCGCCATCATGCTGCACAAGCCGCTCGACGCGTATTCCATCATCGGGATCATGCAATCGGTCGGATACAGTCGCCGCGCACGAAACCTGGCGAACTTCGCCTTTGCCCTGCTCTGTCCCCTGGTCGCCGCAGCGAGTTTCTGGGGCGTGGGCATGATGGGTCCCCTGGGCGAAGGCGTCGTCATCGGCTACACCCTGGCCTTTGCAGCCGGGGCATTCCTTTGCATCTCCTTGAGCGATCTGTTGCCGGAAATACAGTTTCATAGCCATGATCGAGGCAAGCTCCTGCTGGCCTTCCTTTTCGGGATAGGTCTCGCCTGCGGGCTGTCCTTTATCGAGGGCGGAACGGTCCACGAACTCGAGGCTCACTAGTGCCCCAGCTTCGAAGGGACCCCGTGACCTGATAGTATTGCGGTCGTGACGAGTCCGCTGCTGAACCGCCATCGCATGCCGCAACGTCTGGCGTTGCTCGCGGCTGTGGCGCTGTTTCTCGGCCAGTCGGTGGCGGACGTTCACCTGCACCTCGATGAACACGAAGAGGAGGTCTGCACACTCTGCGCAGTCTCCGATCCGGGACACGGTCGGGACGTTGAACGGGTCGACGGGCGGTCGTCCGAATCGCGCCCCACCGACAGCGTGCCGGTGTTCTCGGCCATCCTTGTCCGCCGTCCGTTCGAGGTTAGCCGCTCCCGCGCCCCTCCCGTCTCCTTTGCTTGAGACAATGCAAGCAGGTTTGCGCCACCGCGCTCGCGGGTCGTGCGCGTGTTCGTTCATTTGGAGACAGGCAATGAATCGCAAGCAATTGTTTTTGCTGACCATGGTGCCGTGGCTGGGTTTGGCCGCGTTCGCCGGAGAAGCTCACCGGGAAGAAGATCCGGGAGCCATCGAGGAGATCATCGTTTTGGGACACCCGCTGTCGGGCGAAGGGCTCGCGCAGGCCAGCGACGTGGTGTCGGGGGAGGAACTGGACCGCAAGGCGGCAAACAGCATCGGCGCGACGATCGGCAACGAGGCGGGAATCCACAACAGCTCCTTCGGCGTCGCTGTCGGCCGGCCGGTCATCCATGGGCTCGACGGAGCGCGGGTGCGGATCATGGAGGACCGCATCGATACGCTGGATGTCTCCGTCACCAGCGGCGACCACGCCGTGACAGTCGATCCGTTCATCGCGAACCAGATAGAGATATTCAAGGGTTCCAGCACCTTGCTGTACGGCTCGGGCGCGATTGGCGGCGTCGTCGACGTGCATACGGGACGAATACCGCACAACGAATTCGACGGCGTCGGCGGCAGATTCGATATCAAGTCATCGGATAACGGGGACGGGAGGAACGGCTCGTTCCGCATGAACGGGGGTGCCGGGACGCTGAACTGGCATCTGGACGGATTCTCCCGCCGCGCGGATGACTACGAGATTCCGGGTTTTGCCGCCTCCGCGCGGGAACTCGCGGTGGAAGAGGAGGATCATCACGAGGACGAGGAAGATCACGACGAAGAGGAGCACCACGAGGAAGGTGAGGAGGAGCACGAAGAGGAAGAGGAGGAGTTCTTCGGCGTACTGCCCGGCAGCGGCTTCGACGTGCGAGGCGGATCCGCGGGGTTCGCACTCGTCGACGGCGGTGAGTTCATCTTCGGCGTCTCCGTGAGCAGGATTACTGCCGAATACGGGATACCGGGACATGGCCATGAAGGGCACGGCCACGACGACGATCACGAGGACGAACATCACGAAGAAGGCGAGGAAGAGGAGGAGCATCACGAGGAGGAGGAAGAAGGTCACGGGGAGGAGGGAACCACCCCCATAGCCGACCTGGACCAGACGCGGGTGGACTTCGAGGCGGCCGTCGCAAACCCGCTCCCTGGTTTCTCCAGCCTGAACCTGCGCTTCGGCGTTAACAACTATGCGCACAACGAGATCGAGCCGTCGGGAGCGATCGGTTCGGCGTTCGAGAACGATGCCTGGGAGGCCCGGACGGAGATGTCTCACGACGCCGTGGCGGGATGGGAAGGTGTAGCCGGCGCGCAGATGGGCGACCGGCGCTTTTCCGTGGTCGGGGAGGAGGCCTTCACCCCTCCGGTAGACACCAGGACGTTCGGCGTATTCTGGCTGGGGGAGCGGTCTTTCCCCGGCTTTCAACTCGAGTCCGGCATTCGCATTGACAGCGTCGAACACGACCCCGCCGAAGGTGCCAGCAAGAGTTTCGGCGGCATCAGCGCCTCCCTCGGCATGGTGATTCCGCTTGACGGCGATTGGACCGGCACCTTGCTTGTGGACTACTCCACCCGTGCGCCGGTCGGGGAAGAGCTCTACTCCGACGGCCCCCATTTCGCCACCCGGAGTTTCGAGATCGGCGATGCCGAGCTCGGCGAGGAGAGAGCGCTCAACCTGTCCGGGACATTGACCGGGCGCGGAGAGGGCTGGACGGTGCTCGGGACCGTGTATCGCACGTCGTTTTCCGACTTCATCTTCCAGGCGGCGACGGGCGAGTACATGGAAGGGCTGGCCGTGCGGCAATTCAACCAGGCGGATGCGACGTTCGCGGGACTGGACTTCGAGGCCTCGGTCGAGCTTGCCGCTTGGGATGGCGGACAGCTTGAACTTAGTGGACTGTTTGACACGGTTTCCGCGAAGGTCGACGTGCCGGGCAACGACAATCTGCCGCGCATCCCGCCGGCCCGCGTGGGTGTCGGCATGGCGTACACCGGGGGACCGATTTCCGCACACCTGGACTACATGCGGTTTTTCAGCCAGGAGGAAGCGGCCGATCTGGAGTTCGAAACGGATGGCTACAATGACCTGCGCGCCTATGTGGGCTGGGACGTGGAGATGGGCGACATGTCGGTCAGCCTGTACCTGCAGGGCAGGAATCTCACCGACGACGAGCAGCGAAAGCACACGTCGGTGGTGAAGGACCTCGTGCCCGAACCGGGGCGCACTGTCGAGTTGGGGGTCCGGATACGGTATTGACCGTGGCCGCTTACGGTGCCTGACCGTCGCCTCTTCCGCTCGCCCAACGGTTTCTTCGGCGGGGGCGCGATGGTATAACGCATCGATTCATCTGCACGCCGTCGAAAGGAGCGAGGATCTCGGGTGCCGGGACCCCGCGGTGGGGTGAGGAGCACGGCGCCCGGCGTGATGCAAATACCAGGCGCATATACCGAAGGCTACGCCAAGGCGCGTGTTCACGACCCCGCACTGGCGGACCTCTACATCGAACACACCTGCATAGGCGACCCGGAGTTGGATCCGGTGATGGAGGAAATCGCCTCTCTCCCGAACGACAGGCTCACGCGGTTCATCCGGGCCGGCATCATCCAGGAGGAAGGCGGCCTGAAAGACGCGCCGCAGGCGCTCAAGGATTTCTTCCAGCGGGTCGACACCGAAACGCCGCCCTGGCTCGACCATCAGGCCTTTCGCCCGGCCATCCGCGTCTTCAACCTCAACGTCACGAACATGCTCATCGCATTCGTTTGCGGCGTTCTGATAGAGGGTTTCGCCACGCTCATCGCCAAGTCATTCTTCGCGACGGGACGCGTCCTGGACCCGAACACCGGGAAGCGGCGCCTCATGCAGAACAACCGCCAGTTGCTGGAGGTTTTCTATCCGGGGGGCCTCGAGAGGGAGGGCGATGGATTCAGGCTCTCCCTGCGCGTCCGCTTCATTCACGCCCGCGTCAGACACCTTCTGGCGAACTCGGACAACTGGGAACAGGCGCACCTGGGCACGCCGATAAGCGCGGCGCACCTCGCCTTTGCGCTGACCGTCTTTTCCATGCGCCTGTTACAGTACTCGGCGCTGGTCGGGACCAATTTCAACAAGGAAGAGCACGCCAGCGTCATGGACGTCTGGCGCTATACCGGCTACGTCATGGGGCTTCCCGAAGCCGTGATCTACAAAACCGAAGAAGAGGCACGGAAGATCTTCGACATCGCCTACATGTGCGAGCCGCCCCCGGATGAGGATTGCGCCGCCACGGCGAACGGGCTCATCTCGGCGATCCCGGTGACCGCGAGCATAGAAAATCCGCAGGAGGCGGAATCCGTCAAGGCGCTGGCCTATCGGATTTCCCGGGCCCTCATCGGCAACGATCTCGCCGACGCGTTGCATTTTCCGAGAATGAACACGACGGGAACGCTGTTGGCCTGGCGGACGAAACAGCGTTTTCAGCGGCTCGTCCGGAGCAAGCAACTGCTCCGATCCCAGAATTTCACCCAGCTTCTCGAAATCTCCGAGTACGAGGAGGGCGGATCGAGCTACCGCCTGCCGGACCACGCGGAGTCGTCGAAGTCCAACCCCTGGTAGCCGAGTAGTGGCCGAAGCGCAGACCGCGATGGACCGCTATGGCGACCTCGTCCTTCGCCGGCGTTGGCCGGTCGTCGGCCTCGCCGCCCTTGTCATGCTAGCGCTGACCGCAGGCGTTCCCCGCATCGGCGTCACCAACGACCACCGCATCCTGTTCGACGAAGGCAATCCGCAACTTGCCGCACTCGAAGTCCTCGAGGCGACCTTCTCCGAATCGAAGACGGCGCTCATCGCCATCGCGCCCAGGGACGGTTCGTTGTTCACCCGCGAGGCCCTCGGCGCCATTGAAGACCTGACCGAAGCCGCCTGGCAGGTGCCGCATTCCACGCGGGTCGACTCCCTCACCAACTACGACCACAGCGAAGCGTTCGAGGACGACCTCGCGGTCGAGCCGCTGGTCTATGACGCCCCGGGTTTGAGCGACGCCGATCTCCGGCGCATCGAGGAGATTGCCCTGAATGCGGTCGAGATCGCCGGTCGACTGGTTTCCCTGGACGGGCGCGTGGGGGGGCTGGCGATCTATTTCGCGCTGCCGGAGGATGCGGACGCGGCAGTGGTGGAGATCACCGACCATCTCGACGTGCTCCTGGACGAGGCCCGGGAAAGCCACCCGGATATCGCCTACTACGCGACCGGCGATATCGTGATGAACCGGGCCTTCGCCGATGCGACGAAGAGCGACATGGAGACTCTCACTCCGATCGTGTTCCTCGTCATCCTCGTCGCCACCATTGCGCTGCTGCGCTCGGTACTCGCGACCATCGCGGTGATGCTGACGCTCATTTTCACCGTCAACACGACGATGGGCGTTGCCGGGTGGATCGGCACGGTGTTCAGCCCGATCAACGCGGGCGTCCCCATCATCGTCATGACCATCGCGGTCGCAGACTCGATTCACATCGTGACCACCGTCCTGGCGGGGCTGCGCCGGGGGCTCGAGAAGAGCGTGGCGATCGCGGAGTCGCTGCGCAGCAACATGAACCCCGTGTGCCTTACGTCGGTGACGACGGCCATCGCCTTTCTCAGCCTGAACGCCTCGGATTCGCCCCCCTTCCACATTCTCGGCAACCTCGTGGCATTCGGGGTGATGTGCGCCTTGCTCTTCTCGATAACATTGCTGCCCGCCCTGCTCTCGATCCTGCCCCTGCGCACCCGCGCGGCGCGCGAGGAAAAGCCGGCCCTTTTCGATCGATTCGCCGACGTCGTCATCGGTCGCCGAAAGGTCCTGCTCGTCTCCGTGTCCCTCGCCACCGTCGTCCTGGTGTCCGGCATCTGGCGCATCGAACTGACCGACAACTGGACGAAGTACTTCGACGAGCGGTACGAATTCAGGCGCGATACGGACTTCGTCATCGCGAACCTCACCGGGCTCGAATCCCTCGAGTACCCGCTCGATGCCGGAAGCGAAGGCGGTATCACGAATCCTGACTATCTGCGCACGGTCGACGCGTTTGCCCGGTGGTTCCGGGAGCAACCGGAAGTCAGCTACGTGCAGGCGTTTCCGGACATCATGAAACGCCTGAACAGGAACATGCACGGCGACGATCCGGCCTACTACCGCCTGCCCGAAGACGCATCGCTGGCGGCGCAGTACCTGCTGCTCTACGAGCTTTCGCTGCCGTTCGGCCGGGACCTCAACGATCGCATCGACATTGCGAAGTCGGCAACCCGCATGACCGTTGCGACCCGCGGCAACCTGACGGCGGAGGACCAGCGCCAGCTCGACAGGAGGGCGCAACAGTGGCTGAACGACAACGCGCCCCGGCTTGCGACGGAGGCGACGGGTTTCAGCATGACTTTCGCGCACCTGTCGCAGCGGAACATCGAAAGCATGCTCCGCGCCACCATTATCGCCATGGGACTGATTTCGCTCATCCTGGTATGGGTTCTGAAAAGCCCGCGTCTGGGTGTCGTCAGTCTCGTGCCAAATTTCATCCCCGCGGCCATGGCCTTCGGGCTCTGGGGATACCTCGTCGGCCAGGTGGGACTTGCGGGTTCGGTGATGACCGCGATCGCCTTCGGCATCGTCGTTGACGACACGACACATTTCCTGACCAGGTACCAGAGAGCCCGTCGCGAAGGTTTCGCCGCGCCCGAGGCCATTCGAACGACGTTCCGCGCGGTTGGCCAGGCGCTGTGGACGACCACCGCGGTGCTGTCGGCGGGATTCCTGGTGTTCGCTTCCTCCGGCTTCGAAGTCAGTTGGGCGCTCGGTCTCCTGGTCACGATCACGATCATGTTCGCACTTCTCGCCGATTTCCTGCTGCTCCCGCCACTGTTGATGGCCATCGATAGGAGAAAACAATGAGCCGCGCCCATCGCGCTCCGCCGGCGCTACTTCTACCCTTGACCCTGTTCCTGTGCCTGGGCGCACCGCCGCTTGCTGCATCGGAGGGCGCAAGTCCGGAGGAGGCGGGCCTGGCGCTCGCGGGCGAGGCCCGGGAGCGCCAGATCGGATTCGGGAACTTCACGGCTGACCAGACCATGTTGCTGCGCAACAAGCAGGGACAGGAAAGTCGGCGCAAACTTCGGGTGAAGGTGCTGGAAGTCGAAGGCGACGGCGACAAGAGCATGTTCGTCTTCGACCAGCCGCGCGATGTGGAGGGCACCGCCCTGCTCATCTACGCGCACAAGGAGGAGGCGGACGAGCAGTGGCTCTACCTGCCCGCGCTCAAACGCGTCAAACGCATCAGTTCGGCCAACCGGTCGGGGTCCTTCATGGGCAGCGAGTTCTCTTACGAGGACATGGGAGCGCAGGAGGTGGAGAAGTTCACCTACCGGTATCTGCGCGACGAGCCGTGTGGCGAACTGATGTGCGCGGTATCGGAGCGCTTCCCCGCCGACAGGCGGTCCGGCTACCAGCGCCAGGTAACGTGGCATGACAGGGACGCGCTGCGCTTGCTCAAGGTGGAGTACTACGATCGCAAGAACGCGCACCTGAAAACGCTCACCATGCGCGACTACCAGATCTACCTGGACAAGTACTGGCACGCGGGCGAGATGGCCATGGTCAACCATCTCACCGGCAAGAGCACCGTATTGACCTGGTCGGACTACCAGTTCGGAAACGACCTCGATGCCGGCGACTTCAGCCAGACTGGGCTCAGGCGGGCTCGCTGATTCGCCTTGAAGTGCTCTGGAACGCTCCGGGGCAGGGCATTGGCGGGGCCGGCCGGGTGATTCCTGGCCCGGCTGGTGCGGTCAGAGCAATCCGTGGCGCACGGCAAGCCAGATTTTTCGCGTTTGCTTCAGACCGACCGGTTCGTCGATTCTCTTCCACCCGCGGGCCCGCAGTTTCCCAAGGGTCTCTCGATACCCCGCCATCATGACGGCAGCAGGCCGCATGCGCCGGGACTGGAGTTCCTTCATGAGTTTGTCGGCCTCGTCGTAGTGGGAACGGGCGAGTTCCGCCAGTTCCGAGCAGACATCCGCGAATTGGGGATGCACGAATACCTCGTCGGGCGACCTGGTCGCGATACCGTGTTTGGCTAACAGGTCGAGCGGCACGTAGAGTCGCTGCAGACCTGCATCTTCCTTCAGGTCGCGCAGGATGTTCGTCAACTGGAACGCATTGCCGAGCGCACGGGCGATACGTGGCCCCGGCTCGCGGGGCACGCCGAAGGCATGGATGGACAATAAGCCGACGGCACCCGCAACATTGCGGCAGTAACGCAGCAGGTCCTCCAGCGTGGGCATCCGCACGGTGGGTGCCGCGTCTGTCTCCATGCCGTCGATAACCGCGCAGAATTCGTCTTGCGGCAGGTTGAAGCACCGAACCGGGTCCAGCAGCGCGCGAGTTGTCGGGCGCGTGGGTTCGCCGGCATAGAGTCGGCGGATTTCCTCCCGCCAACCGGCCAGCGCCCGTCTCTTTTCGGCGAGTTCTCCGGGTTCGTCCGCGATGTCGTCCACCTCCCGGCAGAACGCGTAGATGGCGAACATCGCGCGCCTGCGTTCCCTTGGCAGGATACGCATGCCCCAAAGGAACGACGAACTGGACTGCGCGACAATCCGGTTGACGTGAAGCAGTGGATCCGGTCCGTTCCCGGACGGACCGAGGGCGGCGTTCACGGCGCTACGCGCACGGGCGAGGGGGGCGCCGGAGCGGATGTCCAGTCACCACCCACGGCACGGTGCAGGGCGAGTCGCGCGTATCCGAGTTCACGTTCCCCGGCGGCGCGGGCGGATTTCGCGCTCAGCGACATCTGCGATGCGGCGAGGAAGACTCCATAGTCATCCAGCCCGGATGCGAACCTGTCATGACGCAGATCGGCCTCGGCCTGGGCCGCTTCCTCCAGCGCGGCCAGGATTTCAACGCGGCGGCGGCTGGCCGAGAGGCCGGCGATCGCGCTCTCCACTTCGTGGGCCGCAGTCAGGACGGAGCGCCCGAAGGCTGCGACCGCCGCATCCAGCAGGGATTCCGCAACCTCGACATTGCCTCGCAGCCGTCCCCGCTGCAGTACCGGCGCGAGCAGGTTCGCACTGAGATTGCGGAACCACTGGTCCGGATCGAACCAATCGGAGGACTCTGCGCCTTGCAGGCCGATCGAACCGGACAGTGACAGAGAAGGCAGCAGTTCGGCCCGGCGAGCCCCCAGTGCGTATCGGGCTGCCTCGACCCTTTGCCGCGCAGCCCTGACGTCAGGTCTCTGGTTCAGGAGATCAGCCGGAACTTGCGCGGAACCGGACCCGAGTGACGCCGCAGTCGCAAGCACATCCGGGAACATTTGTTCGAGTTCCTCCCGGTAACCTCCGACCAGCACCCAGAGTCGTGCCTCGGCGTTGGCCAGCAAGGCGTCGAGTTGGGGCAATTCCGCCTCGGCATCGCCGAGTTGCCGTCGCGCGGCGTAGACGTCCTGTGCCTCCACCAGCCCGCCGTCATAGCGCGTCTCCATCAGCCACTTCCACTCCTTCAGGAGCTGGACGACCTGCCCTGCCAGCCTTCGCTGATGCCTGAGATCGACGACCTCGAAATACGTGCCGACCGTGTCTGCGACCGTGCCGATGCGAGCGGCATGCAAGTCCGACTCCGCGGCCAGGCTCTCGGCCCTGGCTGACCGGGCCACGTTGCGGTCCCGAAGCCAGAAGTCGGCCTCGTAGGCGAATTCCGCTCCCACGCTGTAGGTGGTCAGATCGAGTCGGTCCGGCAATGCGAAGCCGAACGCCTCAAAGACATCAGAGCCGAGGCCGAGCTGGTCCAGTTGCGCACCGAGGCCGGCGCTGGTGGGCATGCGGATCTCACTCGGGCCAACCGCTGCCTGCATCGCGGGCAATCGGACGGCCCTCGCGATGCGGGCTCTGGCCCTCGCGTGATCGACCCGGGCGACCGCTTCCTCAAGGTCGAAATTGGAACCCAGCGCGGTTTTCACCAGCCGGTTGAGCACAGGGTCGTCGAAGGCATTCCACCATTCGACCTGTTCGTGCATGGCGGGTGGATCGGGTTCGGCCAACGCGCCTTCAATTTCGGCGATCTGTTCGGGAACCCGGGGACTCGGCGCCAGGGAACAGGATGCGAGCAGCACGGGCACCGCAAGCAAGATGATCAACCGATACGGCAAGGTTTCAGTACGACCGGGGAAGCCCCAGCACGTGCTCCGTCACGTAGTTCAGCACCATCTCCTGGGAAATCGGCGCGAGCCGCTGCAGGCGCGCCTCGCGCCAGTAACGTTCGACGTGGAACTCCTTGGCATAGCCGAACCCGCCGTGGGTCTGCACGGCCTGGTCTGCGGCCTGGAAGCAGGCGTCGGCGGCGAGCCACTTGGCCATGTTGGCTTCCGCGCCGCACGGCTCGCCCCGGTCCATGAGCCAGGACGCCTTGCGGATCATCAGTTCCGCGGCGTCGAGGCGCATCCTGGCTTCGCCGAGAGGGAACGATACGCCCTGGTTCATGCCGATGGGACGGTTGAAGACGACGCGGTCGTTGGCGTAGTCCACGGCTCGGCGCAGGGCGGCACGGCCAATGCCCAATGACTCCGCCGCGACAAGGATCCGCTCGGCATTCAGGCCGTCGAGCAGGTAACGGAAGCCCATGCCTTCCTCGCCGACGCGGTCCGTTACGGGCACGGGCAGGTCATCGTAAACGACCTCGCAGGTGGCGATGGCGTTGCGGCCGACCTTCTCGATCGCCGATATGCTGACTTCCGGTCGCTGCAGCTCCGCGAGCAGCAGGGTCATGCCCTCGGTTCGTTTCTCGACCGCATCAAGCGCCTGCGTGCGCACAAGCAGCAGCACGCGCTCGGCATCGAGCGCTTTCGTGGTCCACACCTTGCGCCCGCGGACGATGTAGTGGTCGCCGTCGCGGCGCGCGGCCGTGGTAATGGACGTCGTGTCGGTGCCGGCGTCCGGTTCGGTCACGCCGAACGAGATGTGAAGGTCGCCCTTCGCGACCCTCGGCAGGTATCTCTGCTTCATGTCCTCCGACCCGTGGCGGACCACCGGGTGCATGCCGAAGATTGAAAGGTGAACGCTGCTCGCGCCGTTCATCGCGGCCCCGGAGGCGCACACTTCCTCCAGCACTATGGAGGCTTCGGTGATCCCCCGCCCGCTGCCGCCGTACTTCTCCGGAATGGCGATGCCGATCCACCCGTCCGCCGCCATCGCGTCGTAGAAGTCCCAGGGAAACCGGTGTTCGCGGTCGCATGCGGCCCAGTAATCGTCCGGGAAGTTGGCGCACAGTTTGCCGATCGCATCCCGGATCAGCTGGTGCTCGCCGTTCGTTTCAAAGTCCATCTGCCAGAGGTTAGCATGGTCTCGGGGAGGGTCATTCGATGGCGGGACAGTATTTCGAAGAGCTTGAAATTGGGCGTACGTTCGCGCACGAGCCCGGCCGCACGGTCACGGAAACCGACAACCTGCTCTTCACGGCCCTGACCCTCAATCCGCAGCCGCTGCACCTCGACGCCGAGTTCGCGAGGAACAGCCAGCACGGCCAGATCCTCGTCAACAGCCTCTTCACGCTGGCGCTCGTGGTGGGTCTGTCCGTGGGCGACACAACGTTGGGTACGACAATCGGCAACCTCGGCTTCGACAAGACCACGTTCCCCAACCCGGTATTCCTCGGCGACACCATCCGGGTCACCACCACGGTTGTCGATCGGCGCGAAAGCCGCTCACGGCCGGACCGGGGGATCGTCACCTTCGAGCATGTCGGCACCAACCAGCGCGGCGAGGTCGTCTGCTCCTGCCTTCGCGGGGCCATGATGATGCGGCAGCCGTAACCGGTCCTGCGTCTCTAGTCGCCGAGAATTTCCTCCAGCGCGTAGAGCGTCTTCTGGGGTATGCGTTTAGTCGGGTAATAGCGCGTTACGATTTCCATCGCGGTCTCGTAGTCGGTGACATTCAGATAGCGCAGCAGGTATCGAATGTCGGCCTCGTCGTGAAACTCAGGTCCCAGCCGCATCCCCAGGCATTTCATGGCAAGCAGGTATTCAGGGCTGGCCGTCATCACCGAGAGATTTGACAGTTCAAGAAATGGCTGATAGTCGCCCCGCTGGCTCAGATAGCCCTTGACCGCGTCGTTTAGCCAGTCTGGAGGACATTGCTCCTCGTCGGCGATGCGTTCTGCGGCCTTGCGAATCACGTCGGCGGGACGAAAGAAGGCGTCCAGGTCCTGTGTGCTCTGACGCGCCTCGTGTAGGAGACACATGACGGCGCCACCCACAAGATAGATCTCCCCCCGGACATCGACTTCCGCAAGTCTTTCGTTCAGAACCGCAAGCAGGCGGTGAATGTCGTCGCGATGGAGCATCATCAGACTCTGTCGCCCAAGGTGCTGTCTACGAACAAGTTGCGGCGGCGGAAGGGTGGAGGGGACGACGTCAGGAGGTGCAGTCTCAGCGACTGCAGCCGCGACGCGAACCAGGGGGCCTCCAGCGGCGGAATGTCTTTCGGCCACTCCGGCACCGGCACGTGCTTGCTTGCGCACGCGTATTCCACCATCGCCGCAAGGCAATTCGAGGTCCATGCATCCATGTGCCTGAGGTCTGCAGACTGCACGGCGACCTCCAGTCTGGTCGCGCTGCACCGTTGGAGAAAATCGTGAATCGCCGCAAGCGTCAGCGACTGCGGGGAGGGGTCTGACTTCAACCGGGTGATCAGTCGCTGGAACTCGTCGGACGGCGGCGGCAGCAATCTGCTCAGCACCCACTTGGACACATCTTCTCCCGCGCGCGCGGCCTGTGCCTTGATTTGTTTCTTCTGCTCCGCGCTGATCCGCAGCTGAAGTTGTTCGGTCTTGGCCATGCAACTATCGTAGTGATCGCTTCCCGATATGTCCATACGCTGTATTGACAATGTGACAGCTTTCCGTTGTTTGTGCGCATGCGACACCTTGACGTGCGCCTGCCAGGAGCCATGTTGACTAATCCGCCTCAATCGCGGACTGTGCGTCATATCCATTGTGAGCGGGGAATGAGCTGTTCGCATGACACGCCTGCGTCGATCGGTACATTTCGTCCCGGGCGGCAACGAGCGGATGCTCGTCAAGGCGCTCGCTACCAACGCGGACAGCCTGATCTTCGACCTGGAGGATGCGGTCACGCCCGATCGCAAGGACGAGGTGCGTGGCATGGTGGCATCGTGGCTCGCCGACACCGACTTCGGCACGAAGGAAAAGACCGTGCGCATGAACCCGCTGGACACGCAGTGGGGCCATTCGGATCTCGAGGCGACCATGGTTTCGCCCCCGGACGCGTACGTGGTCCCGAAGCCGGAAACGCTGGAGGGTCTCAACGCCATGGATGCAGAGTTGTCGCGCCTCGAACGATTGCATGGGCATCCCGATAGGGGAGTGGGCCTCATTCTGATCGCCGAGACGCCGTTAGGCGCACTCAATAGCCCGACCTTCCCGGGATGTCCTCGCGTCGAGGCGATGACCTGGGGCGGCGAGGACATGTCCGCGGTTCTCGGCGTGCCCGGCAACCGGGATGCGGACGGCAACTACCTGTCCGTTTACCAGCACACCCGCGTGGTGACCCTGCTGAGTGCGGCTGCGGGTGGCGTGCAACCTCTCGACGCTGTGTACGTCGACTTCCGCGACATCGACGGTCTTCGAGAGGAGTGCGAGGAAGGGGCGCGGCTCGGCTTCATCGGCAAGCTGTCCATCCACCCGAACCAGATCGACGTGATCAACGAAGCGTTCACGCCGGCGCCGGAACTGGTTGCCGAGGCGCGGGCCCTGATCGAGGCGTTCGACGAAGCCCAGGTCCGGGGCCGCATGGCGTTTTCGTTCAACGGCCAGATGGTGGATATGCCGCACCTCAGCCGCGCCCGGGCGCTGCTGGAGCGGGCGCGGCTGATCGAGGAGAACGCGTCCTAGGAGCCTGCGCCGTAGGAAATTTCCGGGGGAAGTATGTTCAAAATTCGCATGAAAAAGAGTCCTTTGTGCTGGAACATCCCCGAAATAAGAGCATACGCCACGAAATGTGCATTGGTGTCCCCGAATTTTTTCGAGAAAACGTTCTGTGGCGCAGGCTTGCATGGAAGTACGCCTCCGGCGACGGGGGAAACGCCGGCACTTCCTTACGCG
>JAPOYI010000243.1 GCA_026706665.1 Gammaproteobacteria bacterium | reverse complement strand
CTGTTAGGGCGAACAAGTGGACAGGTCGGAAGATTCAGGTTCATGTTCCCCACCGGAGACGGATCCGTCTTCGACATCACCCTCGATTGCGGAGTCGTGCACAGGGTTCAAGTTCGCAGGCTGGGCGGGGAGTGGAGCCCGGCATTCGAGACACCGTTTAACCACTACACATTCGGCGATTTGAAGACGGGCTGGGAATACGAATGCGAAGTGTGGGCGAAGGACACCACCACCGGAGAGGAAAGCCTGCGTGCTCAGACCACGTTTCAAGACGCTGGGGACGCGCAAGAAAGTCGGCTTCTGATCCGACGCCGCTCCGTCCCCGCTGGCTTGGCCTTTGCGCCTAGCTGCCGCACTTTTGGCGGGGGCGGCGCGGCGACCCACCTGCTAGACTGGCCGCGTCATGAGTGGTGGAGTGAGGATAACTCCCGATCATTGAGGGTCGGGGTCTTCTCTCTATCTAGGTAGCAGGTATGATTGACTGGGTCGCTCTCCCAAAAGCCGACGGTGAAACCGCTTTCGTCAACCCGGAACGCTGTCGAGTGTCGGTGGATCAGAGAGGCCGAGTAGTCGTAGCTAGTGAAGGCGACTCACTGGTACTGGATCGCAGCGTCCGACGAGACGTCGTTTTAGCGGCTCTCGATGGAGACGTTCGCGCTCAGGCCCTGCTCGATCCGACTGCTAACAGTGACAAGCCAAGTTCCAGGGGCCGAGTGTACGGAATCGTAGCGGGGTGTATTCTGGCAGTGGGAATAACCCTTCTCTTGACTGCCTTCCTACTGGTTCGCTAGCAATGTTCGAATTCAGTCGGGTAAAACAGGAAGCGTGGGTAGCGAGGGCGGGAATCTACGCTCTCGTCGGCACAGTAGTCATGATTCCCTTCTTCGTAGCTGGGACGGACTACCATAACGAATCATTGAAAATGAGAAACATTGTACTCATGGGTTTGTTCATTGGTAGAGCACAGTGGCATTGGACTGCCATGGTTATGCGTTGGCATTCTCAACGTACCCAAAACGTCCGAAAACTGATTCTGAATGCGATCTTGATCGCCCCTTCTATGCCAGCAGCAGTGTGCGCTTATGTCGGTTACAGGTTGTTTGACCACACGGGAAGTTGGGAAGAAACGCTAGCCTTCAATTCAACCGATGCTGTGTCAGCCGCATCGGTCTCTTTAGCTCTTGTGCTAGTCACTGGATTGGTGACTAGTGGACGGGGAGCTGTTCAAGCTCAAGAAGGAATTACGCCGCCTTTTCCCTTATGGAAGTTCATTTCTCTGTTGCTAGGGTTCCCTGTTTGCATGGCAGGGACATTGATCATCAGCGCTATCGTCAAAGCTTGGTGGGTTTAGGGGTTCGTTGCGCGGCTACCGTTGCGGAAACAGTCTCTGGGTGCAACAGACCACGGACTAACCGATTACAAAGAGGGGGTTTGGAAGACGCCTCAGAGCCTACTGAAGACGAGCTCAAAGATGCTGTGCGGCAGACGCTCCTAGCGCCCAACAAGAGACGTGCTCCTGTTTACGCTGGCATTTTCGGGCTTGGGAGACGAAACATGGCGAACGCGCGGGGCAACTAGGGCATAGGCAAGGAGCCGGGCCGGACAACGCTCGAGTACGCGTTCAGGCTCGTCGGCGCAATCGCGGTGATGCCGGTTCTGGCGGCGTGTTGTGGCGGTCGGCAGCGAAACCACCCGGCCACCGCCGGGCGGCACGGAGGCGGCGGGTCTGGAATCCGACGCGCTGGCACAGGCTGCCGCTTTGGTGTCCGTTTGTGGGATCGACCGGCAACATAGCCAACCTGACTGCCGGAATCCACAAGGCTTTCTTCACGCGCTGGCGCTGCCGCACGTGGAGGGCTCGGCGGCGGTGGTCACCTTCGCGGCGGCCTGTTGGGAGAAGCGTCGGCCGGTAATGCAGAGCCTGGCCGCCTGCATCGACGGCTAGCGGCAGTGCGGTCAGACAGGTCGGATGCACCAGCCACTCGGTTGGAGATCAGGTGGCGGCGCCCGGCCACCATCGCCAGGAGTTGGGGAACCGCTGAGCTTGGTCGGTGGACTTGCATCTCTGGCCGTGACGGGGGTGTTCGTGCTTTTTGGACAACCGGCCGACATACCAGAACTTGCGCCGATGGTCATGGAGCATGGCGCCAACCTGTTCGACGCGTTCATCGTAGTCGGCCTTCAGCAAGCTGCTCTGCGCACCCCACGCGGCGACGATGTGATCACTGCCGCGAATGGCACGTAGCAAGGCACGGTCGTTACAGCGACCGATAGTCCATTTGATGCCGTGTCGGTCGATTGCTCGGCGCACATCGCGCGCTTTGGTCGCGCGCATCCCGAAGAGATTGAAGACCCAGAGCCAAGCAGCCGTTGGGAACAGGCGGTAGATCTCCCGTTCGACGGTCTGAATCGTCTTGTCGGCGAACTCCTCGCTCGCAGAACTGGGGTTTTTCAGGAAAACAGAGACCGTCTGAGTGCGCGCGGGGTCTCGTCGGTAAGGCACTTCGAGGGCCCAGCGATGGGTGTGGAGACATGAGAAATAAGCTCGAATGCGCTCACGATCGACCTGGTCGAAGTGACGATAACGTATTTGACTGACTAGCGGCATGAGGCTGGCGGGCACTCTGACCGAATCCAAAGGGCAGAATACCGCAGATGACGTTATGGACACGAAAACGCGGAGCGGGCGGGGAACGGTGGCTGCCGGGATCTTCGTACTCCAGTGACTGGCGGAAGGCAGTCCAAGGATCGAGGACGCGAGATGGATGACCTTTGGTCGACAAAGGGACCTTTGCCGGACACTTCTCGATGGACCGGCGGTCTTGCGGGTCGAAACCAGCGACGGGAAGTTCGTATCAGAGTGGTTCGAGCATGCGCGTGGCCCGGACCGTGAGGTCGAGGTCCATGTGCTCCGGCAAGGTCTCGAGTTCAGGGCTCTCGATGACGTAGGCGTACCTGAATTCGCGCTCGCCCCCAAAACGCGCGCGCTTGTTGAACCAGAGGCGCATCATGCCGAGCACGCTGTTGAGGTCCTCGGCGGTGCCGTGGTCGAGGTGGCCGATGATCGGGGGCGTTTCTCCTCGGTAGTAGCGCACGGGGTCGTACAGGTGGTACAAGGTGTGGCGGTTCACGCGCTGGTCGAACAGCCATCCCTTGATGGCCTTTTCGAGTTCACGACCGAACGCGTCGGGATCGCGGATCGCGTACCAGGCGTCGTAGTCTCGTTGACGGCATTTTTGAGGGTCGGGAGTTCCTCGGCGGTGGGGGGCATTATCGATGTGCAAAACACGTACGGGACGGGATGGATGTCGACCGGGACGGCCTGGGTGAACGACGTCTGGTGGACTCCCTCGGGAAGATGGACGACGGCGGGGTCTTCGCCGTCGTTGAGGTGGAGCTTAAGGGTCGTGTCACCAAGGAAGCCGCCGTCGCGGGACACGGAGGCCTCGGCGAGGAGCGTGGCTTTTCCCTCCTTCTCGTCCCGCACGCCGGGAGCGGCGAGCTCGACATCGCGGTAGAACGCCGCGGGGCGGAGGCGGATTTGGCCGGTATTCTCTGGAGCGTTCTTGAACTCCCATCCCCGAACCAGCTTCATCGGACTGTTCCCCTCGATTCGGTACGCCGGTGAAAGTCCCGCAAGAGCGGTCGCGGCGCGTGAAGTCGGATGATGACCGGGCGGCCGTGCAGGTTCAAGACGTGGCGGCGGTCGTGGAGTTGTCCGCACGCCGGTTCGGGGTAGCCTCTGCGTCAGGTGGTTGAGCCGGAAAGCAGACTTCTGGATGCGGACGAACCAGCGGCGCGGCGAGCCGATAGCGGAGGAACTACGTACGGCTCGGGTGACTTACGCATGAGACCGTCGGAACCTAGGGGAGTCGGAGGAGCTGCATCGGGAACCTTGTCCAGAAGTCATGGTGTAGTTGGACTCGTTCTTGGGGCACTCGAACGGCACTCGCCCTCCCCCCCGGACCCCGACAGCGCTATCCGGAGGCCGCGTGGTTGACGGACGCTCGGCGCGAGGGCCCACCGCGTCCTGCACGTTCGACGCAGTCGGAGCCGCCGGTAGGCAGTTCGGACTCGACCGAGGCACACACTGGACACCTTCGTAATTTATGTATATTTATACAGGATTGGTGGAAGGGGGCGTCCATGTCGGCGAGAGCGCGATTCGTACCGGGTCCGGGCATGTCGACGTCCGGCGCTCGAAGCATGCGGATGCGGGATTGAGCGGTGTTCGGCCCGGAGACCTTCATCGAGCGCGTCGGGGACGACGCGCTGGCGCCGGACCTCGCGGAGGGTCACTACGCTTGGATCGACCCTGACGAGCCGGTCCGCGACGGGCAGCTGGTCGCGGTGTGGGCCGAAGGCCCCGGCAGCGCCACGCTGGTGCGGTCGTTCCATGTGGAGGACGGCATCCGCGTGCTGCGCGCGGGAAACCCCGGCTGGCCAGAAATCGTCCTGGATGGCGACAACGAGACCATGATCCGCGGCGTGGTGGTGTTCGCGGGGCTGGGGGTCTGAAAGTGCCGACGGCACCGTGCATCCCGCAGCGTCAAGCCGCTACGCGGGTTGCTGCAAGTGCTGGTCGAGCTTCGGCACGCGGCGACCACAGTCGATCCTGGCCCATCGCCTGGGCGCCCCTAGGGGCTGTTTTATCGGATCAGGCGACCCGGCCACGATGGGCCGAATGGCGTTCGATACGGCGCTAGCAGGACAGACCGCCCATGGACAAGAGGCAGTTCGACCGAACCCGCCGACGCGAAATGGTCAAGTCCCACGTGCGGGCGGCGCTGGGGAGCGTCCTGCTGGCCCCCAGGGACGCCGATCGCCCGGACCCGAAGCCCGACAGGGCGGATCGCGACACGCCCTACAGGCTCGACCGTAGACGCTTGTGATCGAACGCTACTTCGACCTCGTGCAGCGCACCTCCGTCCTGCTGGCGCTGTTCGCCGCCACGCTCGTCCTGACGTTCCTCGTGTTCCCCGCGCTGCCGGTGGGCGGCGAACTGCTGGACTTGAAGCCGGGCGGCTACGGACACGCGGAGGCGATGGCGGCTCTCGAAGGGTACGGGGAGCGGGGGCGGACGGTGTACGCATGGTCCAGCGTCCTGCTCGACACGCTGTTCCCCGCCGTCTACGCCTCCATGTTCGCGGGGGTCTTCCTCCGCTTCGCGCCCATCGACGCGCTCAAGGCGGCAGCCTGGGTGCCGCTGGCGCTCGGCGTCGTGGACCTGGGCGAGAACGCGCAGATAACCGCCATGCTGGTGCAGTACCCCGACGTATCGCCGTCGCAGGTGGCGAGCGCGTCGGCGTTCACCGTCGTCAAGAGCTTCGCGTCCAACGTCTGCCTCGTCTACGGGATCGCCGTTCTGGCTCTGGCGGGAGGGCGTCGGCTGTTCCGGCGCTCCGCTTGACTCCGCCCTTCCCCGTCCCCTAGTCTCCCGCTCCGGCTCCCGAGGCTGCGGGCCGTGCCGGGCACCGCGCCTGTGGCGCGGCATCGAACCGAGGGAGCCGGACTTGCCGGGAGGGGAGAGGACGGACCCCGGCGCGGAGCGGCCACCCCCGTTTCGGCCAGCGCCGGACGAAAACGCTGGCCATCCACACCGGGGTCCACCGACGACGATGTTCGGAAGCCGGAAGCGCATAGCGGCCCTCGAAGGCCGTCTCGCAGCCATGGGACTCGCCGTGGCCGCTACCGCCGACCTTTCCCTGACGGGGGCGCAGAGACGCGATCTGGCGACCCTGCTGCGCTTCTACGCGGACGGGACGAAAACGCTCGACTCCGCGTTCAACCGGGGACGGTCGGAAGGGCTGAGGACGCTGGCCGACATGCTCGACGCGGAGAGGGAGGACGGCTGATGGAAGTCAGACCCGAAGTGAAGATCGCCGCCCTGGAGGGGCGGCTGGTGGACGTGGAGAGCGCGCTTGCCGATCTGCGCTCCCAGATTGCGGAACTGGTCAAGAGGCTGGACGACAACGACCGGCAGTGGGCCGCGCTGCGATCCTACGGCAGCTACCGGGATGTCCATTCGGGACGCCAGCGTGCGCGCCCCCCGGCGTCGGTGGCCGATACGGGGGAAGTGTGAAGCGAGCCGTGGCCGTTCTGGCGCTTCTCTCGGTAATAGCCGATGTCTGCTACGTACGTTGGGTCTAGCGGTCGCGGCTGCGTCGAAAGTACTCTTCGACGGCTCGCAACGCTACGATTCCCAACCGGACCCAGAAAAATAGGGTCCTTGAGGTCGGGGATGTGTTGCCTCCTACATAAGTGTCGCTCGCGGTAGGCGACCGTGGTTGCGAGCCGAGCCGAGCGCCGTGCATTCCGCCACTTCCCCTCTCCGGGCCGAACACCCGCTTATTCCGTTCCGGCATAAGGCGTGGCACTGACATGACCGCAAGTTCCTAGACCGCCCCGGAAGCCGGGCGTAGCGTTCGAGGCGTCCCAACAACCAACTAGGACGAAGACCATGAAACTCTTGCAGAGTGGCTATGGCGCTGATCGCGCTGCTGCTGGCGGGGCCAACCCTCTCCGCGGTGGCCGACGAAACCGACTACTCGCACTGCGAGCCCTACTGCATCGCGTTCCTCGAAATCGACGACGGCTGGTACGCCGTCGCCGTTGACCACGCGGGGCGCTACCTCGGCCTGACGCGGATAGGCAACCCGACGGTGGGGCGATCGCTTGCGGAAGCCGGAATGCCGCCCCCTGCTGCCGGGGGCATCGACGATGGCGCTGCTTCCGGGCTGGCAGGCCCCCGATCCGGCGTTCGCATTCTCCGAAGGCTACTCGGGCAACTACGCCGGAGGATGCGAGGGCTCGATCGTGGCGGAAGCCAAGATCATCGACGAGACCGAGACGGACACCCACTATCTCGTGCTGGTCAAGACCACGTTCACATGCTCCAGCAGCGGTGCCAGGATGCACGCCGAATACACCGTCATCAAGTACGAGAAGGGCTGACGCCCCCAATTCGACCTCCACCCCAGGACCCCGGCTTCGTGGCCGGGGTCCTTGCGTTCGACGGCTCTGCACAACCCTACGGCAGTGGTATAGGGCGGCGACCGAACAGGAGACGGCAATTGCGAAGAACGAGAAGTCGGGAGACAAGGCCAAGACCATCGCATCCAAGGTGCTGCGAACCGGGAAGGCCACCAAGGACGAGGCCAAGACGCTGGCCGGTTCCGTGCTGACTCAGGCGGCGGACAAGGACACGTCCAAAAAAGTGAAGGTTCTTGACGCAGCTAGCGGGGATCGCGGCGACGCCGCTGACCTGCTGGTTGCCGTCGTCGGGCGTTCCGCCCAGGGCGAGCGCCACGCGCAGTTCGGTCTCGTCGCGCTTGACGAGCCAGCCCAGCGAGCGGATGACGAGAATGCCCGGCTCTTCGGGTATGTCGTCGATGAACGTCCATTCGGGACTCGGCTGAGCGGAGTCCTCCATTCGACAAGCACAGGGCGCGGGGCGGTCAACCGGTTTTCTACCAGGATCGCGCATCCTCCCTGGATCAATCACTTAGACCCCAACCGCGCCGGGCTACAATGGCGTCCGTGCATTCTGATACACAAACCCCAATCGAAGTCTAAGTCGCTGATCCAAAGTGCAGTAGCACCCCAACTCCACATAGAATTTTACGCACCACAGTACTGGATATGTGGAGCTACACATATTACGTAACGTGGTGCGCAGTTCCGTCCCGCGGGCGTCGGCGTGGCGTTGCTCGGGTTCGCCGGGGAGCGCGGCGGTGTCGCCGCCGCCAACGCCTATGCGGAGTGGCGGGCGGACGAGGTCCGCCGCCACCGGGCCGCTGCGCGGTCTCGGCGTCGAGGCGGTGCAGGTGCCGGGACGGTCGGAACCGGCGCCTGGAGTCTGCATGAGGATGATGGCCATCAACGCGGTGGACCCGATGTGGACGGCGCAGGTGGGCGTGTACGTGATCGTGGCGGCGGCCCGCGCGCGGTCCCCGCGGAGACCGCGAAACTCTTCCACACAATCCCCGCCGGCTGTCGGAGGCAGGTGCCGTTCCTTACAGGGGCGTCCTTCCTGGACGACGAACTCCGGCAACGGGATTAGGGTTTCTCGAGGTGCGCAATCCTGGTTGCCGGATGGCATCCGTGCAGCGCCAGGCCGCACCCGCGAAGGCGGTTGCTGGCCCTTGTCGAGCATGGGGACATGCGTTGTCTGCGAGTCCCGCGACAACAGCGTCGTAGCAACAAACAGAGGCTCGGTTTATGCCAAGGGAGGTCGAAGCGGGACAGACCATCTTCGTCCAAGCGTGTGCCCGAATGATGAGCGCTGCCTGGATCAAACGCCAGATGGCGGAGACGTCCACCGCGCCGCGTGCGAACCTCAGCGGGATCGCTTACTCCATGCGGTTCACGATCGCGTCGGACATGGGGATGGCGTTCGACTGGGCTTGAAGTCCGTGGCGCAGGGCTTGCCGCCCAACCCGGACGGACAGCAGATCGACGCGGGGCAGTGCCGGCCCTCGACGAAGCGTGCGATGCGGTTCACGGCGCTGACGGCGGCGCGGCAGGTGGAGGTTCGCCGCGCGACCTGGGACCAGTTCGATCTCGAGGCGGCGGTTTGGGGCCGGCGGAGGCGACCAAGACGGCGAAGTCGCACCGGGTGCCGTTCTCCCGCCAGCGCTGGAACTGCTGGCCGAGGCGCGGAAGGCCACGCGGGGCGCGTTGGTGTACCCCGGCAGCCGTCCGGGCGCGAAGATGGGCAACTCGGTGATGACGCAGGCGCTGCGCGCGGCGCGGATCGAGGCGTCGGGGCACGGCTTCCGGTCGAGTTTCAAGGACTGGGGCGACAGCACGACGTGGACGAACTGCTCTCGGAGTTCGCGCTGGTGCATGTCGAGGGTTCGGCGACAGTAGCCGCCTACGCCTCGCGACGACCTGCTGGAGAAGCGGCGTCCGGTCATGCAGCGGTGGGCCGACTGCATCTCGTAGAGCTGCAACGCGAACGTGCCCGCTAGCCGCGGGGACGGCAGCAGCCCCGCGAGCGGGTCTTGCATTGCCGATACGTACAAAGTATACATACATCGAGATGCATTTCGAATGGGACGATGCCAAGGAGCGCGCCAACGTGGCGAAGCACGGAGTCGACTTCGCCACCGCGCAGCGCATCTTCGACGGCCCGGTGCTCACCCGGCCCGACACGCGCCGCGACTACGGCGAGGTGCGCCATGTCAGCGTGGGAAGGGTCGGTCCTGCGATCATCTTGGTGGCGCATGCGGAGCGCGGCGACCGGCGGCGCCTGATCTCGGCGCGGCCCGCTTCCCGAAAGGAGAGGAAGTCATACGATGAGCGGATACAGAAAGGTACTTGACCCGACGGGAATCGCCGGGGTGGAGGATGCCGCGATCGACTTCGGCGACATTGCGGAACTGGACGACGCGTTCTGGCGCGAAGCCGAGCTGGTCGAGCCCGACCGGACGGAGCAGATCACCCTTCGCGTGAAGCGTTCCGTGCTCGACCACTTCCGCGCGCCGGGAAGGGGGTATCAGACCCGCATCAACCGCGTGCTGGAGAGCTATGTCCGAGCCCAGCGTGAAGCGGGATAGCAGTCGCGCAGGCTTGTTGGCGGGCGCCGCTCCACATCCCCCGGACACGCTGTTGGCAATGTCCGGCACTCGCCGGAGAAGCACAAGCCGGAAGGGAGGTCAGTGGCTCGGGGTGCCGCGGTGGCGGCCGGTGTTCGAACCGGATTTGGAGGCAACAGTTTGAGCGCGACGTCTCAGCCAAAGCCGCGGATTCTGCTCGAGGCACTTCGTGGGCAAGCCGAAATCGCCTTGGCCAAGCTGCGTGCTGCGGCAGCGAGCGGCAACCCGTCGATAAAGGGTGCCTCCAGGGAAGAGACCGTCAGGGAGTTCATGCGGTGCTTCCTGCCCAGGCTCCTACACGATCGGACACGGCGAGGTCTTCTCGGCGGACAACGACAGAAGCAGACAAGCCGACGTCATCATCCATGATGACCTGTTCTCGCCGGTTTTCAGGACTGAGGACGGAGGGATCCTTGTACCGTGCGAAGCGCTGCTGCCCGACCTTGTCGCCTGCGTCGGGAACAGCCACCTGATCACGCGCTACAACCAGCGGGAGGGCGACGGTTTCAGCCTCGGCACGGCAACTCTGGGGGGCATACGACGGACTTCGCGCGTTCCAGGTGGGAGATCTGGTGCTGAGCAGTCTGCATCTCGGCATGAACGTGCTTCTGTCGGGCATCCGACTGAGGAACCGCGATCTCTCACCCGATTGGTTGGACGAGCTTCAGTGGGTCGACCGGAAGTCCCGGATCGAGAACTTGATTGCGCTTCGGGAAGCGGCGGGCGGCCCTCCACCGGAAGCCGCGTGGCAGGACATGGAATCCGAGGCTGTGGCGCGGGGCGATCATGACTTAGCCAGCAAGTTGAGGGATCTCCGACGACGCGGGCGGCGCGGGCCCGGTCCAAAGGTCCGCGCTGCGAAATGTCTGCCGCTGCCAGACGAAACTGTCACCCGCTCCCGATCAGCCACAGCGACCACAGCGCGACCGGCAACCACCCGATCCAGTTCAGGACGATGAACACGCAGACCGCGAGCGGCCACACGCCAAGCCCGGCATAGCTCTGCGCGGCACGCCATGTGCCGACCATCCACACCACGTCGTAGGGCAGGAAGGCTAAAGACAGCATCCCGGACACGGGCGGCGGCACGGCTATCAGAAGAGCGCCGTAGGCGAGCGACACGGTGACGCCGAAGCCCCACCACGAAACGGCCAGTCCGCACTCGCCGCGCCACAACCGGGCTAGCAAACCACCCTCGCTAGCCCTGCTCCACCGCCGAGTCGAGAATGTCCACGACATGCCGCTTCGCGGCCTCGAACCCGGCGACGTAGCGGGCGCGTATCTCCACCGCTTCCGCGTCCAGGTCAGCCGCCCCCGGTTGCAGGTTCAAGTCGTCCATCAGTCCTCCGATGGAGGCGACGGGATCGCCGAACGTCGAACCGGCGAGAGCCACGACGAGGATTTGCAGCGTGTCCACCTGCGCGGCGAGCGCGACGGGATCGAGGCTCGCCAGTTCCTCTCCGGTTCGCGGCCTGTAGTCGAACCTCACTTCACACCTCCCCCGTGTCCAAAACCGACGCGGGCGGGCGTCGGCGTTGCGAGTGCACTTCGCGGTAGCTGTCGTAGGTCCGCAGCGCGTCCCACCGCCTGTCGTGCTCTTCCAGCAACCTCGCCAACTCCGCAAGCTCGGAGCGCAGATCGGCCAGGGCGTTCTCGACGTCCACCAGCCGCCCTTCGAGAGCGGCCATCTGCACTTCGGGTCTGGCCTTCACGCTTCGTACTTTTCCGCGCCCAGCATGTCGGCAAGCCCCGAGAGCCCTTCGGAGCGTCCCTGGTTGAAGGGGCTCTCCAGCGGGGTCGTCCTCTCCCCGTAGAAGCGCAGCAGGGACGCCAGATCGAAAGGTCGGCTGTCGCGGCTAGCGCGAGCCCCAGAGCCGCCAGCCGCCTTTCGGCCGCCTGTATGCGTCTTCTTCCGAACATCGTCGTCGGTGGACCCCGGCGCGGCGGCGGGCGATGCAAGGTGACCCGGTTCGCTGATCCGAGGCAACGGCCGCACCGCACGCCGGGGTCTTTTTGCTCCCCTCCCGGCAAGTCGGGCTCCCTCGGTTCGGTGCCGCGCCCACAGGCGGGTAGACCCGGCACGGCCCGCAGCCTCGGGAGCCGCGACTGAGACTATGGGACGGGGAAGGGCGGAGTCAAGCCGGTGTACCGGCTCACCAACCGGCTCACCAGCTGAGTCCGCACACGCGGTTGACATCGCAGCCCCTTCGCCGCCTAATGGACAGGCGACCAGTCTCGCGGAGGGAGGGGAGTC
>JAPOYI010000192.1 GCA_026706665.1 Gammaproteobacteria bacterium | reverse complement strand
GCGGTTGCGTGAGGCTCAGGCCGAAGCGGGGCTGGCGCCGCTCCAGGCGCGGAAACTGACGCGGAAAGCCGGCACCGAATGGACGCAATCACCGGCCCGGCCCGGCAACTATACCAAAGGCGCCACGCACGAATGTCAAGTGGTCCGACCACCCTGTTCGCATCCAACCGCGAAGGGACGCAGCGACCGCAGTCCGGAGGTTTATGCCCCGCTCTGACCAATGATCCCACCGTCGTCACCACAGAACCGTTATCTGCACAACGCATTCCTGCCGGAAGTATACCTCACTGCCCGATGGCCGCCCGCCCGACTCCGCCCTCAAGCCCGTGCCGGTCGCATCGGGACGCCCCGCACCCTTTACTCGTCGAGCATCCACACAGGCAACGGCCTTGAAGCCGACGTATCCCCTCGGCATACGGCAGGCCGCAAGTCCGCGGAACTTAAGGAAATCCCGGCGTATGCTCTGGAGCATCCACTCTTCCCGGCAAGCGCCAGGCTTGAGTGAATTGGATTCGCCATCGAAGAAATGGAAGGAACTTGTTTCTTTATATCAGTTGATTGCGTTGATATTCGACACGGATTTCGAATTTACGGGTCCATCACCCTCTCACTGATTCGGCTCAGGCAGATCGCGAGGATGAACGTTCGGCAACTCATGCGCCGGGGGATTGCAGGCGCGCTCCTCGGTTGGGCAGCGCTCGCAGCCGAAGCGCAGTCCGACAACGGCATCTGCGACCGGACGCCCCAGGTCCGGGACAAGATTCTCGAGATCCTCGGCGACACGGATTGCGAAGACGTTTCGGCCCGGGACCTGGCCTCGATAGTAGTGCTCGATATCTCCGACAGCGGCATCGACACCCTCAAGGCGGGAGATTTCGACGGTCTTGCAAACATGAGGGAGTTGAACTTCCCGGGAAACCAGTTGACGTCGTTGCCCGATGGTCTCTTTGTCGATCTGGAACGCCTTGAGCAGTTGTGGATCAACGACAATCTCCTGGCGTCGCTGCCGGCGGACACATTCGATGGCCTGAACAGACTCAGATCGCTGCTGATGGGCAACAACCGGCTCATCGAACTGGAGCAGGACCTGTTCGATGCCCTGCCCGCCCTCGAGCGGCTTTTCTTCGGCGGTAATGCTCTCACCGGATTGCGCGGCGACACCTTTGACGAACTGGCGAACCTGGAGTGGCTCTACTTTGCCGGCAACCAGCTGACCGCCTTGCCGGAAGGTCTGTTCGATGGCCTGGCGAAGCTCAAGGGACTGTACTTCTTCGGAAACGACCTGACCGCCCTGCCCGAGGGAATATTCGACGGACTCTCCAACCTGGAGATACTGAGTTTCCGGGACAATCGACTGACGCGGCTGCCGGACAACCCGTTCCGCGGCCTATCCGGCCTTCAGCAACTGAGAATCCAGGGAAACCGAATCGCCACCCTGCCCCCGGCCGCCTTCGAAGACACCCCACGCCTGCAGACCCTCCTCCTCCAGAACAACCAGTTGAGTCGTCTATCCGAAGGAATCTTCGCCGGCCTGGCCGAACTGACGACCCTGCGACTGCAGGACAATCGGCTGTCCGCATTGCCGGGCGGCGTGTTGTCCGATGTCAGGAACCTGCGGGAGCTGGACCTCCACGGCAACCGGCTGACGTCCCTGCCAAACGGCGTGTTTGGCGGCCTATCCACCCTTGAGCAACTGCATCTCCATGAAAACCGCCTGACCGCGCTACCGGATAACGCATTCAGCGACCTCGCCGGCATTCGGGAACTGCACCTCCACGACAATGGCCTGACAGCGCTGCCCGAAGGGGTCTTCGATGGCCTGTCCACCCTCGTGGAACTGGATCTCCACGCAAACGCGCTCGCCGGGATTCCCAGGCGTAGCCTCGACGCCCTGACGAGCCTCGCGAGGCTCTACCTCAACGGCAACGATCTGGTCGAGCTGCCAGCGGGTGCGTTCAAGGGACTGTTCAGCATCGAAGTGCTGGACTTCGCGGACAACCGCCTGGCGAGGCTCGGGAAAGGGGTTTTCGATGGACTGCCCAAGCTGCGAACGCTCCGTTTCCAGGGCAACGAATTGAACTCGCTTCCCAAGGGCGTGTTCGTCGGTCTGACCGCCATGCGATGGGTATGGTTCCACGACAATCCCGGCGCGCCGTTTTCGCTCGACGTTGGCCTGGTCGCCCGGGAGGTCCCGGTGTCCGAAGCGCGCCGCGTCGCCCGCGTCGCCGCCGAGACCCGAACCGGCGCACCCTTCGACATGACCGTGGAACTGTCCGTCACGGGGGGTGCCTCGGACAGTTCGATGCTGGCGATCGGGACAGGGGCCACGAACAGCGATGAGATCGCGGTCATCACCCGATTCAACGAAGATCCCGTTTGGGTCAGCCTCGAACCACCGACGCTTCCCGCTCGCTCCTGCGGGGCCCAACCGTGTTATCGGGGGTTGATCGCGGCGGTCCGCGATCCGCTGCGCCTGTTCGACACCAAACCCATGGTTGCCGCACAGATCCCGCTGCAGGAGATCGGCCTCGACGGCGACACGCTCACGCTGAACCTGGCACGTTACTTCTCCGACATCGACAGCGTCTCCCTCGCCTATGCCGCGACATCGAGCCACCCTTCCGTCGCGACCGTCCGGGTGACCGGCGAAACAGTCACCATCACGTCCGTCGGCGAGACCGAGGGCATGGCGACCATGACGGTGTCCGCCACCGACAGCGACGGATCCAGCGCAATGATGAAATTCACCGTGTCAACACGCCCCGAAATCACGCGGAGTCGGTGGCCGGCCTGGCGACTGGCGGCCGTCCTTTCCGCACGGGAACCGGCAATCGCGGATGCCCACCACTCAACCCCGGTTGCCGAGGACTGACGCTTCCCGTCCAGGACACCGAACACGCCGACCAACATAGACGGGTTGCACTATGATACGCGGCCAACTGTCCGCGACGGCGAACCGCGATGCGCATCACGCTCCTGATACAGGGCGCCCCCTACTCTTCCGACGCGCCGCGTTCGGCCCTGCGTTTCGCCAAGGCCGCCGTCGGCGCGGGACATGAGATACACCGCGCATTCTTCTACAACGACGGGGTGTACATCGCGAACGCGCTGGCCACTCCGCCCCGGGACGAAACCGACGTGGCCGCGCAGTGGATCGACTTCGCCACGAGCCACGACGTCGACCTGACTGTATGTGTCGCGGCGTCGCTGCGCCGCGGCATCGTGGACGAAAACGAGGCGCAGCAGTACGAACTTGCCGGCGCGAGCCTGCGCGATGGGTTCGAGATAGTGGGACTCGGGCAGATGGTAGAGGGAATGCTCGAGGGCGACCGAACGGTGACCTTCAGTGCGTAGCGTTCTCTACCTCGTTCGCAAACCCCCCGGGGCGCTGGCGAACGAGATGATCGACATGATGCTCGTCTCCGGCGTCTTCGAACAGCCCGCGCGCGTCCTGTTCCTCGACGAGGGCGTCCGGCAACTCGCATCGGGACAGGATGCTGCCCTGGTCGATCGAAAGGACACGGCGAAAGCCCTGGGCGCGCTTCCCGCCTACGATGTCGAGGAACTCTTCGCCCATGCCGGAAGTCTCGCCGCACGCGGGATCGACCCGGACGACATGGCGGTCGACGCCAAAGTCGTCGAAGACGACGAAGTGGCCGCGCTGCTGCACGCGGCAGATGTCGTGGTGACGGACTGACATGTCCCTCGTGCACCTGGTCGGACGGGCAAGCGCGCTGCGCTCGTGCCTGCGCTATGTCGGCCCCGGCGATGCCGTGCTGCTGTTCGCCGACGGCGTCTACGCGGCGGTCGATGCAGCGAAAGCAGATGCCGCCGTGTCAGCCATCGGAGACGACGCCGCCGCCCGGGGCGTGCGTCTCTCACCGCCCGTGCGATCGATCGGTTACGACGGTTTCGTGGAACTGGTGGTCGCCCACGAGGCGAGCGTCACATGGACCTGACCAGCGTCGCGCTGGACCGGGACGGCTATCTCAAGGACCTGTCCCAATGGTCGGAAGCGCTGGCCCGGGAACTCGCGGACCGCGCGGACGTGACGCTGACGCCGGACCACTGGCGCGTCATCCGGATGGTCCGTGCCTTCCACGAGGAGACGGGCGTGGCGCCCGCCATGCGTCCGCTGGTGAAACTCGCGCGCCTTCGGCTCGGCGACGAGTTCGGTTCGAGCATCGCCCTGCTGCGGTTGTTCCCCGGCAACCCGGCCAAGCTTATCGCCAGGATCGGCGGCTTGCCGCGACCGACCAACTGCGACGTGTAGCCAGCGCGTACTGCGTATTCAGCAGCGTCGAGACGATCTGGATTGAGGGTGCAACTCGGCGTCCCCGTGAACCACGGGTTGTCGACCCTGTGCGTCATGAGACGGGGCTTGTCGCAGGTCTCCGCTTCCCAAGTGCTGATCGCGACTTTCAGGCGCAGCATCGCGAAACATCCGCTAGAACAGCGGACCTTGCAATACGACTAATCCGCTATCCGGACCGGCCGAGCTGCGCCCGCAGGTCCACCACGCGGCCGATGATCGTTGTCGTCGGCCCCGGCAGGTCGGCCTCCTCCACCGCCCGGGCGAGGCGGGAAATGGCTGCCGTCACGACAGCCTGGTCTTCCATGGTGCCGCGGGAAACCATTGCTGACGGCGTTTCGGGATCCATGCCGTGCTCGATGAGCCGCGCCGAGAGTTGCCGCAACCCCGCGAGTCCCATGTAGACGACCAGCGTCTGGTCCGGCTTCGCGAGCTCCGGCCAGTCGAGGTTGACCACGTCATCCCGGAGGTGGCCCGTGACGAAACGGACGGACTGCGCCCAGTCGCGATGCGTGAGCGGTATCCCCGCATATGCGGCGCATCCGAGGGCCGCGGTGACGCCGGGGATGACCTCGAACCCGATGCCATGCCGGCGCAATGTCTCGATCTCCTCGCCGCCCCGGCCGAAGATGAAAGGATCGCCGCCCTTGAGGCGCGCCACCCGCAGGCCCTGTTGCGCGTCAGCGAGCAGCCGTGCGTTGATGTCCGCCTGCCGCGTCCCGGCGAAGGCGCGGCGCTTGCCGACGTAGACGCGTTTCGCATCGCGGCGGCAGAGTTCCAGCACCCCCGCCGAGACGAGGTTGTCGTAGTAGATGACATCGGCCCGCTGCAGCGCGCGCAGGGCCTTCAGGGTAAGGAGGTCCGGGTCGCCGGGACCCGCCCCCACCAGGGACACGAACCCTTCCGGCGCGCCGCCCGCCGCGAGCCGCTCAAGTTCCGCATCCGCCGCCTCTTCGTCGCCGCTCGAGATGTGCATCGGGACATTGCCGTCCAGGACGTCGTCCCACAGGCGGCGCCGCGCATCGATGTCCGGGACCGACTCGCGGACGCGCGCGCGCCTTTGCCGGAGGAACTCGGCCAGTCGTCCGGTGGCCGCCGGCAGAAGGGTTTCAACCTGTTCCCGGATGCGCCGCGCGAGCGTCGGCGATGCGCCGCCGGTCGATACGGCGACCGTCACGGGACCGCGGTCCACGATGCTGGGGAAGATCGCCGTGCTGAGCGCCGCATCGTCCGCCGTGTTGATCAGCACCCGGCGTTCCCGGCAGGCGGTGAACGCCGCGCGATTGACCCCGGCATCGTCCGTCGCAGCGATCACGAGCACCCGGCCTCGGACATCGGAAGACTCGAATTCGCGCAGGACAACTTCCAGGCCGTGGCGCTCGGCGAGTTCAGCGGTCACTTCGCCGATCACAGGCGCGACAACCGTTACCCGAGCGCTCACATCGACCAGCGAACCGATCTTTCGCGCCGCCACGTCCCCGCCGCCGATGACGAGGCACGGCTGGTCCGAAAGGTCCAGGAACAGCGGCAACCGATTCACGGCCGGTCGAACCGCAGCCTCGTATCCCCCGCCATGTACGGTTGCAGCGCCTCCGGCACGCGCACGCTGCCGTCGGCCTCCTGGCAGTTCTCCAGCACCGCGATGAGAGTTCGTCCCACCGCCAGGCCGGAGCCGTTCAGCGTATGCACGAACGCGGTCCCCTCGTCCGCGCGGTAGCGCGCCATCATGCGGCGCGCCTGGAAGTCGAGGTAGTTGCTGCAGGAGGAGATTTCCCGGTACCGGCCCTGGCCCGGCAGCCAGACTTCGAGATCGATGGTCTTGGCGGCGGCAAAGCCCAGGTCGCCGCCGCAGAGGATTACGGCACGATAGGGAAGTTCGAGACGCTTCAGGACGGTCTCCGCGTCGGCGGTGAGCGCTTCATGCGCATCCCGGGACTGCTCCGGCTCGACGACCTGGACGAGTTCCACCTTGTCGAACTGGTGCAGGCGGATCATGCCCCGGGTGTCCTTGCCGTAGGAGCCGGCCTCGCGGCGAAAGCACGGCGTGTGCGCGACATAGCGCAGCGGCAGCGCGTCCGCCGGCAGTATCGTGTCGCGAATCACGTTGGTGACCGGCACTTCGGCGGTGGGAATGAGGTAATAGTTCTCCTCGCCGCGAATGCCGAACTGCTCGATTTCGAATTTCGGCAGTTGGCCGGTGCCCGTCAGCGCGTCGGCGTTGACGATATACGGAACGTAGATCTCCTCGTAGTCGTGTTCCCGCGTGTGCATGTCGAGCATGAACGCGGCGAGCGCCCGGTGCAGCCGGGCGAGGTCCCCGTACAGGATGGAGAAGCGCGCCCCGGTGATCCGCGCCGCGGCGGCAAAGTCGAGGGCGTCGCCGGCGAGGACGACGTGGTCCCGCGGTTCGAAGTCGAAGCTGGGCCGCTCGCCCCAGGCGCGGATCTCGACGTTGTCGTCCTCGTCGTCTCCCGGCGGCACGGAGGCGTCGGGAAGGTTCGGGATGCCTTCGAGAAAGCTGTCGAGTTCCCCGCGCAGCGTTTCGAAACGCCCGCGCGCCTCGTCGAGGCGCTGCCCGAGGTCTCCCACTTCGGCGATGCGGGGCGCGATATCCTCTCCCCGCGCCTTGGCCGCGCCGATGGCCCTCGACCGCTCGTTGCGCTCCGCCTGCAGGGTTTCGGTTTCCTCCTGCAAGGCCTTGCGCTCGACCTCAAGCGCACTGAAGCGGTCCAGGTCGAAGTCGAACCCACGTGTCTTGAGGGCGTCACGCACTTCGGCCGCGTGGCGCCGCAGGTAATTGCGATCCAGCATTATTCTTCGCTTGACCCGCTCGTTTCCGAGGTCGTTCCCGTGTCTGAAGCCGGCCGGGCCGTACTCGACTGATCCAGATCCCGTAGTGTAGCCAATCTGTCGGCGATCCTGCCCTCGATGCCGCGCTTGCTGGGGCGATAAAAGCGCACGTCCTCCATCTCGTCCGGCAGGTAGCGCTCGCCGGCGGCATACGCGTCGGGTTCGTTGTGGGCATACCGGTAGCCCTTGCCGTGGCCAAGTTCGGAGGCGAGCCGCGTCGGCGCGTTGCGGAACCGCGCCGGCACCGGGTAGCTCGGATGCGTCGCGACGAACTCGCGCGCCGCATTGAAGGCCGTCTCCACCGCGTTGCTCTTCGGCAGGCAGGCGAGGTAGACCACGGCCTGCGCCAGCGCCAGTTCGCCCTCCGGCGATCCCAGCCGGTGATAGGCGTCCCAGGCGGCGAGCGCCAACTGCAGGGCGCGCGGATCCGCTGTTCCGATGTCCTCGGTCGCCATGCGCGCCACGCGCCGCGCGACGTAGAGCGGATCGCAGCCGCCGTCGAGCATGCGCGCGAGCCAGTACAGCGCCGCGTCCGGGGAACTCCCGCGCACCGCCTTGTGCAGGGCGGAGATCTGGTCGTAGAACGCGTCGCCACGCTTGTCGAACCCACGGTAGCTCTGCCCTCCCGCGAACTCCACGTGCTCCGCGGTGATCGTGCCATCGCCCAGTTGCGCCGCGATCTCGAGCGTGTTGAGCACCCGGCGCGCATCGCCGTCGCCGTTCGCGACGAGGCTCCGGAACGCATCCGGCTCGATCTCGACACCCTCGAACTCCCTTTCCAATGCGCGGCGCGCCAGGGACTCGAGCTCTTCGGTCGAGAGCGGCTTCAGGACGTAGACGCGGGTACGCGAAAGGAGCGCCGAGTTCACCTCGAACGACGGGTTCTCCGTGGTCGCGCCGATGAACACGATGGTTCCCTGCTCCACGTGCGGCAGGAACGCGTCCTGCTGGGCCTTGTTGAAGCGGTGGACCTCGTCGATGAAGAGCACCGTGGACATGTCCGGGTGCGCCCTCGCGTCGGCGATGGCGGCGCGCACGTCCCTGACACCCGCGAGCACCGCCGACAGGCTGATCCAGCGGGCGCCCGCGGCGTCGGCCAGGATTCGGGCCAGCGTCGTCTTGCCGGTTCCGGGCGGTCCCCAAAGGATCATGGACGCGACGCGACGCGAGGCCGCGAGGCGCGCCAGCGGCCGGCCGGGGCCCAGGAGGTGCGCCTGGCCGACGAACCCGTCGAGACCCGTCGGGCGCATGCGCGCCGCGAGCGGCGCGTCAGCGAGCGGGGCTTCGCGCCGGGACATCGCCGATCACATCGACATCGTCGGGAACCTGGAAATCGAAAACACCGGGCTCCGGCCCAAGGCGCGGGTTCCGGAACGCCACGCGCGTTTCCTGGTCGAGGTGATCCACGATCACGATGCCGACCAGGAGCGCGCCAGGCATCCCGGAGGGTTCGCCTGCCGGTCGCGCCTCGAACTCGAGGCGAATCCGGCGGTACAGGGCTTCCTCGTCAAGCGGGTGCAGCCAAAATGCCGTCTCGTCCTCTCTCACGACGGTGAACATGGACTCCAGTGCATCCATCGAACCGATGAGTAGCCGCGCGGGCGCACCCTCGAGGGTCTCGTCGAGCGGCTGGACGGTGACCTGCGCCAGGTCGGCGTCGTACACGTAGACCGTCGTGCCGTCGGTCACGACGAGTTGGCTGTAGGGTTCGACCACTTCCCAGCGGAAACGTCCCGGCCGCGCCAGGCGCATCGTCCCGCTCGCGGTCTGCACCGCCCGCCCGCGCCCATCGAACACCACCTGCTCGAATTCGGCGGCGTAGGCCTGAATGGGCGAAAGCAACCCCCTGAGCGCGGCGGCGTCAGGGTTCGGCACACCGGCAGCGGCGACAGCCCAGACGATTGGCCAGAGCGCGACGGGGAGCACGCGTCAGCGCGTCTCGCGGATGCCCGGAACGAGGACCTGGCGGCTGCCGTTCGTATCCATCGAGCTCACGACCCCCGCCGCCTCCATCGTCTCGATCAGCCGCGCGGCTCGGTTGTAGCCGATCCGGAGTTTCCGCTGCACGGCCGAGATGGAAGCCCGGCGGGTCTCGATCACATGCGCGACCGCCTCGTCGTAGAGTTCGTCCGACTGCTCCACATCGCTGTCGCCGACCCCGGAGGGCCCGCCATCGGCAGCCGCCACAAGCACCTCGGTGCGGTAGTCGGGCGGACCGCGCTCCTTCCAGTCGGCGACGACCGAGTGCACTTCCTCGTCCGAAACGAACGCGCCGTGCACTCGCACCGGGATGCTGGTGCCCGGCGGCAGGAACAGCATGTCGCCGAACCCCAGCAACTGCTCCGCGCCGCCCTGGTCGAGGATCGTGCGCGAGTCCACGCGGCTCGACACCTGGTAGCTCATACGCGCGGGGATGTTGGCCTTGATCAGTCCGGTGATGACATCCACCGACGGACGTTGCGTGGCGAGCACCAGGTGAATTCCCGCCGCCCTCGCCTTCTGCGCGACCCGGGCGATGAGCTGATCGACCTTCTTGCCGACGACCATCATCAGGTCCGCGAACTCGTCGATGACGACGACCACCACGGGCTCTTTCGTCAATGGCGGCGCCTCCTCGCCGGAGAGAGCGCTCAGGAATCCCATGCGCCCGGTTTCCTTTAGCGGGGGCGTGTCGGTCTGCTCCGCCTCTTCGATCCGCCGGTTGTAGCCCTCGAGGCTCCGCACGCCCAGCGCCGACATCAACCGATAGCGGCGCTCCATTTCTCCCACGCACCAGTTGAGCACCTTCGCCGCGTCCTTCATGTCCGTGACCACGGGCGTGAGCAGGTGCGGGATGCCCTCGTAGACCGAGAGTTCCAGCATCTTCGGGTCGACCAGGATCAGGCGCAGTTCCTCCGGCGTCGCCTTGTACAGCATGGACAACAACATGGCGTTGACGCCCACGGACTTGCCCGAGCCGGTGGTGCCTGCAATCAGCAGGTGCGGCATCTTCGAGATGTCCGCCATGACGGGATTGCCCGAAACATCCTTGCCAAGCGCCAGCGTCAGCGGGGAGTCCGCGCGCTGGTAGGCCTCGGACGCCAGCACTTCGCGCAGCCGCACCGTCTCGCGATCCCGGTTCGGAATCTCGATGCCGACCACCGTCTTGCCGGGAATCACCTCGACGATCCGCACGCTGATGACGGCCAGCGATCTCGCGAGATCCTTGGCGAGCGCCGTGATTCGGCTCACCTTCACGCCAGCGGCGGGCTGAACCTCGAATCGCGTCACCACCGGACCCGGCTGAACCGATTCGACCGTCGCCTCGATGCCGAAGTCGGCGAGCTTGGTTTCGAGCAGGCGCGACATGTCCTCGATGTTCTGGTCGGAGAAACCGCCGCGTCCGCCAGACTCCTCGCGGTCCAGCAGGTCCAGATCGGGCATATCCCTCACGGTCTCCCCGGCCGGCCCGGTACTGGCGGCATCCGCTGTCGGCGGCTGGACCGAGTCGGTCCTCGCCGCAGCTTTCCTCGTCCCGGGTTGGCCGACTGACATGCGAGGCGATCGCTTCTTCGCGCGCCGGGGCGAGACCGCGACGCGCCCCGTCTCCGACTCACCCGCCTCCCGCTTCCATAACGACCTGGCGTAACTCGCGGCGGCATCGAGCACGGCCACCAACGCGCGGGCCGCCCCGTACACGCCCTTGCCGGTGACTTCAGCGACGACGACCCACGAATAGCCGATAGCCGCCTGCGCGCCGATCAGCAACACCGCCACCGCGATCAGGGTGAGGCCCACCCAACCCAGGATCGGCAGTCCCAACAAAACCAGTCCTTCGCCGACGACACCACCCGGCCCGGCCCGAAGCGCTTCTGTCGGCGCCAAATGCATCCGCGCCAGGACGCAGGCGGATACCGCAACTGCCAGCCAGCCACAGAGCCGAATGCTGAACGGCACCGTCCAGGGTTCCCGGGCTGGCCGCAACACCTTCACCCCGGTAAACGCAAGGGCCAGCGGAAGCATGTAGGAGACGTATCCGGACATGAACAGGATGATGTCGGCCACGAAAGCCCCGCTCCTGCCGACGAGATTGGATACCGCGAGATCGGTGCCCGAGAAGCTCCAGCCCGGGTCGTGCGGCGAATAGGACACGATGGCGAGGAAGATGTAGACGGCGAGCGCCAGCAGTAGAACGAGCGCGATTTCCCGCAGGGGCAGCGCGGTGATGCGAGACTCCGCCAAATCAATCCTCGCCGTGGCGCAAAACGACATTTTACTCCTTCCGGGCGCCTCTTTGGGATTCGCTGTCGCCCCCCGCGCAGAGCCAGGATCGAAGCGGCGATCAGGCAGGTTCAACCACACCACACGCGGCAGCTACCGCCGACGCGAACTCGGCGTGGCGCTCCGGTACGGCAGGACGCCTTGCTCGAAGAGTCGCTCCGACAGCGCGCAGAGGGTCGGCGCCCGGTCGTTGACACCGCGAAGCGGGACGCTCTGGTTAAGCAGCGTGATGCCCTGAACCCCCGCAGGCAGGCGAACGCCCGGGCCGTGTCCGAATCCGGTTCCCGCGGATGGTTGGAATGTACGACGACGACGACGCGCATCGAGCAACCACATGGTCAAAGTCTGTACCGCTTTGGGGACATCTCGCACACGAAATCGGGCAGTTATCCCGCTTCCCTCAAGCCCGGACGCTCCTACAATCGCCGAGTATGTGGACTCAATCGACTTTCGTCACAAGCGGGGCAATGAACTCTGCGGCGACTTTCGGAAATCTCCCGCGCAAAGTGCACTCGACCAGTCTAGAGACATCCGATGACACGAAATCTTGTTCTTGTGTTCGCTGGAATATTCATCACGACAGCCGCCCTGGACATTTGGACCACATGGGTCGGCGTAGTTCAGATGGGTTATCCGGAGACGAACCCGTACAGCGATACGAGTTCGATCCGGGCTCTTGCTATTCCGGAGGTCATAACGCTGTTCATTGGCATGGCTCTTGTCGCTTCAGGCGCTCACTTTGCTCGAGCGGCCCTGCAAACGCGAGACAACGGGACTTTCGCGGACTTCAAGAAGAAGCTCTTCACGGTCAGGAACCTAGCGAGGCTTCGCCTCAGACCGACGAGGCATGTGTTGATCTCCTCCAACGTAT
>JAPOYI010000056.1 GCA_026706665.1 Gammaproteobacteria bacterium | reverse complement strand
GACCGTTTGAGGCGGGCCGGCCTCAAGCTGCCTGCTCCGATCCACTCAGCCGCGAGGCCCGAAGTGTGAGCCCACGGGCTCGTTTGCCCGGGAACGTGTCCGCACGGACTCAGATTCCCAGGGCACATGCTCCTTCAAATCGTGCTCCGCTCTCCCGACTCCGGCTTTCCAGTCTGTGCGCCGACTCACGCCTCAGTGTTTACGCGCAGTATGCCAGTGCCGACCTTGGTCGGAGTTTTCCTTTTCCAGTGCCGCCGCCAAATGTACGCTGTCGAAAGGTTCCCCGACGACACGCTGTATCGTTAGACCAACTTGCGTTTCCCGCAAGGAGCCTTAACGTTCGCATTGTTGAGAGCAAGCACCGGGCCCGCAGGGACGCCGAGGGGTCCGCGCTCCTCGAGTGGATGTGCCGGACGGATCGCGGACGCGCCATCGTCGCCGCGGCCGCGGCGGTCGCTCCGCCGGACTTAGCGACGACACGCTCACTCCGGCGAGCCTGTCGCCTTCCGCCATCGGACTTCTCCTTCTGCGCACCCGCGACAGGCACCGGGCGATCCCCCAGGGAAACCGGTTCCCGCTGCGGGAATGGACGCTTCCTCGCGCCCGTGGATGGAATGCCGGCGAACGCCGGCCTGTTGCCTGAAGGTCGCACTCGGCGACTGATGCCGGTCGATGCCGGCCGAACAAGCAGCGCGACCCTAACACGCCGTGCCGCGCGCGCGGAGGAGGGCGCCTACGTCCCGCTCCGCCGCACCGGCGGAAACCCGCCCGCGGCGCTTCCGTTCTAGATGTGGATGCGCTCGATCTCGTCGAGCGAAATCTCGTCGTCGCGCCGATCGTAGAGCCGCGTCGTCCTCGTCTATTCGTGCCCCGCGATTCTGGCCGCCACGTCGCGGTCGCCGCCGCCGCGCAGGTACTCCGTGATCCCCGTGCCCCTGAAGCTGTGCGGCGTGATCTCGTAGGGCAGACCCGCCGCTGCCGCCCGGCGCTTCACCATCTCCCAGGCCCGCTGCCTCGTCAGTCGACCCCCCGACAGGGTAGGGCGCTTGCTTCGCCCGTCCGCCGCCCGGAACAACGGCCCGTCGCGGTCCGCGCCGATCCCGGCCGCGCCGATGTAGTCCTCCATGTATGCCTGGATCACGTGGTGCGCTGGGTTCTCGTTGAACCGCCCGGCCTTCTCGTGCAGCCGCAGAAACGACCGCGTCCCCTGCGTGTAGTAGTCGCGCACCCGCATCGACACCGTTGCCGACACCCGCGCCGAACGTCATCACGGAGATCAGCGCGCGGTCGCCCAGGCCCACCACCGTCGACCCGTCAATCGAATCGAGGAGCGCCCGCGTCTCCGCCCCCGACAGCACCGGCGTCTTGCCTTTCTTCACCACGTGCCTCGGGTCCCGAACCGTCGACGCCGGGTTCATCTCCAGCACGCGTCCCAGCACGAGCCAGTCGAAGAGCATTCTAATTCCCGCCAGGTGCTGCTTGACCGTCGCCGCGCGTAGCGCTCCCCGAGCTGCTCCACGTACGCGGCGACCATCATCGGTTCCAAGTCCTCGAGCCTCACCGAATCGTTCACCGCACCATTGCGCGAACGCCCGGGCCGCCCGCAGATACGCCTGGCGCGTATTGCGGTTCCTGATGTTCACCGCGAAGAACTCCAGATACCGGCGGGCGCCGTCGCCGTCACGTCGGAAGAACGCCGGCACCAACGCCTTCCTCCCCAGCACTGTGCCGCTCCTCCTCGATAAGCTCCACAACCTTAGCCGTCATCCGTGCGTCCCAAATGTCGTGCCGCCATACTACAATCCTCCTCCCGCCCTTGTTGGCTGCCAGAATTTGCCGTCCCAACCACCCGTCCAACCCGACGCGAAAACTGCCATTGAGCAGGTCGAGCGCCGCGCGATCGTCCGACTTCGCGCTACGCTATGCCGGTCCGAACTCATACGCCGACGCGTCGTCACGGCCTTCGAGTCCAAAGGTCTCCAAGGAACCTTTTGGCTCGAAGGCCTCGGCGACATCTCGCGTTCGATTCCGCGAGACATCCCGCTCCCCGACCTCCGTCACGCGTCCATCATTGCTCAACGGAATGTCGACGATTGCTGGCTACTGTCCAGCCCGAACGCCCCCGGCGTCTGGTTCCACTCCCTCGACCACGCCCTGACCTACATGTCGACCAACCGTCTTCCCGAATGAAGTGCCCTTGCGTTATTCTCAGCCCCTTCCCAAATACCCCGGATTTCACAAATGAAACTCAAACCTCATGCCGCACTCGCCGTCGCCGCGATTGCTCTAGCCGCCTCCCCGGTTAGCCCCGCCCCCAGCGCGCAATCCCCGCTAAGCTCCCAGCCCACCGGGTTCCTCTGGGGCTATTGGTTCACCGAACCAGGTTGCGCCGGCGATGGTTACGGCTATACCGACCCCAACGCCATCCCCTCGTACGCTAGGTCTGCCACGTTCCTGAGCTACGGCTGCCAGGACATCTATTAGGCTCTCCATAAAACGATGTATGAATTTAGCCGTTTTCGACACCCATGCGCAGCGGAACGCTCGGATTCGATAAAGTGATATATTCTTTTAATTATTAGTATGTTATGATGATTCCCGCTTTGGGAAGCGGGCGAAATGCCTCGACACGGCAACGCTCCGATGCGCCCCGATTGTAAGCCAGTCGCTTGCGGTTCGCTTACTGTTCTGATGGATCATCCTCTGTAGGACTCAGCCGACCAACGAAAATGCCGGAACGCAACGATCTCGTCATCACCAAGCGCAGCGTGGACGCTCTGGCGGTCGAAAGCAAGGACGCCGTGTTCTGGGACCGGCGCTTGCCGGGGTTCGGCGTGCGCGTTTACGCCTCGGGTCGCAAGGTCTACGTCGTGCAGTCCAGAGGTCCGGGCGGTTCCCGGCGCGCGACCCTCGGCTGCCACGGGCCGCTGTTGCCCGACGAGGCACGGCGCAGGGCGGCAGCCGCCATCGACCGCATCAAGCGCGGCGAAGACCCGTTGCCTCCCCCGCCGGTCGAGCTGACGCCCGAACCCACGGTGGCCGATCTCGCCGGACGGTTCATGCGCGAGCACGCGAAAGCAAACTGCAAGCCCGCCACGGTGGAAAACTACCGGTGGGCGCTCAACACGTACATCCTGCCGACGCTCGGCGGGGTCAAGGTGGCGGAGGTGGACCGCAAGCGCGTCGCCGAGCTGCATTACGGGCTGCGCGAGAAGCCGTTCACGGCCAACCGGGTCCTGGTGATCCTGAGCAAGATGCTCTCGCTGGCCGAGGTCTGGAATCTGCGGGCGAAGGGCACGAACCCGCGGCGCTTCGTGCGCCGCTACCCGGAGCGCCAACGCGAGCGGTTCCTCACGCGCGAGGAGTTCCGCCGCCTCGGCGCGGTGCTCGACGAGGCCGAAGCCGATCGTTCGGTGCATCCCTCGGCGGTGGCGGCGATCCGGCTGCTGATGCTGACAGGCTGCCGCAAGGGCGAGATCCTGAGCCTCAAATGGGACGATGTCGACCGGACGGCGGGCGAGCTGCGGTTGCGCGACGGCAAGTCGGGCGCGCGCATGGTGCCGTTGTCCCCGACGATGGCCGAAGTGCTCGATGCGATTCCCCGGCCGCCCGGCAATCCCTGGGTGGTCGCGGGCAAGATGCCGGGCAAGCCCCTGTGCGCCATCGACGACCAGTGGAAGAAACTGCGCGAGCGGGCCGGTCTGAATAATGTGCGCATCCATGATCTGCGGCACTCGTACGCGTCCAGGGCGCTGGCGCTGGGCGAGGGCCTGACGATGATCGGGGCGCTGCTCGGGCACAGCCAGGTCACGACCACCGCGCGCTACGCCCATCTCGCGAAGGACACGGAAAAGGCCGCGGCGGCGAAGGTCGGCGGCAGCATAGGCTCGGACATCATGCCGGAAGAACCGGCGGCTGCGTGAGGATTGCTCGGGGGAGGCGGAGACGATGGCGAAGCTGCAATCCATGACCATCTCGCGGCGCACGGTGAACGCGCTGCGCGTGGATCGGGACACGGTATTCTGGGACTCGGAACTGCCGGGGTTCGGGGTGCGCGCGTATCCGACCGGATCGAGGATGTACGTCGTGCAGACGCGGGCGCGGGGCAGGTCGACGCGGTTGACGGTGGGCCGGCACGGCGTGCTGACGCCCGAGGAGGCGCGTCGGCGGGCGGCGCTTATCATCGCGCGGGTGAAGGCGGGCGAGGAACCGATTCCGGCGCCGCTCTCGCCGAAGCCGGAGCCCGGCCCGACAATGGCCGACTTGGCCGAACGATATCGGACCGAACACCTCGAAGTGCGCTGCAAACCGAGCACGGTCAAGACCGCAGGCACGGCCATAGATCAGCACATCCTGCCTACACTCGGGATGTTTCCTCTGTTGGCAGTGGAGCGGGAGCAAGTGATGGCGCTGCACGGCGGCTTGAGCGAAACCCCCGCGATGGCCAACCTCGTGGTGGACGTGATCTCCAGAATGTTCACGATGGCCGAGGCTTGGGGCATGGTGCCTGACGGAAGCAATCCCTGCCGGGAGATCGTCAAGTACCGCGCCCGCAGGCGCGAGCGCTTCCTGACCGACGGGGAGTTCCGGCGGCTGGGCGACGAACTGGTTGCAGCGGTCTCAGAAGGCAGGGTCTCGGTGCATGCGGCGGCAGCGATCCGATTGCTGATGCTCACGGGTTGCCGGTGCAACGAGATTCTGACATTGCAGTGGAAGGACGTGAACCTGGACGCCAGCGAGATCCGGTTGCGCGACAGCAAGACCGGGCCGCGGGGGGTTCCGCTTTCGGCGGCAGCGGTGAAGGTGCTCGCGGACCTGCCTCGTGTGCCGGACAATCCCTGGGTCATCGCGGGACGGGTGAAGGGCACGCACATGAAGAACCTCAATGCGCCGTGGGGCGTTGTCCGGTCGCGGGCGGACATGGAGGAGGTCCGCATTCATGACCTTCGGCACTCCTTTGCATCGCGGGCGCTGGCGCTTGGAGAGTCTCTGCCGATGATCGGCAAGTTGCTCGGCCATAGGCGGGCGCAGACCACGGCGCGCTATGCCCATCTGGCTCGGGAATCGGTCAAGGAGGCTGCGGCCCGGATCGCCGCCAGCATCGGCGAGGATATTCTTCCGGGGCGAGGATCTCTGTAGGACGCAATAAAGCGGCATGCGTTCTCGGACGTTCGGCGCCACCGCGATTGCGGGAAATGAGCGGTGTGGCCACCCAGGGATGGCGAGAATCGGAAGTCATCGGCTCCGTTCGGTAAAGACGCGACCTCGCTAGTAGTCCCTGGCGTTTGGACTGCCATACAGCGCCTGGACGTTGCCAACGTGGGTATTGACAGCTTCTCGAACATTCGGCTCGGTGAGGTCCAGAACACGCAGAATTCCGTTTGCCATGCGTGCGACCGACTCGATCCGATGGAATGAGGTGCCGTGGCCTTCCGCGAAATCAGCCAAGCCTCGCAGTTTGGGAAGCGCGTCGGCGAGATGGTGGCCATGGGGATCGACAATGGAAGCCTTGATGTGGTGGCCCACAGCGTGGAAGAAGATGAAATCAGGGCACATCCGACGCCAGTGACCTTGAGCGGTCTTATAGGCGATTGCCAAAGCATCGCCCGAAGGGCGCGACGGATTTCGGTACCAAGCCACGAAACCATCGCGGTCCATTTCCCTGTCCAGTACACGTATCTCCCATTCGTTCAAGGACGCGACGGGAAAGGTGCCGTCAGGATCGGACATGAGGTGTCCGATCCGTATCTCAAGCTTCTGGCCTTTTTCGTCCGTGGTCTCCTCGGTGCGAACCCTTGGCCGTTTGAGTTCCGTCGTTTGGGCCTCGGGGGACAGCCCCTTGATCTGGTCGTAGACCGTTTGGCGTTCATCGGACAGCCCCTTGATATCCACTCGGTAAAGGTCGAACCACCGTGCGCAGAGCCGATCAGCCTCGCGGTCTAGTTCCTCCAACACGCCTTCGACCTGTGCCAATGCGGCGACCTTGACGTGGGCATCGAAAAGCCCATCGTCATCATCGTCCGGTTCAGCGAGTTGGTCTGCGTACTGGCGGGCGATATCCGCAGTGAGCACACGAGCCGCGGCCCGAAAGTCGGCTTCGACGGACAGGGCATCGGCGGTCTCGATGAAGACATCCCGATCGCGGATCTCACCTCCAATGACGTGAGCAACGAGGGTCTCTCCTTCGACTTGAAGAATGCCTTTGCTCGCGTCTGCGACTTTCTGCTTGTGCTGAGCCATCAGTCCGTCGAGCCTGCCGAAAAGCCTTCGATAGGCGTCGCTGCGGGCGTTGTCCCTGAGCCCATCTCGCGACAGTGCCAAGGCCAACTCAGATAGCCTTCGTACCGGTCGCGCCGCCCGGCGCGGTAACGTCTGGGAGGGCAGTCGCTCGAAAACTTCCCATACGGACTCCGGAACAGCCGGATTGGCGGTCATGTCCACTCCCGCAAAGAGGACGCGGCGCCCGGCACCTCCGCCAGTCCCATCCCCGTCTTGCTCGCGTTCCCCAAGCATGTTGCGTGCAACGTTAGCTGCGGTAATTTGATCGAAGTGGGGCAACACACACGCGACGGAGTTGAGCAAATCGTTACCTGGCACGCGGCGCGCCAAGGGCGCCCGGACCATGCGGCCGAGGAGCTGCGTGATGTGCGTTTCGTCTTTGGCGGGGCGGAAGGACACCAACACCTCGGCACGCGGGCAATCCCAACCCGTTGAGATGGCGTCCTTGGCGAAGAGCACGCGGATGTCGGTGCGGTCTTGTACGGTTTCGGGGGCAATGTGAGGGACAGTGAATCCGGCGAGTTCTATTGTTGCGTGGTCTCCAAAGACATGCGCAATCGCATCCGGTTCGAGGTCCTGCCAGTTCTCGTGGATGGTGTGGAAGGCAGCAGCGAGGAGTGCATCCGACGGCGTGTTCGGCACTTGCACAACTAGAAGGGGAACCACCGCCTCGATGCGCTCTCCTTCGGCGTAGGCGCACCAGAGTTCGGAGGCTTGTTTCGCTTTTCGTGTAGCCCGGGCCAGTAGAACCGTGTCGAACCGGCCAGCCTCCGCAGGGAAGTCGAGGCGGATATCGTCCTTGAGCAAACCCGATTCCTGCACCATCGCCGGGTCCACTCTGACCGGCGGGTAACTGGTCCGGTTCACGGCCCTGGCCATCGCATCGTTGAACCGCTCCACGGTGGCCGATATCCCCCACACGATCGGCACCGGCGGTACACCGTTGGCGCCGTTTACGAGCCGCTGCACGATGGTGGCCTTTTCGGCTCGATCCCCCCGGCTTGGCGGTCTCATGCCACGGTGCGCCTCGTCAAGAATCAGGTAGAGAGTGAGGCTCTCGTCGGCTATGGTGTTCGCAAGCGTGTCCCACATCGTGAACGAGCGTGCATCCGGCATCGGCAGGCGGGTTTGATCGCTATCGTCACCCCGGTCCACCCCGCCTCTGACCAAGAGCGAATTCTTGCCAAGTTTCTGAGCGTTGAGAAAGTAGACATTGCCGGACTCCAGCCTTTCCTTGTTGAAGGTATTCTCGATCACGACAAGCCGCGAGGGCGCAATGCGGTCGGCTGCGTCGAGCAGCCGGAACCGGGTCTGTTCGTTGAGTGACGGGTCGTCAGTGAACCATAGAACCACCGCGCCAGGGTCCGGGTCGAAATCGTGTTCCGGGTAACCGCCGAACAACCCCTCGATCGCAGCCGCCGCCATAACGGTCTTGCCCGAACCGGTGGTCGCGGTGAGCGAGAATGCCCCCGGTCTCCCCAGACGCCAGTCGTCGCGGGCTCGTGCTAGACGATCCAGGACGTCGGCTACGGCGTCTTCTTGGTAATCCTTGAGCGAGTACCTCACTACTAATCCCGGCCGGTATTAATTGCGAAATTTGTCAGATACGACTCGTACAGGCGCACCGATTCGATGCGGGACGGGAGTTCGCCGCTTACTATCTGAAATCCCCGGTCGTCGTCGGTGACAATGAACGCGATACGAAGAGATTCGACATCGGCAATGGCAACCAGGAAATCCTTCACGGCATCGAGGTCAAACAGCACCGCGTAGGTGTCCGCGACATCAAAATCGGGCACTGCCTTCTCGATCCGGCGTCCCTGCGACCCTGCCTTAAGCCAGAGCAAAGGCGCGATCGACTCGAAGGCTCGGTTGTGCGCTATTGTGCGTGGCGGTTCATAGGTCATGGTGAAGAACTCGGCGTTCTCGTTGAAGCCATCGGCGTAAGGAAACTCATCCGTATACTCGTAGAGTCCTTCGATGGGCTGACCATCCGGAGCAAGGCCCGTCATCGCGGCCTTCAGGCGGGGCTTGGTGATGTGTTCGCAAATGCCGCGACTCTCCCATTCGGCATCGCCGGGACGGTGTCCTTGGGCGTAGAGGTCCTGCGCGTCCTGAGGGGAGACTTCGTTGTTCGTGATGCTGATGCACTGGCGCTGGCCACCGTCGGCTCGGTTCAGGCGCATGACAGCGTGGGCGGTCGTTCCGGATCCGGCGAAATAGTCCAGGACAACGGCATCGGGTGAATCGGACAGGTAGAACCTCAGAATGTCCTCGACAGCGTATAGGGACTTGGGGTAGGGAAAGCGGCGCCCCGGGATGAGCTTTGTAAGAATTCGGGTTCCACCGATTTCAGCGTTGTGGGAAGGCACGTTCCAGACGCGTTTGGGTGGCGGCGTGTCGTCGTCGATGGGCTTGAATCCGAGGACGGAGCCGTCCTTGGCCCGCCCGGTCACCGTAGTGGTGCCGTCACGAATCCTGGAGATTTCGCCGCCAGGAAGGTACTGAACGGTGCCCTTCCGGCTGATCCGGATGTAGCCTTGGCGGAGATTGCGGCGGACTACCTCTGGGGTCAGTCCCCAGAGCATCTCCGTTCCATCTGGCTTCAGTGGCCAAACGGCGAACGTACCGTCCGGGGCGGCGATGCTGTGTCGATCCACATCGTCCTCCACGGCGTCGCCGACAGAGTGAATGGTGTTGGTCTCGGCGTGGACAAAGATCGGATAGAACTGGTGCGGACGCGCGCCTCGTTGACTTGTGGGCTCCCTGCGACGGAGGCCAAGCCACTCAAGGCCCGCCTTCGGGCCTCGATCGCCGGAGATCGGTTCAAGCATGTTGCGGTGCCATGGCCGTGCCGCGGCGGACCCGATTGTCACCACGAAGAGGTGTTCCTCGACTCGTGAGAACTTGCCTGTCCGGACAACGCCCTTGGCGCTGATCACGCTGGTCACCATCTGGATGTCGGCGCTCTCGAAGGTCTGCTCGAGGAGGAGCGCGAGTCTGTGGACTTCCCGCTCATCAACGGCCACGATCATGACCGACTCCTCTGGATTGAGCAGCCGCCGTGCGAGCTTGAGCCGACGGTCCATCATCGCGAGCCACTTGGAGTGTCGGTAGGCGTCCTCTTCATCCACGTAGTCGTTGTTGTACTTCCAGTCCCGTGCACCCGTGTTGTAAGGGGGATCGATATAAATGGCATCGAGTTTTCCCTCGTGCGTGTAGAGAAGGACCTGAAGGGCGTGGAAGTTCTCGGCATTAATCACGGCGTGGTAGGGCTTGTCGCCGCCACGTTCAGCCTTGCCGGTGGACACAAGCCCAGGAAAGATTGGATCGCGGAATTCGGCAACGACAACCAAGTCATCCACAGCCCTGCGCGCTGTCTTGGTGCCAATTCCAGAGTTGTTTCGCCGGACGAGGTGGGCTTGCCGCCCGTCTTGATCCTCGGCGATTCGATGAACCTGCCATATTGAGTTGTCCGTGTGTCGTGGATCGTGATCCTGTTCGGGTATAACCCGGACCTTGTCACCTCGACGCACGGGATAATTGGGAAGCTCAACCGTTTCGGGAATGTGGCGTTCGAAGTTGAGGCCGAAGGAACGGCGCCTGGAAAGTACCTTTACCTCTCGCTTCAAGTCAGCACCGAGTTGCTGGTCGAGTGCGTCCACCGCACGAAGCAAACTGCTCAACCTCGACACGAACACCTCCGGGTCACCTTAATTGCCATAGGACTCATAGCGCGGACGGTGCTGGCATGGTTTGATCGCAAGGGCATCGGCTCAATACAGCAAGGAACACTTGCTGTCGACAGGGACTCGATCCCGTTGGTTGGCGCTGCCAGATATCAACATTAGCCAACCGACCATGGATCGATTACCTCCACTCCGACACCCTCGAAATCCCGTACGTTGCGGGTGACCAGGACGGCGCCTCGCGACCGGCATATGGCGGCGATCTGGCAGTCGGCCTCGCCGATAGTCCGGCCCGTTTGGCGGCGCTCGGCCGCGATCTCAGCGTAGGCTCGAGCCGCGGCGCTGTCGAACGGCAGAACACGCTCCCTGAAGCCCAGGTCGAGCCAGCGGGTCATGGCGGCTTCCAGGGCGTTTCGCCGCCTGCCGACCGGCATGATCGCGACACCGTAGCGCAGCTCCGCTTCGCTCACCGCCGTGAGGTAGATCTCCTGCGCGTCGCGTTCGGCAATCCAGACCGCGACGGCTGGCGTCGGCTCCGGGCGCATGAGTTCGGAGGCGACATTCGTGTCTATGGCAAACACGCGTGCTGCTCAGGAAAAGTCCGGAGGCTCGCGCATCGGGCCGCGCGGGGGAAGTTCGAGTTCCACGCCGCCCAGGGGCGCGAAGCACTCGCGAGTGAACTTTGCCAGATCGCGGGGGCCGGTTTCCCCGCCATTCACAGCGTCGCGCAGGATGATGCGGACCTCCTCCTCCATCGAACGGTGATGTTCGGCGGCGCGCACGCGAAGGCGCGTCTTCACGTCGTCGTCGAGATTGCGGATCGTGATGTTGGCCATCCGTCGTACCTCCTCATGGTGCGGGACGCACACAAACTATGGGTTGCTTGCAATGCAAGCAAGTATATGTGATCCGACCGCGCGCTGCGCGGCCCGGGGGGTTGAGGTGGCGGACGCTTCGTCCCGGACTTGCGCGTGACTCGGCCAACCGGCTGCGCTCGCCGATCCGCCCATCGAACCTTTCGTTCGCAAGCCCGCGCCCATGCGCGCAGGTTGGCGCATTACTGTCCGGGAATCATTGGCAATGCCAAACTGAGACCGTTTTCGGAGCCCTATTCCGCCCCTATCCTTGGCGGATGCGCGCCCTTTTTTCAGTCCCGGTGGGGAGTCCCATCGTCGCATCCTTCCGCCGTGCCGTCGCAGCCTGACGCGAGCGTCCGGCACGCATTGCCAGCGTGATCGCCTTTCGCAGCTTGCGGCGGACGATGCTGCTTGGCGTGGTGGGCGCGGTATCGATGGCGATCCTTCTGCCCGGTCTCGCCCTGCTGCGCGACACCACCGGGCATGACTGGTACGCGGCGGGCAAGCTCGTCGTCACCGAGGCGATGATCGCCGTCGGCTTCGACCCGTCGGCACTCTCGGAATACCGGGCGGCGGATGGGTCGATCCGCACGGTCACTCGATTTCGCCTCGCCCATACCGTCGAAGCGTGGATGGCCCGCAGCCACATCCTCTCCACAATCGCGGACAACGCGTTGCTCGGGGCCGGCGCCGGGTTCGGGGGTGCCGTACTGCTGGCGATCCTGTCGACCGTGACCAGGGGTGGGTGGCAGGAACGGATGTCCGGGGCTGTGGTCGAGCCGATACCTCGTGAACGTGGACTCCCACTGCATCGCGGTCCCGGCATCGTCGAAGTGCTTTCGCACGCGGCGAGCCATGAGAGAGTTGTGCTGCTGATGACGCGCGCCGAGTTAGACCGTCTGACGGGCGTTTTCGGACGGGTCGGTCAAGCCGCGCTGCTGCCGGCCGCGGAGCTGGACCGCAACTCGACGAAGGACACGTCCACGCGGCGGGTGCCGGATGCGGTATCCACCGGCCGAGAGACGGACGCGGAATTGCCCGGAACTGCAAATAGACCGACGTCGAACTCCGACGATACCCGCAAACCGCCCGAAAAGTCTGCCGAGACCTGCGAGCGTGCGAGCGGTCGCGATGGGAATGGCGTTGCCGGTAGCGACACAAAGGGCCCCAGTCCAGACGACGATTGGAACTGGTTCTGATGGTTGCCTCGATCGGCGCGGTGGCGAGCCCGTCGCAGGGGGCGAGCTACTACGAACGCGACGGCTATTACGCCAAGGACGACCCGGAGCATCGCGCGGCAAGCGCGTGGGCGGGCCGCGGCGCGACCGAACTCGGTCTGGAGGGTCCAGTCGATCCCGACACCTTCAAGGCGGTGCTCGAAGGCGCCGTCCCCGACGGTTCCGGGCGGCGGCTCGGCAAGCGCGGCAAGGATGGAGAAATCCACCACCGTCCCGGGCGCGATCTCACCTTCTCCGCCCCCAAGTCCGTCTCCCTTGCCGCGCTGATCGGCGGCGACGCGCGCATCGTGGAGGCCCATGACCGGGCGGTGGTCCGCGCGCTCGACTGGTTCGAAAAGAACGCCGCCGAAACCCGGATGCAGGACAAGGCCACCGGAAAGATGGTCCGCGTGCGCGGCCAGAAGG
>JAPOYI010000079.1 GCA_026706665.1 Gammaproteobacteria bacterium | reverse complement strand
AGGCTGAGATTGCACAGGGTCCGAGCCGCGGTGCGACCCGGCGCCGGCGCGCGAGTGATCAGTCTAGGAGCTTGCGCCGCAGAACGCAACGCAGTGGAGTTCTGCGGCGTGAGCTCCTGGGACGGTGGGGCTGGGGCCGACCCGGAGCCTGCGACGGGTTGGCGGCGCTAGGAGCTTGCGCCGCAGAACGCAACGCAGAGGAGTTCTGCGGCATGCGCTCCTGGGACGGTGGGGGCTGGGGCCGATCCGGAGCGAGAGCGCGGCGGGCCCCGGGTGCGGATGGTAGGATCGATGAGCGTCCCGGCCGGGCGCCGCGCGGAGAGATGTCCGAGTGGTTGAAGGAGCACGCTTGGAAAGCGTGTGTAGGGGTGATCCTCCTACCGTGGGTTCGAATCCCACTCTCTCCGCCACCACGCTTTCGCAAGTGACCGAAGAATAGGGATTTAGCTGGCAGGAGGAACCGCTCACCCCGCTTTCGCCCCCCAATCCCGAACGGGAATTCGACGGACGTCCGCCGTTCTCCACCGGAAGACCAGCACGTCCGGACAGGCGCAAGCATTGAGGAACATCGCCGCTGAGGACCGGCCAGGTACTGCGATGGCGATGGCCTGTATCTCGACGTGCAGCCGACCGGCACCCGCAGCTGGGTACAGCGGCTCGTCATCCGCGGACGACGCCGCGAACTCGGGTCCGCCAGCGGATCAGCACCATCATGGAGTGGGCCGTCGCGTTGAACTACTGGGACAACAACCCGTGCAGCCGGATAGGCCCGTGCTCGGCCCGCAGCAGGATCTCGTCCAGCACATGCGGGCGCTGTCCCGTCGGGGCGTGGCGGCAGGTGATCGAGAAGGTGCGGGCGTCGAAGGTGACCGCCACCGTCAAGCGGGCGTTCGAGTTTCTGGTGTGGACCGCCGCGAGCTCCGGCGAGGTCCGCGGGGCCGAGTGGGCCGAGATCAACACCGACGAACACGTGTGGACCGTCCCGGCGACGCGGACCAAGTTGAAGCGCGAGCACCGGGTGCCGCTGACGCGCCGCACCGAACAGATCCTCGACGCCGCGCGGGCGGCCGGCAACGGCGGGCCGTTGGTGTTCCCGAGCGCCTGCGGGAAGCGCGTGAACGACATGGCCCTGTCGGCACTGCTCAAGACGCTGGATGTCCCCGCCGTACCTCACGGCTTCCGGTCGACCTTCCGCGATTGGGCGGCCGAGGAGACCAACCACCCGCGCGTTGTGGGCGGGGCTCATCGCGGCCGGCCGCGCCGTCGAGGTGATCGTCGTCGGCCGCGACCCGGAACGTCTCGCAGGTCTCGCAGCGGCCGAGCGGGTGCTCGACAAGCGGGCCTCGACGCCCCCAGAGTCCGTGACGATGGCGCACGAGGACGCGGCGGCGCGTCCGCCCCGCCGCGCTCCGTCCGATTCCCTCTGGTGTCTTTGGCTACCGGGCGAGGCCGCACGAGCGGGGGCTTGGCTCCCGGCTGTCGGGGCATCAGGCTCTGCAGAAACTGCTCCGGGCTGCGCACGAACGGCGCGGTCGTGTAGACGGCGGCACCGTCGCCATCCGCTTCGAGTGCTTCTTCTCTCCCGGCTTCAGGCGCTTGAACCGGGAGAGTTGCTCCCGGCGCTTCTCCGCCGCCTTGCGTGTCGCCTCGCGCACGTCGCGATGCCGCGCCACACCCTTGCCGTCGAAGGTGAGCACGACAACCGACCCCTCGCGTGGCGGCTCGCCATCCGCCGCCCGGCGGGCCTCGTAGAAGGCATCGAAATCCTCGGCCGCGCGAGCCACCAACTGTTCCGCCTGACGCTTCGGCACTTCGGCCCCGGTACTGCGAAACAGATCGAACAGCGCTTCGTCGAACGACCGCGACGCGGCCGCCTCGGCTACCCGCCGACGTAACTCGAGCGAGTAACGCTCCGGGGGCAGGTTCAGCGCGGCGTCGAGCGGATGCAGACTGTCCTGACCGGGACGCGCGTAGCCCACGCGCTCGACCGCCACCGTGCCGAAGGTCGTCTCCAGGCGTTCGTGCACGCGCCGTTGTGAGCGCTCGACACCGTCGGCCCCCTCGACCGGACCGGCGGCCTCGCCCGGACTGCGCTGATCGAGGCGCCCCTGCAGGAGCTTGCGCATCAACTCCTGGCCCCGACGGTGCAGCTCCCGTTCGAGGTCGCTCTCACTCATCTGTTGTGCTTCGCGCGAAGAAAGGTAGGCTTTGGCCTCGGCGAAGGCGGCCTCGGCCGCCGCATACGGCGCCGGGTCGGGTGCAGCAGCACGGGGAGCGGTGTCATCGGGGCTCGCCCGCTTCCCCGCGGGCGCGCTCTCGACCCGTGTTTTCTGCCGCACGACTCCCAGTCCCCGCCTTTGTGTCCGCTGCCGGCTGGTGCCGGTTGCTTTTCCTCGCTGTTGTACCGCGGCTTGCAGGCCGTGTACGCGCCCGTCGAATCCCGTTCGATCTGCTCGCCCTCAGCACTGTTCCGTCGCGTCCATTCCGGGCCCGCTCTTCCAGCTCGAGAGCCACGCCTCCGGGCAGCTCGTTGCTGTTGCTCTCGAGGTACGCGTCCATTCCCGTCTTCTGCAACGCCTCGGCGGGTCTCCGCCCGTCGTACGTCTCGCTTCGGATCGTGCCGGCGACGGCTTGCGTGGCGATGTGGATTCGTCCCTGCCTCACTGCGATTCGCACTTCCTTGTATCGGCTCGCCGCGACGGCGTCGGCTCCCAGCTCGCCCAGTGCCTGCCGGCATTCCTCGTACTCCGGCGCTACGTCTTCCAGTTCGGCCTCCGCCTCTCGTCCCATGTCGCCGTTGCCCGCTCGCAGATTACGCTGGAGCACTCGGTTGGCGTCCTCGCTGAAGCTGTTCGCCGCGATCTCCAATGCTCTCGGATCCACCCTTCGCGAAACGGCGAAGTCAAAGGCGTCACGCGCGATCCCCTCGTCGGTCCGGTTCAGCTTCCCCCGCAGGATTTGTTCGTTTCCGAGCACCGTCTGGGCCTGTCCCTCGACCTCTGCGGTCGCTTCCAGGCCTGGCAGTTCCGGCCTCATCGCCGCGATGTCGAGCTTCCCTTCGTCGACCTTCAACACGATTCGCCAGCCGTCGTTCTGGACCACCTCTCCTCCGGTTGCCCGTTCCAGGTCTACGGTCCCGCCTCGTCCAACGTCGTAGACCGCCGTCCGTTCCGGTAACAGGATCTCGATGGTCGTGCTCCTACGGTGCGCCCATCGGGCCGCCAGGATTGCTCCGCCTCCGAGCAACACGTTGCCTTTTCCTCCGGGCGCTCTGGCAATCCGCTTGATCGCCTCGCGGTGCATCCGCCACAGCGTTCCCGCCGGTTCCCTGAGCGTCATCGTTGCCTGCTCGCGTGCCGGGTTCACGTACCGAGCCAGCCGGATGCTATACGCTCGCCTTCGGCGCATGGCTCTCGCCAGCTCCCGAAAGCTCCCTGGAGGTATGCGAGGGGGTCGACCCCTCGGTGATCAGCACTCCGAGTACGCGTCCTGCCGTTCTGTAGACTCACCTCGCCCGACCGCACGTGCAAATTCACGTCGTTGTCTCCCGGGAGGTCAGGTCGTCGATACCCTAGCGGCCCCCTTGACCCGCAGCCACGACAGCATTCCGGCCTCGACTCCTCTATCATTTCCCTCAGGCGTCCGCTCATGGCCCGCTATCCGAGCCGGCTATGCAGCTGGCCTCGACCACAAGCGAGCGTCTCATAGTGCGACAGCGCGACCAACGCCAACCTCGTGAGCGACGGTCCGTGTTCGCTTCACTCCCGACCTCGAATACGGTCGTCAGAGAGGTGTTTCCCTCGCGCACCGCTGATGCGCAGGGCCGGGCGCCGGGAAAGAGAGCGTCGGTAGTCCGCACCCACCCACGTCACCGGTGTTCATCCCTCACCATGCGCTCGTGCAGGTCGGTTGCGTCGTTGACCGCGTTGCGCACGTCGAACAAGCCGTTGTCTATGTCCTGCGCCATGTTGTCGAGCGTTAGTTCCCGCGCTTGGTCGACGTCCGTTCTCAGTCCGCCGGGTGGCGGCGGCCGGGCCCGCCCCGGTTTGGTCACGCCGGCGTTCTACCGTTGCACTCGTTCCCAGCGGTCGACGTTTCGAAGACGGAGTCGCATCTCCTGGGGAACCGCGTCGATGAGGCCGCCACGTCATCGGTCGAGAACAACGCTGACACGGACCGTCCAGGTTCCATTCGCTCCGCCGTCTGCTCGTCGAAGTCGAGCCGTGTGCCGTCGGCCAGGTGGATATGGATGTCGTTCACGTTGTCGCGCCGGCCGAGTGCTTCGGTCGTTTCGATGTTGACGAGGGCGTCTACTTCATCGCGGAACGCCTGCTGGAGCTCGAAGCGTACGGTGGCGACGACCGCCCCCCTCGCACTGAAACCCTGGAACGTCCAGGAGTCTTCGAATCCGCCGGTGATGGTGTTCGCCGCACGGTCCAGGCGCTTGTAGATGCTCGGATGGGAGGCGAGAAGGCCCTCGAAGAATCTGTGAGCGGCGGTGCTGCGTGCCGGGGGCTCTTGCGCTTCGTATATCCCCCGCAGCCTCGCGAAGCCGGGCGCGCCATCGGCAGCATCCTCGGTCTGGTGTCCGCGAGACCCTTTGCTGGAGTTCCTCCTCGTACTCGGGGTCCGGAAGTGTCGGACGATGTGCTGGCAAAGCTGTCCTTGGTCACTGGGGCCCGCCGCGGGTACGCCCGGCACACCCCTCGAGCCGACGATGACGCGCCTCGAGGCGCGCCCTGCGAGCCAGCCGGGGGCACGGGAGATCGTGCGGAGCAGTCCCGTCAGGGCACCGTAGCAAAGGGATATGTACTTCCAGCGTCTTCCAGGTCCTGCTACGTGGCCATTGCGTGTCGATTGCCCCATTGCTGCGGTCCGGCGCGGGATTTGTGGCGGGCAAGTGCTATGCTCCGCGAACGGGACGTGCCTGGACTCGAGGGAGTCCCTGGATGGTTCGCGACTTGCTGCGGCGGGAGAACGAGGCCTTGCGGGAGCGCATCTCCCAGCTGAGCGAGGCCATCCTGCGGATCAGCGCGAGTCTCGACCTGAACACCGTGCTGCACGAGGTCGTCGATACCGCCCGCGCGCTGACGGGTGCCCGCTACGGCGGCATCACGACCCTCGACGACAACGGGAGGGTCCTGGACTTCGTCACCTCCGGCCTCACGCCGGACGAGCACCGACAGTTGGCTGCCTGGTCCGACGGATCCCGGCTCCTGGAGAGCTTCCGCGACCTGCCCGCGCCCTTACGCCTTCACGACCTGCCCGCTTACGCGCGTTCGCTCGGCATCCCCGCCGAACGGCTGCCGCCGACCCGGACCTTGCAGGGAACGCCGTTGCGCCACCGGGGCGCCCACGTCGGGGACTTCTTCCTCAGCGACAAGGAGGGCGGCGAGGAGTTCACCGCCGACGACGAGGAGGTCCTGAAGCTGTTCGCCGCCCAGGCGGCGACGGCGATCGCCAACGCCCGCACCCACCAGAGCGAGCAGCGCGCGCGAGCCGACCTCGAGGGCCTCGTCGAAACCTCGCCGGTGGGCGTCGTGGTCTTCGACGCGCGGACCGGCGCTCCGCTTTCGTTCAATCGGGAGGCCCGGCGCATCGCCGAGGGCCTGTGCCTGCCGGGCCAGTCCCCGGAGGAGCTCCTCCAGGTGGTCACCTCCCGCCGGGGGGACGGACGCGAGGTCTCGCTGGCCGAGTTCCCTCTGGCGCAGCAGTTGAGCAGCGCAGAGACGCTGCGCGCGGAGGAGATCGTGCTCTCGGTCCCCGATGGCCGGAGTGTGTCGACGCTCATCAACGTCACCCCGATCCGTTCCGCGGACGGCGCGGTCGAGTCGGTGATCGTCACGATGCAGGATCTGGCGCCGCTCGAGGAGATCGAGCGGCAGCGGGCCGAGTTCCTGGGCATGGTGAGTCACGAGCTTCGGGCCCCGCTGACCTCCATCAAGGGGTCGACCACCACGGTGCTGAGTGCCTCACCCTGCCTCGATCCGGCCGAGGTGCAGCAGTTCGTGCGGATCATCGACGAGCAGGCCGACCACATGCGGGGCCTGGTCGCCGACCTACTCGACGCGGGGCGCATCGAAACCGGAACGCTGTCGGTTTCTCCCGAGCCGGTGGAGGTGGGGGGGCTGGTCGAGCAGGCGCGGAACACGTTCCTCGCCGGCGGCGGCCGGTACGCCGTCCACCTCGACCTGCCGGAGGACCTGCCGCGGGTGACGGCCGACCGGCAGCGCATCGTCCAGGTCCTGAACAACCTGTTCTCGAACGCGGCCCGGCACGCGCCGGCGTCGACGCCCATCGTCGTCGGAGCGGCTCTCGACGGCGTGCATCTCGCTATCTCGGTGACGGACGAGGGGCGGGGAGTGCCGCCGGACCAGTTGCCGCACCTGTTCCGGAAGCACACCGCACTGGCCGGTGAGGACGGACGCCCGACCGGGACCGGCCTGGGCCTGGCCATCTGCAAGGGGCTGGTCGAGGCCCACGGGGGCCGCATCTGGGCCGAGAGCGCCGGGCCCGGCCGCGGCACGCGGTTCACCTTCACGATCCCCCTGGCGGAGGACGCTCGCGGAAAAGCCGACGGCGACCAGGCCCCGGGCCGTTCCCGCCGGCCCCGACACGCCCGGGAGGTCACCCGTATCCTCGTCGTCGACGACGACCCCCAGACGCTGCACTACGCGCGGGACGCGCTCCTCCCCGCCGGCTACACGCCGCTCCTGACGGGCGATCCGCGGGAGCTTCCGGACCTCCTGCGGACCCACCGGCCCCACCTCGTTCTGCTCGACCTGCGGCTGCCGGGCGCCGACGGCATCGAGCTGCTCCAGAGCGTCCCCGAGCTCGCGGATCTGCCGGTCATCTTCATCTCCGCCTACGGCCGGGACGAGACGGTTGCGCGGGCTCTGGAGGTCGGAGCAGCCGACTACATCGTCAAGCCCTTCTCGCCGACGGAGCTGACGGCGCGGGTGCAGGCGGCGCTCCGCCGACGGGCGGATCCGGAAGTCTTCCGGCTGGGCGATCTGGAGGTCCGCTACGAGCAACGCCGGGTGCGGGTGGCGGGCCAGCTGGTGACACTGACGGCGACAGAGTTCGAACTGCTCCGACTGCTCTCGGTCAACGCCGGACGGGTGCTGACCTACGACGCACTGCTGCGCCGGCTGTGGGGCGGGAAGGACTCCGCCGACGCGAAGACGGTGCGCACCTTCGTCAAGAAGCTCCGGCACAAGCTCGGCGACACCGCCGGCAGGCCCGCCTACATCTTCACCGAGCGCGGCGTCGGTTACCGCATGCCCGACCCGGGCGCTGAGTGATACCCTCTAGCCCGCGCCGGCCCGGCCGTCGCCGCCGGAACGGGCCAGTTTTGGGGCAAGGGTCATACCATCGTCACTCTACGGGATGGCACAGACGCCGCAAGTACACATTGGCATGGTAGGTTCCCTCCATGCTGCGGGGATGTCGGGTTTCGGTGCACCGCGGTGGTCGCGTTCCTGAGCTTCGCGCCCGCGTCCGGCTCGGTAGGATGTACGCCGAGCGCCGGGGATTCACGCTCCACAGCAGTGCGGCTGCTGGCGAACCATGGAGCGTTCTTCACGCGGCTCCTCGCCGGACGCACGATCAGAGAGGCTCGCGCCGAACGTGTCTCGCGGAGCATGTCGCACCAGCCTGCCGGTTGATCTGGCTTGGCCAGCGGGTATTCCGCGCCCCGCGACGGAGTTGGACTCCCCACGCAGCACCGATTAGCAGGCCGTGGACAAACGCCTTCCGTGTAGGGAGAACGGAAGGCGCAGATGGCCGCTTCGAACTGCTCCGCCGCCGTGACCAGCGTCTCGACCATCGAGGTCGTGTCGCCCGCGCTCGCATCCTGCACGGTGACGCCAACGACCGCCCCCGTCTCCAGATCGACCGCGTGCTCGGCCTTGTGGGCCAGGTGCGTCCGGCCGTCCTTCATCTTCATAATCTGCGCGCCCGGATCCTTTGGATGCTTCCAGTCTTCGTTGGCGCCCTTCTTCCGCCGCTTCGGGTCGAGGCGCGCCAGCTCCGCGCGGGTCGGCGTCGGAATCCCGGACGCCGCCGTCAGGCCGCGCAAGAACGCGTCGTAGCCTTCACCCGTGTCTCGACGCACGATGCTCCGCAGGGCCACGGTCGCTTCCAACGTCGTCGCGTCGATGCCGACCGTCTTGCCCTTCAGCAACCCCGCGTCGGCCGCCCGCTGCAGAACCCAGGTGAAGACCGCCTCGTGCTTCTCGACGTGGATCCGACCCCGCCGCAGGCTCAGCGAATCCGCCGCGCGCCACGCCATCGCCCGCTCCGACTCCAGGCCCTCGAAGTAGCCGAGCAACAGCATCCGGAAGTAGCGGCCCGGCGGCAGCGATGGTCGGCCGACGCCGTCGGCGTAGAACTTCGCTCAGCGCTGCCCGGCTCGTCACCGGCGACAGACCGACGCCGCGAGCCTCGGCCGTTGAGCACGACAGTCAACCCGATCCTGTGGTAGGAGCGCGTCGCGGTCGTAAACGTGAGGAGACACACCATGAAGAGCAGCAGCGTCGCATTTGGAGCCTTGCTTGCAGTCCTCGTGGCCCCCACTGCGGCCCAGGACGACAGGCTCGTCATCGTCATCGATACGTTTGAGAATCCCGCCAATTCTCGATCCTCGACGATCGGCAACGCTCTCACGGACATGTTCATCACCAGCTTGTCGCGCACGGGCGCGTTTACGGTCATGGACGGCCGTGCGCGCGACGACATCGACGCCGACCTCTATCTTGGTGCAAAGGTCACGAACTTCAGCTATCAGGAGGAGAGAGTCTCCGACACAGACACCAGCTTCTTCCGCCGGTCCAATCGCGAGACGGCGTTTCAGCAAACGATGAACGTGCGTATCGACATCACTGCGGTGGACGATTCGCAGGAGATTCTCTTCGCGGAGGCGGTGGAGCACAACGAAATCAACACCAGTGCCTCGGCCATGGAGGCGGACTACCGTAGGCTTCTGGCCTCCTCCGTTTCCGTGCGCGAAATGACGGGCAGCATGATGGGACGCGCCACCGAAGGCGCGATCGACCGCGCGGTCGAGCGCTTGACTACCTACTTCGAGATCGTCGGCCCCACGGCGAAGTCCGTGGAAGCCAACATCGTCGGCCTAGTGGACTCTCGGGTGGCGGTCATCGACAAGGGGCAAGCCGCCGGCGTTCGGACGGGCGATGAAATGACCGTACTGCGAAACGAACCTATCACCAACGCCAGCGGCGCAGTCGTCTTCACGCGACAGACGAACATCGGCAGAGCTACCGTCACCGAGGTGCAGGACGCCGGAGCGCTCATCACTGTCGGCGCCGGGGTCGGAGTTCAGGAGGGCGATGCTGTAGTGAGCGCCCTTCAGGGGTTGTCCGCGTCGGACCACATGAGAAGAGCAGCGGAGTTTTTCGACGCCGATTTCTTCTGGGCTGCGGTCCGGGAGTACCGCGATGCTCGTGAGTTGGACACAGACGCGGTAGACCACTACCGCCTTGGCCTAGCCCATATGAAGTCGGACGACACCGATTCGGCGTTCGAATCCCTCGGGCGCTACCTCGACGAGGGCGAGACAATCGAGATGCCCGCCACACACCGTCACACCTTCGGAAGCTGTTCGGGCGTATTCGCACTCACCAGGGATTCAGCAGGCTACCACTCGCCGGACGAGAGCGATCCCGATCATCGCTTCTTCATACCGTTCTCCGAAATCGACCGCAGTCGGCACGTGCAGCGCGGCCTCAGGCAGGGCGTTGAGGAAGTGGAGCTTCCGTTCTTGGAGTTGCGGGCTGCCAGCGAAAAGCAGGTTCGGGAGAACGACGGAGACTCGAAGAACTGGGCGTTCCACTTCGACCTAATGGAGGAGCACGACAGGCCCGCAGACATCGTTCAGATGTTTCTCACCGGCCGCGGTCGTTAGAGGCGGGTGTAGCTGCTATTGGGGTTGTCCGCGTGATTCTCCATCAGGTTCTTGAGCATGCTGCTCGACCAAGGCAGCGACGACATGACCGTCGTTCGCACGTCAGGCCACCAGAACGTGCAGACCTCCAGCCGGTACGTCCGGCCGCGGAGAGCGGGTGGCGCAATCCGCGGCCGGACGGCTCCACGTACCGGCCATACGGGGAAACGAAGAGAGCGGGCGTGAAGCCGCCCGCGTGAATCACACGGATACACGGAAGGGCGGTTTTGTGGAAGCCAGGGAACCAGAGGGGGAGAGGTAGGACCGAGACCGGAAGATACCAACCGGCGACGATCCACGATGGTGCGGCCACCCAGGGAACGAGGAGAACGATGAGCTTTCACAAGAAGATTAACAGGTTCCTCGCGGAGTGGGTCAGCGCGATCAACGCGCTCGTGGCAATGGGGATACCGATAGTCGTAGGGCTGGCGGCGGGAATAGGGGCCGGTAGCGCCGGATCCGACGGTTTCTCGTTCATCGCGTTCGTGGCAGGGCTCATAGGTGGAGGACTCGCCGGATTGCTGATCGCCGGATCGCTATGCGGAGTACTCGCTGTCCTGATCGACATTCGAAACTCCCTGGCCGCCGGGCCCGCAAGGACGGACGAGCGACAGCACGGAGAGTGACAAGGCAAGAAGGGACTCCCACAATGTCGACGAACAAGGGATGGGGCACACGAGCAACGGGGGTCGGCGCAGTCATTCTGCTGTCGCTAGCAGGTGGTTGTGAAAGTGAGGACAGGCGCGCCTTCAATGACGCCATCGACCAAGAGGAGGCGAACGCGAGAGAGACGGTACAGCTGTACGAGGGCTTCGAGAACGAGCTCATGGCCGAGCTGCGAGACGAGTACGGCGCGGGCGCCGACAGCGGGTGCCCGGAGATCCAGAGTCTTCCGGCAGTGAGGAGGGTAGGGTTCGCGGTCACCGTCGCCCAGCAACGAGAATGGGTCGAAAGAGCAGAGACCGAAAGGGCAGCGCGCACAGAGGCGTGGCTGGGGAGTATTCCTGCGGAGCACTGCAACTGCATCCAGGAAACGTTGCACAACGTGCGGGGCAGGCGCGAGAGCATCGATCTTGGGCGATTCGACGAGGCCCGCGAAGAGATCGCGGAGATCTCAGACGAAGCACTCACACAGAGAATCGCATTCACAGGAGTACCAGAACCAGGGTTCTCACCAGAGGCCGCACGCAATCGCATCACGAATTGGAACGAACGACGACGAGAGGACTGGCGAGGCAGCCCAGAGAGCTGGAATGACAGCGAGACAGCACACGGCTGGGAGGACTACCGTTACGAAGCTCGTGGCGACATGCTTCCCGAAAGTGACAGGCCAATCCTGACGAATCTCCAGTGGAACTACAGGTCCGCAAGCTGTGCGAACTTCTGACGGGAAGGTGTCCTGCCGGTAGTCGAAAGTCGGCGGCGACAGCGGCATTATCCCGCCTTCTGCAACTCGGCGTGGGCGCCGTCGTCGTCATCGAGGCGCGCCTTCAGCATCCAGAAGATGCTCATACCCGTTAAGGCGGCGATGGCGCTTCTCCGTCTCCCGGAACGTCACCGCCGTGCATCGCACCGGATCTCCTTGTTCCGCCAGCGAGTCACCCGTTCGTCTGCCGCCGACGCACCATCGAGTGCGACGAGTCGATGATGATCGTCGTCGTCAGGCACCAGCAGAGCGCCTTCGGCAGCCCCAGCGGATCGACCGTGAACAACTCCGCCATGCCTTCGCGCAGGCTGGCCGCCGCGGCCGGCCACGCCCGCTCCAGCCACAACGCGTACTGCTCCAGCTTTCCGGATTCCCTCGTGGGCGGCCTGCTTGCAGGCGCCCGCAGGGTCGACCGGGCCTGCTCGTGCTGCCCCTTCGGGAGATGCCCCAGTACGTGCCGCTGCTTGTGGTTGCGGCCGCGCTGCACCAGGCTCGACGACCCGAACGCCTGGCCAATCGCGTTCCAATCGTCGTTCCGCCGATTCCGCCCATTGGCTGCCCGAAACTGCGACAGGAAGCCGAGCGCGAAGTCTCGCTCCATCCGCGGCTGCAACTCCCGGCCGGCGAACCGTTCGGAAGCCTCGCTCCCGGGGCGCCGCCATCCGCTGCTCGATGTGCTCGACCACGTGCTCGGCCGTCGCCCGCCCGAAGCGCGCCAGCAGCGACGCCGGCATCAGGGCCGCGTTCTCGATCGTTTCAGTCGCCTCGGCGTCCTCGAGCAGGGGTCGTCAAGTCGCTGGAGACGAACCGGAGGCTGGCGGTGAGTGCCGTTGGGCGCGCGCTCCGGTCCAGCCGGACCGTGACCGTTGGCTCGCGGTGGCGTCCGGAGTGGGTTTCGGTCGCTCCGCGGCTCGCGCCGCTTCGGGCTCGAATCCCCGTCCCTCGCTTGCAGCACCCTGCCCCGTCTGAGGCAACTCGCCCTCTCGCGGCGGCTCGACGACGCGGCCCAGCCAGCCTGCATCCTGACCGAGGGGGTCGGGCAATCGCCATGGGCGTGCCTTGAAAAAGGGCCGGTGCTGGGCAATCATGGGCGCGTCCGGCCGCTT
>JAPOYI010000182.1 GCA_026706665.1 Gammaproteobacteria bacterium | reverse complement strand
TCCTCCGGCGGCGGCCCCTGCCGCCAGCCACTGGAGAGTGCGCGCTTCGAACGATCTCCGGCTCACGGGACGCCGACGGGGCGGCGCTTGCGTGACCCTGCGGTCGCGTTGGGAGTCTGGGCCGGCGTGAGACTCCCCCGGCCCGTGCGTGCGGCACAGACGCTTGGCTCACTCTACCCGCCGCGGGGTACCCGGCGCGCGGGTGCGGACACGCGCGTGTCTCCGGCCGGGCTCGCGAGCTGCCGCTCCAGGGCGGTGAAGGCGTCGACCAGTTCCGGTGCCTCGAAGGCACGATTGCGCCGACCTACGTTCACCTGGACGAGCACGCGGGCGCCTCGGAGGCGCTCGATGGCCTGGCTGGCTGCCTGGAAGGATCGATCGATCAGGCGCGCGGCCGCAGACGTGGTGAGCATCGGTGCCGCGGGCAACGCGTCGATGAGCCGGTGCACGGCCGAATCGCGGCGGACGCGGCCGACCCGCTCCCGCCACGACGACTGCAGCATTCCCACCCGGGCCTCGAAGCGGCTGGCGTCCTCTGCCGCCCGGCGGCACGCCGAAGCGAAGAGGGCGATCCAGTGATTCAGTCCCGCTCGCGCCTCCGCGGAGTCCGCCTCACCGACATGGCGCGTCCCCATCAATGCGGCGACGTAGTCGCGAGCCCACGTCGCCAGGATCAGGGAGACCGGCGGGAACGCGCGCAGCCCGAGCCCGCGGCGGCGCAGCACGAGGGGGATCAACACGCGCCCGACTCGCCCGTTGCCGTCCACGAAGGGGTGAATGGTCTCGAACTGGGCGTGCGCAATCGCTGCCTGCGCCAGCGTCGGGAGCGTGGCGTCGTTGAGGAACGAGACCAGGTCGTCCAGGAGGCGTTCCATCGCCTCGGGAGGCGGCGGCACGAACTCGGCCGCGCAAGGATGGTAGCTGCTGCCGCCGATCCAGTTCTGGACGGTTCGGACCCGGCCCCCATGCACTGCCAGCCGTGTTCCGGCGACCAGGCGCCGGTGCGCCTCCAGCAGAACTTCGAGGGTGATTGAGCCGCCCTGCTCGACCGCATCCACGCCCCAGGCCATGGCATCGATGTTGCCGAGCACCTCCAGCGCAGTTGCGTCACGGTTCGCTTCGCCGAGTTGTCGCGCGGCCTCGGCGCGGAGCAGACGCCGCCCCCCCACCTCGAGACCCTCGATGCGTGACGAGGCCACAGACTCCGCGCGAAGCAGCAGGCGAGCGAACGCCTCGGCCCCGGCGAGAGCCGTCGCGGTCGCATCGAGCTTCACCAGCGCAGCCTCCGCGTCCGCAACGTCCGCAGCGACTTCGCCGTCGAGAACGAACCGGCGACCCGTGAGCGGATCGGGCAGGTAGACCGAGTACAGGCAGGGCTGCCGATCGCGCCGGGCGAGGCCGGCCGGGTCGCCCTCCCAGCGCCGCTCTTCCAGGCGCGCCATATCCCACTTCCAGATTAAGGATAGCGTGCATCCTTGAATAACAGGGGCGCCAATTCAAGGCTGGCCCTCGCCGTGCGGCCGAGTCGCGGGAGGTCACGGCGCGTTCATGAGGTCGAGCCGACCGTCTCCTCGACCGCGCTCGCGTCGAACGCGAGGCGGTCCCGTACGAGCTCCGCCTCGCGGTACGGCCGCTCGTAACTCCATGCCGCGTCGCGGATCTCGCCGTCGGGGCCGTGGATGACGTAGTAGGTGGCGAGCCCCTTGAAGGGGCAGAACGTCGTCTTCTCCGCCTTCGCCAGGCGGGTCATGTCGACGCCGTCGCGGGCGAGGTAGTAGCGCGTGGGATACCCATTCTCCTCGAGCGCCACGACGTCGGTGGTCGAGGCGATTTCGGTCTCGCCCGCGGCTACGCGCACGCGGACGCGGCGGGGGACGAAGGCGATGCGATGTCCTGGCGCGCGGGCGTAGCCCGGCGCGGCGGCGCCGCGCGGGATGTCGTTCGGTCTCTCAGCCATTCGTCATTATGGCTTGGTCCGGACGAGCAGGGAGCCGGCAGGCGCCCGGGCGCCCGACCTGGCGCGGTCACGGCAGCCAGAGGAACCCGGCGAGCAGCACCACGTAGCCGAGCACGTACCAGCGGTAGCGCGCCGCCATCCGCCGCTCGGCTTCGTCGCGGAACCAGGCGTTGGTGAAGAGCGCCGCGGTGTCGCGGCCGAACCAGGGCAGTACGTTGATCTTCCAGTCGCTGCGGCGGTAAAGGGTGGAGCGCCAGCGATGGTAGTGCGCCCCTTTGGCCTGCGGCGCCCTATCTCGCCTCCTCGCGGGCTCCAACCGCCGTCTGCCGCAGGGAGTGGCCTGCTCTGCGTGGGACGCCGGGAGCGCGGTGCTTGGCTCTCCAGCACCGGACAGTTCGTGGACCAGCTTGGCGAGTTCATCGACGGTCAATGATCCTCTCGGCACCTAGCGCATGCCTCGCCGCCCTGCGCGCTGCTCGACTCTTCGGACGGCTCTGGCGTCGCTGTGTCGTCCGGCCCTGATCGCTCGGGCTTGACACGCGGCGTGGTTCGAGGGCATGATGACCGGACGACTCCCCGGCACCGTGAGCCGGTTGGGCGGCCCGGATGGCCGCCTGCTTTTTTATGTGCGCCACCGCCCCACGTACTATCGTGTACGTGGACGGCTTCAACCTCTACTACGGAGCCATCAGGGGCTCGCCCTACCGGTGGCTCGACCTGCAACGATACTTCGCCAAGGTACGACCGGTCGACGACATCCAGGCGATCAAGTACTTCACGGCGCCCGTCACCGGCATGGCCGGTTCTCGCCAAGACGCGCTGCTGAGAGCCTTCGGGACGCTGCCGCGCGTCGAGGTCATTCTCGGTGCCTTCAAGCTGAAGCGCATCTCCTGCACTTTCCGGACTTGCCCTCGCATCGCGAACGGGACCCCGGGCTTCGACGTCCCCGAGGAGAAGCGGACCGACGTCAACATCGCGCTCCACATGCTGGATGATGCGTACCAGCAGCTCTGTGATCGGCAGGTCCTGGTGAGCGGAGACTCTGACATGGTCCCCGCTGTCCGGATGGTGCAGAGACGCTTCCCTGACGTTCGGATACATGTCTACGTGCCCGCGCGAGTTCGGCGGCGTGGCGCCGCCGTCGAACTCAGGGGCGCTGCGCACCGAAGTAGGACCCTGCCACTAAACCTGATGGCGAACTCGTTGCTGCCGAATCCGGTTATCGCTAGGGACGGAACTGTCATCCACAAGCCGCTGGACTGGTGAGCGGGCGTCATGTCCGGCCCGACCCTCCGGGTTCTTGCGAGTCACGAGCCCAGGAGCTTCACCGCTCTGCGACGAGGTGCAGTCATGAAGGGCTCGCCCATGATACGCTGCTGAGGTGACGATCCCCGACCCCATCCTAGAGTTCTTCCGCGACCGTCCGCTAGAGGAGGTCGAGTCCGTTCAACGAGTCCTGTTGCTGCTGGTCCAGGGCCGCAGAGTCGTCGAGCGCAACAACACCGTCCAGGAGATGATCGAGGCGCTCCTCGTCGAGTACGACCGCCCCATGGACATCAACGAGATCCTGCTGGAGTTCAACACCCGCTACCCAGGCCGATCCAGCGAGTCGAGCCTCCGGACGACCATCTACCGCGTCGTCAAGGAGGAGAGTGGCCGGCTCTGCAAGGTCGCCCCGGCCCGCTTCGGCCTCCGCGCATGGGAGTCCACCGCATCCATCGATCCGGATCAGCAAGCGCGGACGAAGAGCAACCTCCCTCAGATCGGATCCGACATCGTGGCCGACAAGGCCGCCGCAATCCCGGCCCCGGCCCCGGCCCCGGTTCTCCGACCGGTAGCCCAGTCCGAGTAGGTCAGCGCCTCGCCGCGGGCTGGCTGTCCCGGGCCTCCACCAAGCTCACCAGCCAGTCCAAGTCCCTCGGTGCTGCATCAAGTCCGGCCGCCATGGCGGGTGTCATCCGGATCGTCTTGTGGATCCTGACCCAGTTGTACCAGGTCACGAACAGCGCTATCTGGCGACCGTGATTCACCAGCGTCTTGCTGAAGGCGTTGGTCAGCCGGGTGAACCTCCGGTTCTGCATCCGGAACGTCAAGTTGTGCCGCTCCGCCATGGACGTGCTGATGTGCGCCTCGTCCGGTGTGCCCTGGATCTCCGCCTTCGTCGAGCTGAAGATCCTCGGCGGGCTGTACTTCCGCTCCGGGTTCATTTCAACTTCGGTGACCACCGGGTCTCGCCGAGACCGTCGGAATGACTTGACCAGCTGCGCGTAGTCGATATTGTCCCCGAACGCTGCCCGTACCGCTGGAAGGTAGTGATGCAGCCCATCTGTCGTGAGCTGGACACGGCCTGCCAGCCGACCCGCCAGATCCCGCATCAACCGCGCGGCCTCAGCCTGCTCGCGCGGTCCGAGCAACCACGAGATGAGCAGCTTCGAGTCAACGTCCATCGCCGTCCAGGTCCAGATGTCCCCGGCCCCGATCGGGGGCCGCCGAGCGTACTCGACCGTCCGCTCCTTGCAGTAGACGAAGCTCCAGATCTCGTCGGCCTGCACCCGCCGCGCTCGGACACCACGGACGTTCTCATGGTGCCAAGCATTGCAGGCCTGCCCGGCCTCGGCCATCAGCCTGATGACGGTCTTGAGTGAGTGTCCCGTGAGTCGCGATGTCGATCGCAGCGAATTGCCCTCGACCAGCAGGTTCAGGATCTTCCTTCGCTGCTCTCGGGACAGGCGCCTCATGCCCTGCCCACCGCCGTCGCTGTCAACATACCGTCTCGCCCTCCACCTGGGCGGACCTCTGGTCCCCCGGGTTCTACTCCGGCAGCGGAGCGTCGCTGCCGATGAGCGGCAGCTCTTCTTCCACCCCGCCGTTGCGCACCTGCAACGACCCCTCCACGGGCTTCGGCTTCTCCAGGCGCTCCTCCACCTCACCGATGGCGATCTTCATCACCTGAGTCGCGCAGGCCACGTCGCTGACTGGCCGCTTCTGTCCCTGCGGGCCCTTCGGCATCGTCCGTCTCCTTGGCGCCAGAGGCGCCATTCTACTTCATGCTCATCTCAGTCCTCCTTGGTCGAGTTCTCCTTGGTTTGCCGCTGCGCTCCCGCCTGGGAGCGTTCCTTGCCGCTTCGTCGGCGCTCAACACGCCTCCACGGCCGTTTCTCGTGTCCGCCCAGCTGCCGGCCACTTTACGATCGTCGGCCGGACCCGTACTGGCACGCCACGCCACGGAGGTCAGACACGGCTCGGCCCGCACTTCGGGCTCAGCCCGAGCGGACGGTCCAGATTGTGAGTTGGGAGCGTACGACCGACGCATGATCATACCACGGAGTTACCCGGGAGGCAAGTTGGGCGCACGCCGCCGATGGCCAGGCTAGGCGACGCCATCCACAACGGACGCACGAGCCTAGCTAGAACATCGGTGGGGTATCGATCTGAGACGGCCTGACTTCGAAGCGCAGATTGTACCTCGCCAGTAGGCGCTCGATCGCTTGCCGGATCCACGTCGGCGTGGTTGGTTGTACCCGGATGGTCTCCACTAGGTCGTCGATCTCAATTCCTACCCTCAGGCCGCGTGGACCGTCACCTGGCCTATCGAGGATGTTTGTGTTCCAGATGAAGGCTCGGACTTCGCGTTCATGCTGGAATTCCAGTCTCTTGTGCATTAGCGGGTACATTACGTTCCCGCCTGGAATCCAGTCCCTCACACTGGAGTAGTCCTTGTACTGAACCATACCAAGGTACACCGTGGTCGGCACCCCACCAACCCGAGTATCGTCAGGTAGGATGCGGCGCAGCCTGTCGTACGTGCTCTGTAGCACTACGGTGCCCGTCGTCGTCCCATAGAGCTGCCACATAGCTGCGCTCTCTGTCTCGCCTGCATGCCAACAACTCACGTAGCCTGTTCCCCTCAGCATAGTTGTGGCACTCGCAAACGACTGCCTTAGCGACTCGGCTGACACGCCGGCCTGCGGAGGTGCGTCACGGGCCATGACGGCAAGCTGTGCCTCACGGGCGACTACATTCAAGCGTGTCACGGTGCCTTCGTAGGGATCGCCGAGCGTGTCGACACGCGCGAAGTGGAGACTCCTAGTCTCCAAGAAGTCAATGAGTCTTGGGAGGTCGACATACCGCCAAATCCTGAGATCCTGGTCATTCGGCTGGTAGCCTGCTACGACTTCATGTTGTATGTTGGCCGCCACACGTAACCTCAACAATTAGAACTCGTCCGAGTCGCCTAGGTGTCGGGCATGGACTAGTCTCAGAGTCTTGCACCTCGACCCTCCTGCCCCCCCCCCCCGGACCAGTGGTCTGGTCTGGGTCCACGGCAGGTCTACCCGGAGCTGCTACAGCCAGCTTGGCGTGCATCTTGATCGAGCAGTGGGCGGGTGGCGACCTCCGTCATCCGTTGCCGAGCACCTGTTCGTTGGCCCCGTGCGCTTTCGCGACGAGGTCTTGGGCGAACTCCAGTGCCTCGTCGGGACTCAGCGTGATCTCGGAGCTTCCGATCTGCAGCAGCACGCGACCGTTGCGGACGCCAGTAGCTGCGACCGCCTCGACGTCTTGGTTTTGCTCTGAATCGACCCAGGACCACCCATGGGCGGTGAAACTCACAGGGTCCTCCGGTTGCAGCTCCACGCGCGTCTTCAGAGCCGGGACGTCCAGATAGCCTGCCTGGTGGAGTGAGCGGACGGCCCTGCGGTATAGCAGTCGGCGGTCCGCGAACGTGTCGCCGACCGGGATCAGACCATCCAGCGCGACGAACTGATCCCGCAGCCTGCCGTACGTTGATCGGCCATCGTCCGACGCCAGCAACTTCACCAACCGGCTCTCGTCAGGGGTCATCTGGTCCTCCGCTCTCGTCCCGCCGTTGTCGAGACCGAGTCCGCTGTTCCGCCACGCTCCGGAATCCTGCACTTCTGACCCCGCCGACCGTGGCCTGTCGCCACCAAAAGGAGGAGCGACGATCCAGCATAGACATCCGCGGGCACCCCGGGCACGCTTGACGGCCGGGACATCATCCGATAGGGTCGCGGTCCCGACGGGCTGCGTTGTTGTGCGCCGTCCGTTGCGGCGGCGGAGGCCGACGTCCACAGTGGCTGATCGAGAGCGAGACGGTGCGGAGCGGCCGCCCACGGAACGGATCCCGGAGCCCGAGCCGGAAACGCGAGAGCGGCAGCGGCCGACCGAGGAGCGCCACGAGACCTGGAGCGACAGGACCACGGACACGCTAGAGCCGCCGCCTCCTCCAGGCGATGACGGCGATGACTGAGAAAGAACGCCGGAAGCAACATCACGATCTGCTGTTCGCCGCCCGCCGGTCCGTACGGTACCACATGCACCGGCAGCGTTTTCTGGACCGCATCGGCAACTGGGGGGCCGTGGCGACGGCGATCATGGGCTCCGCCACCTTCGCGGCCCTGCTTGCGGACTACGAAGGCCTCTCGGCGTACACGGCCCTCGCGACCGCGGTCCTTTCGGCCGGTGAGATTGTCTTCCGTCCGGGTCGCCACGCCCGTCACCACAACGAGCTGGCACGGGAGTTCGTCGTCCTGGAGCAGCAAGCGCTCCGGTCCGGTCCCGACCCGGACCCTGAGACGCTCCTGGCGCTCCAGACTCGCCGCCTCGACATCGAGGCCGGGGAGCCGCCCGTGTACCGTGTCCTGGACGCTGTCTGCCACGACGAGGTGCTTCGGGCCCATGGCTACCCCCGGAAGCACAGGTCGAACACGACCGGTCTCCAGCGGTTCATGATGAACGTCTTGGACGTGTACCCCGGCCGGCTGGAGAAGCGAATCCACGTCTAAAGTCCTCAACCAAATTAACTCTCAAAGCCGCCGAACGATCTCCGCTCCCTCAGCCGGTCGAATGTGGTGCCGTCCCGGACCCTACGATCGGGTCGACGGTGGGGGCAGGACGAGGACGGGTTGCAGGACCTCCGTTGCGCCCCGAAAGTCCTCCACGGTTTCCTTCCCCCGCTTGCGCTTCATGAACCGCCGCAGTGCCGCGATCAGTGCGTTGACCTCACTGGCGTCCAGCTCAGACGCCCAATGCGTTCGGCAGCGAGGGCAGGCCGACCCGCTGTGGTAGATGTCGCCGTCGCCCGCGAGATCGAATCGCACAGTGCCCGAGCACCCTTGCTTCGAGCAACGCAGTTCAGCGGCCTCAACCTCGTCGACGCTCGCTAGGTACCGGACCTCCATCAATCCTTGTCCTTCTCCGCGGCTTCGCCTGTCGCGCCGCCGGAAGGGTGGTCCACCGCTGTCACCCACTCGGGAACGCACCACGTCGGACTGCGCCGAGGACGAACAACGACCCAGCCAGTCGGCCGGCGGCCTCCGCGAACACCGGCCACTCCACCGTTCCACTGCGCAACAATGCGACCGCCATCGTCCAAGCCTCAGGCGCGTGAGCCACGCCGACCACTATCGCCAGGACCGCTCCAGTCCTGGCCTTGCGTGACGGGGCGATCCACGCTCCGACGTAGCACGCGGCGAAGACTGACACTATACCCGCGGGCGCGAGCAGCACGGGGTCGTCCATCCCGAAGTGGCGGTAGGTGGAGATCATCAGGGTGCGGGTCAGGAGTCCGCACGCCACGGCTCCGGCCACCACGGCGATCCACCTAAGCACGTTGATGGTCTGCACTGCCTCGACTCGACTGGCGGCGACGGATGAGCGTGCACGCGAGAATGGGCTCCTCCGGCCACCGTGTGGCTGGTCCCCAGAGCCCGCGACCGCCGCCGACGCCCCTGACGTAGGCTGTACCGCCCCTGCAGAACTTGCTGCGCACGGACGAGGGTACTACAGCCATTGTCGCAGAGCACCTCGGCATCGATCAGATCGAGGAGGCGAGGTCAACACGATGATCCCTCGGTTGCCCCTCGTCTAGCATCGCGCCAACGTGGTCAGCTATCGACTCCAGCTCGTGCGCGTAGAAGCCGAAGCCGCCGTCATCTGATCGCACGCCCTGCCAGAAGGTGACCCCGCGCAGGATCGGTGTTCCGATTTGCACGGCCTCCTCGCCGCGGCGGCGAGAGATCGGGATCTCCCATACGCCGCTCCCACTCATCCCACCGAGTCGCTTGGGGCACTCGGCTGCGAGCTGGCTCGGGATCTTGATGTACAGGTACCGTCTACCGTCACGCTCGTAGACTGCCTCGGGGCCACCGATCGCGTGCCAGTGGTACGCAGCCCTCCCCCAGGAGCGCTCCTGCAGGTACCCGCCTGACACCCACGCATTGCGTTCGAGCCAGTACTGCTGTTGTCTTCGGCTGGGGCCGCGGCGTGTCAGGTTCACGAACGTCCCCCATGCCATCATGTCTCGGGCGTCTGTCGGCGGGAGCATCAGACACCCGTAGTCTGGTAGGTGCTGCTTGGAATCGTAGTTCTCTACAACGCCGCGCAGAGGAAGCTCTCGGACCGGCACGTCTGCGCGCACTTCCTCCAGCCCAGCCGTCCCCAAGACACCGTGGGGTAGGCATCCGATGGGACGCTCGGGGTGGATCGCGTCCTTCACGGCTCTGCATACGTGTCCCGCCGTGAGTACCCCGAACGATACCTCGGTCTGAATCAGCACACCAGAGCCAAGCGGCCGATCGCCGCTGAGGATGGTGACCCCGGCGGCGTGCTGTAGCACGCGCTTCGTGAGTTGCGTGCCTTCCTCGGCGGTCAAGGTTGATAGCTCCCACCCCGGTTCGCCGCTCCACTCCCCGTGCGATCTCACGCGTTCGCTCTGGTCGAACAGCTCCATGGTCTGTATCTCCGCGATGTCGTGCTCGGGACCCACCGACTAGTACTTCTCCAGCCGCACCCTAGCTGCCCGACGCACGTTGTCCGTGAAGAGCGGGTCCCACTCGCGCTCTTTGGTGACGATGCACTCCAGGGTGCAATCCAGCCGGTTCGCAGCGGCCAGTTTCTCGAACGTCGTCGACGCCCCTGCGCGTGTGATGAGGTGAGCGGCCGTCTCTACAGCCCTTCTACCGGTCACGAGCTGATCCTCGAACCACCTGGGTCGATTCACGCCGGGTACCCTCTCCACCTCCTCCACGAGTCGCCTGCACCGTTCCAAGAAGCGCTGCTCCAGCTTCACCCGCGGCTCGCTCGGCGGGGGCAACTTCCACTCGCCGCCGAGCCAGCCGATCGCCTCATCCCGGCAGATGTCGCAGTAAGAATGGTGGCGATCCACCATCCGGGTCGAGACTTCGTCCGTCTTGGCGCTGTACTTCTGCACAAGCCTGCCATTGCAGTCCGGGCACTCCCGAACGTGCGGTGCGACTGCTGGGTGGATGTCTGCCTGCCCGCCGAGGTCGTCGAGCCTTCTTGCCATCTCATCCTCCACCGCACAACGGCTTGCTGTAGACTCTCTGGCATGACCCGAACGGACGAGGACTCTGAGATCGCCGCCGTTGTTCGCAAGCACGCCGAAGCCCGTCGCCGTCTCTCGTGTCTCCAGAACAAGGCCGAGACGTACGCCTCGACGTTCCGCGCGATCGCCGACGCGCTCGGTGATGTCGCCCGCCTCAAGCCGGCCCGGTCGGCTGACGACGTCGACCTCACCGAGCTGGAGACTGGCGCTGACCCACTTGACCTTAGCACGCCGCCCGAGGCTGATGTCAGGGACGTCATCAGAGACATCCGCGCGACGGTCGACGTGTTGACTGGCACCCACGAGAAGCTGCGATCGTTCGGCCTCGACTAACCAAGCTCCAGCACCAGTGGCCTGGGAGGAGGCGTCCGGTCATGCCCGAGCCAGCGGATCCTCGCCGAAGGCGTGGGTGCCGCTCGGCATCCGACGGCCACCGAACTCTGACAGCTCGCCTGGGACGCCAGCTCCGCCACCCACTGGAACCCGTCGCCGGTCGCGGTCGCCCCCACGAGCCTCATCACGTCATCCAGGCGATCGCGAGGTGGATGCTGATCGTACAAGTCGTGCTGACCGCCATCCTCCGTTCCTCTTTCTGTGGCCGGGCTCAGGGCCTCCAGCCCTCCGGCCACCTCTCGCGCGGCCATCCGTGCAGCCCCAACAGCTGCCCGTCTGGCGGATCGAATGCCTCTCCTCGGTCACGACGAACTGAACGCGTCGAACTGCCTCCGCGCCTCCCAGGCTTCGTATCGTCCGACACCACGACCAGCGCGCCCATGTCCAGGTCTGCGGGCGCATCACGCGACAGGTGTGGGCGCGGTGACGGCGCCGGTCTCGCCGACGATGCGCGCGGCCTCCTCCCGCAATCGGTCGACGTTGTACCCGTCCCGAGCCAGCGCCCGGTACTGCTCCCGGGCCAGGTCGTGCCACACTGACGGCCCGCACGAGTGCGCCAGCACGCGGGTCAGCCACTGCTCGCGCGGCGTCAACTTGGCCATCGCCGCCTCGATCTCGGCCCTGTGCCCCTCGGTCAGCCACGTCGGCCAGCGCGCCTCCAACGTCAGCAGCAGGAGGAACCGATATGTCTCACCGGTGTCCGTGCTGCGAGGGCCGGACATCCACGCCGTCGCGAGACAGTCACCGCTGACGACTGTCCCGGAGAAGGTGAGTTCGACCGAGATCCCTCGCGGATGTCAAGGCACCGCCTCCAGCTCTGCCAGCCGCTCCCGGGCGTCGTTGATGAGGCCGACCAGGGTGGCGTGGTTCGCTTCCGCCCGCAACATCCTGGCCTCGAACTGCGCCGCAGCGGCCTCGGCCGCTCGCACGCGCTCGATGAACTCGGGCAGCTCGCGGACGTCGGTGGGCACTCGGTTCAGGAGAATGTAGAGCTCGTCGACGCGACCCACGGTGGCCTCCATGCCGTCGATGCGGTCATCGAGGGTGTCGAAGGCCAGGTTCATGGTCTCCATGCGGCCGTTCACCGTGATGCTGAGAAACAGCCCGAGCGAGACAACGAGTGCGATCGCGCCGATCCTGTCCGATGCCGTCATCTTGGACCCCTCTGGGCGTCGCGCCACAATCCAGCGCAGTATCACGGACTGCCACTGACATTTGGGTGACAGTTCGAGCCAATTTGGTGATCCAATGGCGACCGTCGCCGCGGGAGCCGGCGAGGACGGGGCCGTGAGGAGGGCAGTCGCCCGCGCCCTGCGAGCCCACGAGAACGGTGCCGCTCGCGAACCTTTGACCCTGGAGGCTGTGTTCGGGAGGACCCACGTCTAGCCCGCGCCGCGATGGCCCGTGAACCCCGACGAGCGTGCCGGATCGGCCCGCGATTCAGCGACGCCCGTGAGCGTCGGGCGACGAGTGGGTGAGTCGGAAACTCTTCCTGCGAGGACTGCTCGACCGTCTGGCACGCCTCAGGGCTGCGAGGCGATCGAGGCAGGCGAAGAGCGCTCGTTTCGTTGGAAGAGCGCTGGAGGGAGCTGCTGGATCGCCGGTGTCTAACCGCGAGGTACCCCGCCCTTCAAGCGACGAAGCTACGCGATGGCGTCGCTTGTGGGGAGGCCCGGAGTCGACGACGATTGGATCCACTGCCAGCCCTCTTGGGTCGGCTCCGGTCGGATCCGTCCGGTGTGCAGGAGGCCGAGGTTCCCGAGCTCCTTCACGGCGCGGGCGTAGTCTTCGTTGCTGACCTCCGGGCAATGGCCTCGAACGCCCCCTCCCTGTACCATCGCCACGGCCACGGCGGTCATCACACCGCGCTGAGTCTCGTCCATCGTCATCGTCGTCGTCCTCCGTGCCCAGATTATCACGTGTGGTCCCGGACAGCCTGCGGGTTCGCTAGCCTGGAATTCTCACCGTCGTTGCGACAAGAGGCTGCCTGTGATGGCGTAAAGTGTTGTGTCCACAATACTTCAGGCCAACGACGGAGGCAGCCCCTTGTCGACACAGTGTACGTCAACCCAGCTTGAGTTTCCCGA
>JAPOYI010000217.1 GCA_026706665.1 Gammaproteobacteria bacterium | reverse complement strand
CGCTCCGCGGACACGTCTGTTCCATGGTAGTGCCGCAGATACCCGTAGATTTGGGCTTGACGGAGCACTAGAGTCTCGACCGCTCCCAGGCGACCGGCTCGACGCCATCGTCCGCTTCGATGGTTCGGGCGCACTCGTGCCCTGAATGCACGGCGTGAACGATGGCCCCCGGCGCCCGGCAGTCGCCGATGCTCCGTACCGAAGCGATGCCGGCATCGGCAAATCGTTTCGGGTCTGCGGTCAGGTCCCGGAACAACTCGTCGTTTCGCGCCCTGACGCCGACCACGACCAGCGATTCGCTCGGTATCGAGCTTTCGTCTCCGCCACGATAGACGGAGGTTAGTCGCGCCGTTCCGTCGCGGAAGTCCGTCACTCGGTGCTCAGTGACGATGCCGACACCGAGTTCGATCATCCGCTCGCGAATCCTGACCAACTCATTGTTCATGAACGTCCACGCGGACACGGCGTTGGCCGGTGTCACGATGGTGACTTCATGGCCGCGCCGCCGCAGAAGCTCGGCGAGGCAGCTTCCCATGTAGTAGTGATCGAAGTCGTAGATGACCACGGGACCATCCAGTTCGGCGCCAGCCAGGATTTCATCCGGCGTGTAGACGGCATCGCTGGCAAATCCCGGCGCCGGATCGCCTTCGGCATCCAGGATCTCTCGGGTCCATCGCGCGCCGGTCGCGATGACCGCGTGATCGCAGCCGAAATCGAGGACATCCTGCGCCGTCAGCAGGCTCCCCCGATATACGTCCACATTCGCCATCGTCTGAATCTGGTGGATCCGGTAGTCGCGCACTCGCGCCCAGGTCGAAAGCCCCGGAAGCGTCGACTCGATGGTGACGCGGCCGCCGAGATCCTCCCGCGCTTCGGCCAAGGTGACCTTGAAGCCGCGTTGCCCCAAGGCCCGTCCACACTCCAGCCCGGCCGGGCCGGCACCCACGATCAATATGCAAGTCGCGGGATATCCTGGAGGAATGCGCTCCGGGTGCCAGCCCCGTCGCCACTCCTCTCCCATGGTCGGGTTCTGGGTGCATCGGACCGGGACGCCGTCGTGATAGGAGGAGACGCAGATGTTGCAGCCGATGCACTCGCGGATCTCGTCTTCCCGGCCTTCGTCGATCTTCCTCGGCAGGAACGGATCCGCGATGGATGGACGGGCGGCGCCGATCAGGTCCATGACACCCCTTCTCACCTGGCGCACCATCTCGTCCGGCGACGTGAAGCGTCCGACACCCACAACCGGCTTTGTCGTCAACGGCTTGACGAATTCCGTCCACGGCTCCTGCGCGCCTTCCTCGCCGAACCGGGCCGACGCGGTCTCCACGGTCCAGTCCGCCGATTTCACGTCCCAGAGGTCCGGGACTTCGGCCAGCAAGGCAACGATTTCGTGCGCTTCGGAAGGCAGTTCTTCGCTCGGAATTTCGAGGAGCGCATCCGTACTGAACCGCACCGCCACGGCGCAGGTTTCGCCGATGGCCTCCTTCATGTCCTCAAGGATTTCCCGAATCAGGCGCGTACGGTTCGCGAGGCTGCCGCCGTACGCGTCCGTCCGCCTGTTGCGCTGCGGCAGCAGGAACTCGTAGGGCGCGTAGCCCATGCCCGCATAAACGTAGACGATGTCGAATCCGGCGGACCTCGCCCGTCGTGCCGCGTCAACGTACCAGCCGCGCAGTTCCCGTATGTCCCCCAAGTCCATGGGCCGGGGTGTCGCCAGGCCCATCCAGCCCGGATAGGTGCGATGCACGGGAACGCCCGACGGCGACATCGGCGTCACCCTCGTGAAACGGTTGCCCGGGTCGCTGCCGCCGTGCCAAAGCTCGACGCCCGCCAATGCGCCGTGCCGATGCACGGCGTCGACCATCAACGCATGGACCGGTATGTCTTCGTCGTCCCACAGGCGGCAGTACGGCAGGGGCGCGTCGTCCGAACTCGGATGAATGGAACAGTAGCCGGTGTTGACCACGCCCCAGCCGCCCTCCGCGCGCACCTCGCGCATCGCCGCGCGCGTGTGCGGCATGGCGTTGCCCGTGCCAAGGGCATGGGGCGTCTGGTAGAAGCGGTTCGGCGCGGTGACCGGGCCGATCCGCACCGGCTCGAACAGGATGTCGTAGCGCGGATTCCTGCTCACGTCATGCGAGCGCCTGCTCGAGATCGGCGATCAGGTCGTCGACGTCCTCGATACCGATGGACAGGCGCACGAGGTCTTCGGGAATGGGGCTGTTCTCGCCCTCGATGGAGTAGCGGTGTTCAATCAGGCTTTCGACACCCCCCAAGGACGTTGCCCGGGTGAATACCCTGCATCGCTTGACGATGTCCAACGCCTTTTCCGCGTCGCCTTGCACACGTAGCGACAACATGCCCCCGAACCCGCCGTCCATCTGGCGTTTGGCGATTTCGTGTCCGGGATGGCTGGGGAGACCGGGATAGAGCACGCCCTTGAGCGCGGGGTGTCCTTCGAATTGCCGGGCGATCGCCAATGCCGATTCCGAAGCCTTGTGCACGCGGAGGAAAAGCGTGCGCATGCCCCTCTGCAGAAGCCAGGCCTCGAACGTCCCCAGGATGGCCCCGCCGTGAAGCCGCACATGGCAGATGTCTTCCCATAGCTCATCTTTCCGCGCGGTCACAACGGCGCCCGCGACGACGTCGCAATGGCCGTTCAGGTATTTCGTCGCCGAATGCACCACGAGGTCGGCGCCATGCAGGATGGGTTGCGTCAGCACTGGCGTGGCAACCGTGGAATCGACGACGAGGGTCGCGCCTATGCCATGCGCGATGTCGGCGGCAGCGGCGATATCGATCACCTCCCAGGTCGGATTGCAGGGCGACTCCATCCAGAGCAGCCTGGTCTTTCCACGCTCCACCGATCGGGCCAAAGCGTCCGGATCCGCCGGATCGAAGAGATCGAGCGCGAGGCCCCATTGGTCACAGAAAGCGATCAGCCACCTGCGCAATCCCCAGTACATGATCCTGGGCGCCACCACCCGGTCGCCGGGTTTCAGGGACTGGATGATCGCCATGGCCGCGGACATGCCCGAGCTGAAGAGCAGGCCCGCCTCGCCCCCTTCCAACCGCGCCAGGACCTGCTCCGCCACGACGAAACCGGGATTCTCGTCGCGCCCGTAGCTGTGACGCGAGTCGAGCAGCGCATAGTCGTCCCTGTCGCGCACATAAGTCGTCGAAGGAAATATGGCTGGCGTCAGGCCCCCTGTCCCGGCGTCGATCTGGCGCAGGGCCTGCACATTGAGCGTCTCCGGCCGAGGATTCCTGTGTTTACGCATTCGATTCCGATCTAGCCCAGGTCGCCGACAGCACCTCCGCCTGTTCGAGCACCGTCCTGGTGGCGTCCTGCTGCTTGTCCGGCGGATATCCGTACTTGCGCAGGATGCGCCTGACGAGTCGACGGAGGTTGGCGCGCACATTCTCCCGCAACGTCCAGTCGATGGTGACGTTTGCGCGCACGGTTTGAACCAGTTTCCGCGCGATCACACACAACGTCTCGTCTCCGAGCACCTGGACCGCGCTGTCATTGGTTTCGAGGGCGTCATAGAACGCCAGTTCGTCCTCCGTCAATCCGAGTTCCTCGCCTCGCGCGCTGGCCTCGCGCATCTCGCGGGCAAGCTCGATCAGTTCCTCGATGGTCTGGGCGGCGGCCACCGATCGGTTCCGGTATCGTCGGATCGCAGTTTCGAGCATCTCCGCGAAGGACCGAGCCTGCACGACGTTGCGCCGCCTCCGGCTGGTGACCTCGCCGTTTAGCAGCTTCTGGAGCAGTTCAACCGCCAGGTTGCGATGCTCCATTCCGCGCACCTCGGCCAGGAACTCGTCCGACAGGATGGAGATGTCCGGCTTCGGGAGGCCAGCAGCGGCAAAGATGTCGATAACGCCCTCGGGCGCCACGGCCCGGGAGATGATCTGCCGCACGGCGTGGTCCAGTTCCTCCTGGGGCTTCTGCTCGACGACCGACCGCTTGGCCAGGACGGACTGGACGACCTGCAGGAAGCCAACGTCGTCCCGGATACGCGTCGCTTCGTCGCTCGGCACCGCCAATGCGAACGCCCGCGAGAGGTCACGCACAGATGCGATGAACCGTTCCTTGCCGTTCTCCTGCGGCAGAATGTGCTCCTGTGCGGCGGGCAGGAGGGCCAGGCGTTCCGGCGCGGTACCGGCGGCCCAGGCGGAGAAGTCGAAGCCGTGGAACATGCAGAGGCAGACCTCGTGCTTCTCCAGCATGAGCGCCACCGCCTCCTCCTTATCCACTGCGGTTCGCCCGGTCCCACCACTCTCGGTATAGGTGGCGAGTGCCTGCTTGAGCTCGTTCGACAGGCCGAGATAGTCGACGACGAGACCGCCGGGCTTGTCCCGAAACACGCGGTTGACGCGCGCAATCGCCTGCATCAGACCGTGGCCGCGCATCGGCTTGTCCACGCACATCGTGTGCAGGCTCGGAGCGTCGAAGCCCGTAAGCCACATGTCGCGTACCAGTACTACTTGGAAGGGGTCCTCCGCATCCCTGAACCGTTTGGCCAGCGCTTCCCTGCGCGCCTTGTTTCGGATGTGCCGCTGCCAGTCCGCCGGGTCCGAGGCCGATCCCGTCATGACGATCTTGATACTGCCTTTAGCGTCGTCATCGTCCTGCCAGCCCGGCCGCAGGCGCACCAGTTCATCGTGCAGATCCACGCAGATTCGGCGGCTCATGCAGACGACCATCGCCTTGCCGTGCATGGCCTCTGTCCGTTCGTCGAGGTGGGCAACAATGTCCTCGGCGACGAGCCGCAGTCGCTGCCCGGTACCAACGATTGCTTCAATCTGTGCCCACCGAGTCTTCAGCCGTTCCTTCCGTTCGATCTCCTCGCCTTCCGTGGCCTCCTCGAAATCCGGGTCGATGTTCGGGCGCACACTCTCGTCCAATGCGAGCTTGGCCAGACGGCTTTCGTAGTGGATCGGCACGGTGGCCCCATCCTCGACAGCGCGCTGTATGTCGTAGACGCTGATGTAGTCGCCGAAGACGGCGCGCGTGTTGGCGTCCGCAAGCTCGATGGGTGTCCCCGTGAAGCCGATGAACGATGCGTTCGGCAGAGCGTCGCGCATGTGCCGGGCGAAACCGTCGACGAAGTCGTACTGGCTGCGGTGTGCCTCGTCGGCAATCACCACGACGTTGCGACGATCGGAAAGCTGCGGGTGCCGGTCGCCCGGCTGCCTCTTGCGAGGGGCACGCCCCTCGCGCTCCCCGGCCGCGGGCGCTTCCGGAAAAAACTTCTGGATGGTGGTGAACACAACGCCGCCCTGCTCGACCGAGAGTCTCGCGCGAAGATCGGCGCGGCTCGCCGCCTGGGCGGGCGGCTGGCGTAGGAGGTCCTGGCATCGGGAGAACGTCCCGAAGAGCTGATCGTCGAGATCGTTCCGGTCTGCCAGCACCACGATTGTCGGATTCGACATTGCGGGCTCGCGGACGATGCGCCCGACGTAGAAGGCCATCGTGAGGCTTTTCCCGGCACCCTGGGTGTGCCACACGACGCCGATGCGCCGGTCGCCCGGACGGCGACCTGACTCGTAGCGTCCATCGTCGAGAACCTCGCCTGATCGACGCAGTTCCGCAGCGCGCAACGTTTCGGCTACGGCGGTCTCGACGGCATGGAACTGGTGGTAGCCGGCCATCTTCTTGGCGAGTGATCCTCCGTCATCCTCGAAGACAATGAAGTTCCGCATCAGCGACAGAAGCCGCTTCGGCTCAAACGCGCCTTCCAGCGTGATCTGCAATTCGGGCAGCGTGGCCTCCGCGAGCCCCTCGCCGGAGCTCGTGCGCCATGGCTTGAACCACTCGCGGCCCGCAGTGAGCGTGCCGATGCGCGCATCGACTCCGTCTGAGACGACGAGGACTTCGTTCATAGAGAACAGTGCCGGCAACTCGGCCTTGTACGTCTGCAACTGCTGCCACGCGCTCCAGATCGTCGCGTCCTCGTCGGCAGGGTTCTTGAGTTCGATCACGCCCAGCGGCAGACCGTTCACGAACAGCACGATGTCGGGTCTTCTCTCGTGGTCGTTCTCGACCACGGTGAATTGGTTGACGGCCAACCAGTCGTCCTTCGCAGCGTCATCGAAGTCGATCACCTTCGCCTGCGCGCCGCGAATCGCACCGGCTTGCTGGTACTCCACGTTCACGCCTTCGACGAGCATCCGGTGGAACGCCCGGTTGCGAGCTTCGAGCGTTGCGCCCTCCGGTAAGGTCAGCTTGCGGAAGGCGTCATCGATTGCGGATGCGGGGAGATTGGGATTCAGACGCTCGAGGGCGTTGCGTAACCGTGCCAAGAGGACGACTTCTTGGTAGTCCGATCGTTCGCTGGTCAGCGAGTCAGGCGCGATGTCTGGGCCGTGAGCGAGGCACCAGCCCAGACCACCGAGCCATTCGAGTGCGGCGTCCTCGACTTGCGACTCAGCGAAACGTGTCATGGGACCGAATCAGTTACGGGCTCTGACACTGTCTTGGTTCACTCCGTTCTGCCCGCCTGACCGGGCAAGAACGATTTTGGAGGCCGGCCTGATGCCGATGTTCCGACTGTATGCTCCGCATGGGGAACTCGGATTTCGCCTGAGACAAGCTTGGGCAGCAGCAGGTTTCGTGTATCAGCGAGTCTCGACGCTTCTAGGCGATTCGACAGCAATCGATCTATCGAGGGGCGAACCGCTTGATCAAACGCATCCATCGTCTTTGGGTCCCCGACCATCACATCGGTAGCCAACAGAGCTCTAGGCGAGACACGCTGATGGCTCTTTGATGTGCCTGTGACCATCGCAGCCATTTGCGTTCTAAAAGGCTTGCTCTTGAACAAGCAAAAAAGAACACTCCGAGTCGCCGGTGCGAGAGGTGTAAGCGCCAAAAACTCCGTGGAAGCAACCTGCGGGGTTTCGCCCGCAGGGTCCGGTAACCAAACTCTCTCGATGTCGGGATTCAGTTTTGACAGTAGCACGGCGCCATCTGGCACGATGGTCTTGTTGCTTTTGATCGAATGTCCAATGTCGAGCGATGGCTGGTTTCCGGAATCGTACGCTGGAATGCTGTAGTGCTCGTAGATGCGTTCAGGCTCAGCTATGGGCGAGAAGGTAGCGCGGTGATGACACGCGAGGACGGCCAGGTCGTAAGTCGTCCATCCGACCGGCTTGCCATCGTCTCCGAGGGCATCAGGAAACAAGCTCCAGAGTTGGGCTGGAAGATACGGTTTTCCGCCATCGGCCTTGGCACGCGTGGGGCCGAAATCGACGAACCAGTCCCTGAAGATCGCCCGCGCGATCTCCTCCAGCGTCTCGTTTTCGCGCCGGATCAGATCGATCTTGTCGTCTAGCGTCCCGAGGATGTGGGCGATGGCGCGTTGCTCGTCCACTGGTGGCAACCGAACGGTGAAAGCCTTTAGCTCCTCACTATTTAGACGATCTGTGCCATGGCCAGCAAGGTCAACGAGAGTCTGGAGCCTGTCAGCGTTTCCCAGTACGAGATAGGGAAGGTATTCGGAAAGAACCGCTGGCCCAGGTCGCAACGCCTTGATGTCTTGATTGAAAGCCATGTCTCGGTCGAGGACGCAAACCGGCACGGAATTGAGCAGGGTCATCCCGCGGGCGAGCAACAGCACGGTTCCCTTAGGAACTACGCGTGTCCCGTTCGCCGCCCCATCTGCCGTGATGTGGTCCCGGCTATCCGCCAAGCGGAAGCACTTCATGTCTTTCGCGGACACCCAAGGGATGGAGCCACCCCAGTATTGCGGGGCATTCTTGGAAGGCGTTCCGCCCGATAGGAACGTAACGAGGCTTCCCAGCTTCGCACTGGACCAACCCTCGCACACCGAGCTTTGGCGTTGCAAAACCACATGACTCCGCTCTATTTCCCGGTGGAACGGCTCTGGCAACCGCGCCCAGTCGCGTGCTTCCACCAGGAAGGGGATCGCGGACTCCCGCACCGCTTCTGCAAAGTCGATCAGTTCTTCGGCGGGAATCTGGTCCAGCTTTGGCCCCCGCAGCACGAGGTCGAGGTCGCTGCCATCGTGGCTGCGGCCATTAACTCGGCTTCCGTAGGCCCAAGCCTCGACTCCGGGCAAGTGCTCGCGCAGCAGAGCCTCGATGGCGCGCCGATGTCTGACGGAGAGTTGCAGCCGATCAGCCATCGTTCCCTTCTTCGATCATGTCAGCGAGCGTTTTGGCGTCCTCAATGAAGTCCGGCAGCAGCTTTAGGGTGGTTTCGGCAAATCCCTCACCGTAGTCGTGGGCCGTGTCGTTGCGGTTGTCGCGGTAGCGCAGCCACCGCTCGACTGCCTCCGCGTCGATCAGATCGTGGCGGGCTGCGTGGCGAAAGAGATCCTTGAAGTTGAGGCGGTCGGCCTGACGGTTGGTTGCGAAATAGGCGGCGAGCCGCTTGCGGAGCAGCTTTCCGCCCTGCTCGAGTACGAGTTCGAACTCCTTGACACAGGCGGCCCGGTAGATGTCATACAGAATGTCATCGGTCTCGAATCCTCCGATCTCCCGTGTCGCGCGTTCGAGCGATGCGATGCAGCGGCGCAGGAAAGTGGTGTCAATGCTCACGGTCGTTCCGCAGGGAATCCCAGCGCTTCGAGATTCGCGGTGATGGCCGCGTCGAGGCGCACGCCCTCCGCCTGCTGCTTGTGCAAGTCCGCGACAAGGCGCTGCATCTTCTCTGCGAAGGGATCGCCATCGTCCTCCTGGGGCGGTGCCCCAACGTAACGTCCCGGTGTAAGGACATGGTCGTGCCGACGCAACTCGTCCAGCGAAACGCTACGGCAGAAACCGGGCGCATCCTCGTATTCCTCGGTCTCGGCTCGCCAGCGATGGTAGGTGTCGGCGATCCGGGCGATGTCGTCTGCGGCGAACTCCCGATGCGTGCGGTCCACCATGCTCCCGAGTTGGCGGGCGTCGATGAACAGGACCTCGCCTCGCCTGTCGCTCAGCCTGCCGCCAGTTCGGTCCCGCGCCAGGAACCACAGGCACGCCGGGATCTGCGTGGAGTAGAAGAGTTGGCCCGGCAGGGCGACCATGCAGTCCACGAGGTCGGCCTCGATGAGGTTCCTGCGAATCTCCCCCTCCCCGGACTGGTTCGACGACATGGACCCGTTGGCGAGCACGAATCCCGCGATCCCGCCCGGTGCGAGGTGGTGCATGATGTGTTGTACCCAGGCGAAGTTGGCGTTTCCCTTCGGTGGCACCCCATACTGCCATCGTCTGTCGTCGGCGAGGCGCTCACCGCCCCAGTCCTTCACGTTGAAGGGCGGATTGGCGAGGATGAAGTCCGCCCGGAGATCGGGATAGCGGTCGTTGTGGAAGCTGTCCCCGTGGGCGACCTGGCCCTCGATGCCGCGAATGGCGAGATTCATCTTCGCGAGGCGCCAAGTGGTGTAATTGGACTCTTGGCCGTATATGGAGATTTCTCCACGGGCCTTGCCGCCATTACCGTTGCCCGTGGCGTGCGCCTCGATGAACTCGACCGACTGCACGAACATCCCGGACGAGCCACAGCACGGATCGTAGACGCGGCCCGAGTACGGTTCGAGCATCTCGACCAGCAGCCGCACGACGCAGCGCGGTGTGTAGAACTCTCCTCCCTTCTTGCCCTCCGCGCTGGCGAACTGACCGAGAAAGTACTCGTACACGCGACCGAGCACGTCATTAGACCGGGCGTCCTCGTCACCCACGGCGATGTTGGCAACCATGTCGATGAGTTGGCCAAGACGCTGCTTGTCGAGCGCCGGGCGTGCGTAGTCCTTTGGCAGGACATCCTTGAGCACCGGGTTGTCCCGCTCGACGCCAGCCATCGCATCGTCCACAAGCTGACCAATGGTGGGCTGCCGCGCCTGCGCCTTCAGATGCGCCCATCGCGCTTCCGGCGGGACCCAGAAGATGCTTTCGGCGGTGTACTCGTCGGGGTCTTCCGCCGCTTCTGGACCCCACTCAGCGAGTACGCCGGCGTGCCTCTCCTCGAAGGCGTCGGAGATGTACTTGAGAAAGACCAAGCCGAGCACGACGTGCTTGTATTCGGCGGCGTCCATCGAGCCACGCAACGTGTTCGCGGTGGCCCAGAGTTCGGATTCGTCGATGCCGATGGGGGATCGGGTCTTAGGGGACGCGGAGCGGAGTCTCTTTGGAGGCATGGGGACGGTTGTCCGTCTGTGGCACCGTACGCGATTCTACCAACGACCGGGCTTGCGGTCGCTGCTGAGGCGCAGCCGCAGGAGGCAGGTTTGCACCAAGTTGCATGGAAGGACGCGGCACCGCCTTGCCCTGCGTGCCCTTACCCAGAACCATGTAATCCACGGCGACGGGTCGCATGCTGAGGCTGTTGAAGGGGTCCGATTTCCGCTATATCTCCCAACTGGCCTCGTACTCGTCGTCGCGGGCGCTTTCTTGTTTGATCTCCCGTTCAAGTAGACGGCCCATTCGCTTGGCCCATCGCGCCACGCGCGGGATCGGATGATCGTGCAAGGTTTCGAGAGGCCCCAGATACCGTGCGAAGTAGGTCGTGAGCGAACCCGACCAAGTGAACGAGTGCATATTCGACCATCCGGCCTCCAGCACATCCTCTCGGTCACCGAACTCGTCGAGCAAACGCCGGAAGAGAGGATGCAATGACGGCTCAGTTCCGTCCGCGTGATCAGAAGACAGGAACGGCAGCATCTGCGCCGCACAGGCCGGAGCTTCTTCCGGATGAGCGCCGCACCATGCAAAGAGCGTGTCTGCGGGCAGACTCAGGATGGGTGGCGAAGAGTCATCATGAACCGAATCCGCACCAGCAAGAACATTGTGGATGTGCCAAGCTGCAAAGTCTTGCTTCATCAAACGTTGGCCGATCAGAGGCCACGCGATCTCGGGGAACCCGGAGAGGAGATGCGGGAGCAGGGGTGAAATCAGCCCCATGACGCAATGCGATACCTCGCCGTCAGCGAATCCGCTGGAGAGGATCAGCGCAAGAGCGCACGCATCATCGTCGTTGCGACCCTGATCAAGGAGCCACCCGAGAACGGTGGTTGCATGATAATCGATCATCGTATCGTGAGGCAGGAGATCGGCATGCACGATGGACCTCGCCAACTCCGTGATTTGAGACCTCAGGGCGTCAAGGCGCTGGTGATCCCCGTGGGCAATCATCCCAATCATATCTACCGCAGTGAAGACCCCCTCCGTACCGTGATCAATCAGCTCATCAAGGAGCGAAGGCAGTGACTCTATTGGCATGTTCGAGAGTCCGCCGCCGAATGACCAGAGCCTCAGCGACCACGGCGGAAGCAAGCCTGCGCGGAGGGCGTCGACGGCCAAAGGAATGTCGCCATCAGTTAGTCCGAGACGAGAACAGATCGACGGCAGGGAGCGTGCCAAGTCAGGCGACTCGGCGACATGGCGTTTGAAAGCATCGACGGTGTCCGAGTCGCGCTCTGACAGACCCTTGAGGAATCCTGCAAGGAGGTCGAAGTTCTGTTCCTCGTCGGGCGTCTCCTGAATCGCAGTTGCGATGCGTTGCAGCCAGTCTTTCGGCGAATCGATTCGTGCGCCGAGGAACTCCCCGAAAACACCAGCCCATCGCTGGGATCCACGACAGAGTTTCGGAACATGGTCTCTGAGGACAGGTGGCTGGGATAGGGCATCGGCAGCGACGGAATGCACGGTCTCGATTTGGCGTCTGGCCTGCTCGTCGTAATCGAGGTTCTCGCCGAGAGGATAGTCCCAAGGCATGTTGGACACGAGATCATGGATGCGGTCGGACAGCGTCGTCGGTCCTAAAGTCTCGATCAAGGTGTGCGCACGTTCGGCAACACCCGGCGCAGCACGGTCCGCGTCAAACCGGATGAAGTGGCCGAGACTCTTGATCGCTTCGGACCAACCCCCGGTAGCGATACACACGTCATTTGCGACTCTCTCGATGTCGTCGATCAAGCCGAACGAGACCAGAGACCGTAGTTCAAGTCCAAGTCCAGTCTTGGCTTCCCGGCCAACTTCGTCGTCGACGATTGCCTCATGCGTCAGGAGTTCAACGCATGCGGTCACATATTGGACCGCGTCCTTTCGTGTCGGGGGCACCCAAGGCTCCAGCGCGGGACGCGACCCGTGAGTCTCGGCACCAATCCAACGCGTATTGCTCATCTTGATACCCGCGAGCAGGGCATTGACGACAACCGCCCGCTGGCGCGAGTCGTTGGTGTTCGCCGCAAAGCGAAGGAACATGATGCGTGTGCAGCCATCTGCTTCCGTCGCGCCTCCCAACCGGGGGAACAACGCGGCGAACTGACCGGTCGCGTTGTTGGAGATGGCGTGTTCAGTCTCGGCGACGGCGAGACGCAACATGACGGATGCCGCCTCGTCGAAAGTATCGGCAGGGAACGCGAGGCGTTCAATCGTTTCAACCAAGTCTCTTCGAATCTCGCGGTCCACATCTCGGAGATCGGTCACCTCGTCCAAAGCCCGACCAATGCAGTCAACAGCGAGTTGCGCATCTATGGCAGCCAAGTGATGGAGTACCGAGGCATTCCCTGGTCGGCACAGCCGTTCGTAGGCATCAAGGGGACCATTGGGGCGCAAGGCGACGGTCGCCACCTCCTTGGCAACATCGGTATCGTTGAGCCACTCAAGCTGCCGTGCGGCGCTGACTTTGAGGTGCGGATCCACATCGCCGGTCAGAAGTTCTATCCGCTGTTCGCGACTCCACTCCCGCCACTGGCGTTCGGTCAATCGCATCGCCACCGGACGAGGTTGCAGGACAACTAGCCCGCCACGCCGCTGAACCACGCCCCGATCGACTAGCTCCTCGATCGCTACGTGCATGTCCTGCGGAGTGATCTGGCGTCCCCATCGGGAAAGGTCGCCCGCCTGACTGTCGGGGAGAGGGTGTCGGACCGTGCCGAATGCCGCAATCAGCATGGCTGTTTTTACGGCGAGGTCCGGTTCCGTATCGGTTCGCCCAGTGACGAAAGCTTCCACGAAATCCATGTCCGTTGAGTAAGGTATCGGCTCGTGTTTGGCCCACGCGCTGGCCACACGGACTGCAACTGCCGGAAATCCGAAGGAGAACAGGAGCAGGCGCCGTCGGTCCTCGGATGACAGACTGGGCAATTCGCTGTCAATGATGCCTTCGGTGACTGACGGCGGAGCGTGATCGACGAGGAAAGTGGAACTGTCATGGGCGCTGGCAGAGTAGGCTTCGTCGTTGTCAATAGTGATCAGCGAGAGTCGGCTACGCGGTCCGATGATCATTCCCACGAGCCGTTGGTGCGTTCTCTGCGGACAGTCGTCGACAACAACTATTGCGCGGGCTCCCGTATCCGCCAGCTTCTTTACCGCGCCACAGATGGAGGTCTCCTCAACTTCGGACTGGTCGCTATAAAGCACGAATTCGTGCATCGGGATGTCCTGATTGTCGGCATCTTTGTCGTCGGGGGTACGAAAACTCTCAACAGCGAGCCGAGACTTACCCACACCCGCAGCACCCACAACGCGTACGAACGTCCCCGGCCGGACGACCTTCGAGATGATGCAGGTCTTCAATGCGGGCAGCCGCTCGTCGTCCACAAAGGGAGAGAACAGGTGTTCCGGCTGATCAGCCCATTGGGCCCACGACCGGAACGGTCCTGTGGACGTGGACCGGGTTCTTTCCTTGAGCCAGGCGACGAGGGCCGGGTAGTTGTTGGTCCACGCGGCGAGTTGGTCAGCATCCCGAACGTGGATGCGTTCCCGGACTACGCAGAGACCGACTCCGCGAACTGACTCTCGAATTTTCTTCTCAATGTTCTGAGCCTTCTTCGCCGTGAGAGATTGAGTGCAAAGGAGCACGTAGTGTGCGCCCGCTTCGAGGGCAATTCGGACCATCTCTTTTAGGGATCCGTCCTTTGTCAGGACCTCCTTAGCAGCTCTCGCCGGGGTGATATCCCCCGTCTTGATCTGAAACTGCGTGAAGCGGGCGGGTAGGTGGGGAGTCCGATCCGGATCCCCTTCCCAACAGATGTGTGCGTCCTCGCCGCCATCGGGGGCAGAAAAGCGTTCCGCAACATGGATGTCATCGGCTGGCAGGCCGTTCGCTTCCGCTTCCGCGTGAAGGAGTGAGCGAAGAAACTGCGGCATCTCCCACTCCCGAAGACGCATTACGTCCTCTCCCGTAGACGTGAACGGCGTGTCGGCCAATGCGGGGTTCGGTCGGCGGCGTTCGCCCCCTACGGATGAAAGGGCCGATGGATCGCGGTCGAGCAGTCGGAGCAGCCTGACGAACCCAGCGGACGGCTTGACGTGGCCAGCCTCATACTTCGCAAACGCGCGTGGCCCACCACCAAGGATAATCCCAGCTTCGGCCTAGGTAAGGCCGAGCCTCGTCCGAATTTCGCGGATTTCATCGGAAGTCATCGAATCTTGAGCCATTTGCCTTTAAGGTGTTTATAAAAAATAAAGCACCATTATGGTGTTCTATTGAATACATAGAGTCAACTGATCTTCCGCCCCGCATGCCGCCAATCAATCACACCTAAAACCAAAGCGCGTCTGGGGCGCACACAGAGAGTTTTTGACTCAAGAATCGATGGTGAACTAAAGTCTCGTTTGAGGCGCTGGAAGATTCCTGCCCTCTTTCCGAGGCCCGCACGCGAGTGCGGGCTTTCGTGTATTTGGAGCCCCGAATGACTTACATCGCCTACTTGGACGAGTGGGCACGTCGGGCCGTACGTTGCGCGAGATGACACGGATTCAGGTACGAAGAGGTATCCGGGACTGAGAACTCCGACGGAAGGTAGTAATGTGAACCCGCAACATGAATATCCAACTACCGAAGCTCATCGCGACGTCCGTCGTCCGTGGCACCCAGCAGGGAGAGAGCCACGGCGGCGTTTACACGGTCGACTTCGAGGAACGCGAGGTCGTCCAGCACGTCGACTGGAACGCGAGCGGCATCGACTTCGAGGGCCGGGGTGCCGACCGCGGTCTGCGGGGTATCGAGTTCAACGGTGAAGACATATTCATCGCCGCGAGCGATGAGCTTTTCCGCTACGACCGCAGCTTCCAGATACAGGACTCGCACCGAAACAGGTATCTGAAGCACTGCCATGAGATCTGTCGCATGGAACAGACCCTGTTCCTCACCTCAACGGGCTTCGACAGCCTACTCGCCTTCGACCTCAAGTCCGAACAGTACGTCTGGGGCTTCCACCTGCAAAAGCCATACGACGCATGGGGCGGCCACACGTTCGACCCGCGCTCGAACATGGGCCCGCGGCCGGTCAACACGTTTCATATCAACATGGTGCATGTCGACCAGACCGGGATCTATTTTTCCGGCCTGCATACCCATGCCCTCCTGCATCTCGACAGCAAAATGCAGGTAAGCGAAGTGTGCTCTTTGCCAGCGGGGGCCCACAACGCGCGTCCCTACCGCGACGGACTGTTGTTCAACGACACCGAGAGTGACTGCGTCCGCTATGCCGGTCGCGACGGCGGAACTGTCGCGTTCAGGATCGAGACATACGATCCGAATGAAATCGAGTTTGCGGGCGTCGACGACTCCAGGGTCGCGCGCCAGGGCTTTGGCCGCGGGTTGTGTCCCGTCGGCGAATCCTTCGTGGCTGGCGGTTCGTCGCCGTCAACCATCAGTCTCTACGACCTGGACCGCAGCCAGAAAGTAGGGTCAGTAAACCTCACCATGGACATCCGGAACGCCATTCACGGTCTCGAAATCTGGCCGTTTGACGACTGATTCCATCAATCAGGGATCAAACTGACGTCTGCGGCCGGATGGGCGTACCGTCGAAGAATCTCCCCAGGCGAAATGCATCCAGGTCAATGCCGCTGTCGTTGCCGGTCAACATCCCCGCGATCGCCTTGCCGGCGCCCGGACCGATACCGAATCCGTGGCCGCTGAAACCGGTGGCCATGTAGAAGCCCGGAAGCCCTTCCGCTTCATCGATGACCGGAATGATGTCCGGCGTCGCCTCGATCATGCCGGCCCAGCTCTCCGCGATCGGCGTGGCCGCGAGCTGAGGGAAGATCCTGTCCAGTCTCCTGCGAATCCTTCGCAATGTCCTGCGGTTCGGATCGGGATCCAGCACGCGGCACTGCTCGAACGGGGATACCCGGTCGAGCGGCCATTTCTTCGGCATCGCCCATTCCTCGAAAAACTCGCGTCCGAACGACAGGCGCGTCGATCCGATATCCATGAGCAGGGCGGCGATGAACTTCGAACCGAAGCGGAACGTGGACGGAGTGATGGCGTGGTCGAGAATCGCGCCGTCCGCCACGGTATAGCCGCCGTCCTGCCTCCGGCGGAGCGCCAGTCCAGAGCCAATCACGGCGCCGTCACAGACCGTCTCCGCGGGAGCGGTTCGGGCAACCGTGCCGCGCAGACGCAATTGCGGCAGCCGTATGCCGAGTGCGCCGCAGAACATGGATGTCCATGCCCCGGCGGCGCAGAGTACGGTGGATGTCCTGATGCTGCCGTGTTCCGTAACCACCGCCGATACCCGCCCGGCAGCCGGCTCGATGCCGCGAACGGCGCAGGATTCGAGAATGGTCGCGCCCTCTCGCCTCGTTGCGCGCGCTAGCGCGGGCGTCGCCTTGTGCGGCTCCGCCCTTCCATCGCTTTCGGTGTACAGAGCGCCACGCCAGGGGACTGTCGAACCGCGAACGAGACGGCGCAACTCCGTTCCCTCGATCAGGCGGGTGCCGATGGCATAGTCCTCCGCGGACTTGACCCACCCCGCATACCGCTCTAGCTGGCGGTCGTCGTCGACCAGGTACAGGATGCCCTGCTCCCTGTACCCCACATCCTCGCCAATTTCCTCTCCGAGTTCCCGCCAGATGCGCAGCGACTCGACGATCATCGGCATCTCGCGCGCATCCCTCCCCTGCTGCCGCACCCAGCCCCAGTTGCGGCCCGATTGCTCGCCGGCGACGAGACCTTTCTCGCAGACCACCACGTCCAGGCCCTCCCGGGCCAGGAACCAGGCGGTGGAAATCCCGATGATGCCGCCGCCGATGATGACGACATCCGCTGTCGACGGCACGGCGGCCGGCCGGACGAAGCTGCGTCGCCAAGTGCAGGAAACGAGGGCGGCAGGGACGGATTCACTCATGACGTCGCGCATATCTCCCACGAATCGCTCGCCGGAGCAACATACAATGCGTGCGTCCCGGACGGGTGACCAAGAGTATGGGCACAAACAGCGAGCACGACGTCGTGATCATCGGCGGCGGCCACAATGGCCTCATCTGCGGCGCCTATCTCGCCAAGGCAGGCCTCAAGGTTGTCGTCGTCGAGCAGCACGACATCGTCGGCGGCGCCGCCGTGACGCAGGAGTTCCACCCCGGATTCCGAGCCTCCACGTTCTCGTACCTTATGAGCCTCCTGCATCCGAAAATCATCGCCGAACTGAACCTTAAGCAACACGGCCTGGAAGTCCTGCCCTGCTCGGACATGTTCAGTCCCCTGGATGGCGACGACTACATCGTCTATTCGGACGACATAGCGCGCACCCAGGCATCGTTCGCGCGATTCAACGAGCGCGATGCCGCGATCTATCCCGAGTTCAACGCGTACCTGTACGAAGCGGCGGAAGTGATAAGGAAACTGCTGTTCGAAACGCCGCCCGACCCGACAAAAAGAGACTGGAAGACGTACAAGCAGATCGGGTCACTCCTCTGGAAGTACCGGAAAATCGGCGGCAGGTTTTTCCAGATCTGCGACATCCTGACGATGAGCGCCGACGACTACCTGCGGCGCTGGTTCGAGGACCCGCGCATTCGCGCCGTGCTGGCCTACTACGCTTCCATCGGCACCTTCGGCGGCCCGAAAACTCCCGGCTCCGCTTACGTGATCATGCACCACATCATGGGAGAGCATGAGGGCGCGGGCGGCTGGGGTTTCATCCGCGGCGGCATGGGAAAGATCACCGAGGCGATCGCCGCCTCGGGACGAATGAACGGGCTGGAGATCGTCACCGGCGCCTGGGTCGAGCAGGTCAAGGTCGAAAACGGGCGGGTCAGCGGGGTCGCCACGAGAGACGGCCGCGAATTCGATGCGAACATCGTCGTGTCCAATGCGAGCGCGAAGGCACTCTACCTCAACATGATCGAGGCACGGCACCTGCCGGACGAACTGCCGCGGGATATCCGCAACATGCGCACCTTCTCGACCGCGTTCAAGATCAACATCGCCTGCGAGCGCCCGCCCCGCTACCCCGGCCTGCAGAAAGCCATCGACGACGGCGCCCTGGGCGACTTCACCTATCCTACCTACGTCCATTGCGCCCCGGACATCGACTACCTGGAACAGGCCTACGACGAGGCGAAGCACGGCTGGTATTCATCCAGTCCGTTCCTGACCCCGGTGGTACCCACGGTCGTCGACGACACGCTGGCGCCGGAAGGCAAGCACGTGGTCAACCTGTTCGGCGGCCACGCACCCTACGAATTGAAGAACGGCCGCTGGGAGGACGAGAAGGAGAACTTCACACAGAACGTGTTCAGGACGCTGGACCGGTTCGCACCCGGCTTCTCGGACGACGTCATCGCCCAGGAGGTTCTGCTGGCGCCGGACATCGAAGCCCGGGTCAACCTGCCCCAGGGGCATATCTTTCACGGCGAACTGGCCCTCGACCAACTCTTCTTCAAGCGGCCCGCGCCCCACTACGCGGACTACCGGGGACCGCTCACGGGTTTGTACATGTGCGGGTCAAGCTGCCATCCCGGAGGCGGCGTATCGGGAATCCCGGGCCACAACGCAGCCAGGGAAATCCTCAAGGACCTGCGCAAGCGGGCACTGCCCCGTTGACCAAGGGTCCGATCATGGGGAGCATGGCTTATGGAAACAGTAGGCGACATCCCACACGAAGGCCCGGTTCCAAGCTACAACACAATGGGTATTCTGGTAGTTCCGGGCCGTTCGGGGAGCAGTTAGACTCGACCCAATATTTCGCGAAGGACAGGACTCTCTTGAGCAGCACCACCGTCCTGGGCCAGTTCCCGGGATACATCACGCTCTCTGACAAGCTCGGGGCGAGACGTTTCGATGTCGGGCCCACCGCATGGGCAGCGATGGGACCCAGCACGGCGTGGGTCGCCAACCGCCACTTCCTGGATGCCATGATCGATGCCGGCGACAGTTTCGTCCTATCGGTGAATCCACGCCTCGCGAGGCCCGGAACATGGCTGTTCCGTGAACTGGTTCATCTTTGCATCCGCCGCGTTCGCATTCCGGTCGCTCCCGCCTGGACGAACTAGAGGAGGGCCCGCCGATGCTGGTCGAACGCTCTTCGGACGCCTGGTGCCCGCCAGATGCCATCCAGGCCTTCCGCTGTCATGTCGCCGAAATCCTGGCTGAAGGCTGGGATGTCGTCCTTGTCGCTTACAACGACGACGTTCCCGAAAATCATGCGTTCATTTCCGCGGCCGTCGTAGCGACGTCGGGCCGCATACGAGTGGACATCTCGCGCCATGCCGGCAGCGACACGGTTCTCGTTCGCTTCGGTGAGTGCGATCCAGTTCCGTTCGAAGACCTCGCCGTTGCAAAGGGAGAGCTTGACCGCAATGAACTCGTCGAACGTTCATCTGCCGACGATCCCAATGATCCTCGCCTTCTCAAGCCCCTTGTTCGTCTTCATCGCGTCCTCGAACTTCTCCGGGAGTGGCGTGATCAACTCCACAAGGACCTGCACCCCGACAATTCCACTGTCGCGGCGCAACTGCAAAGAGTCTCCGACGAAGTCGCTGCCAGATTGTTTCGCAGCGTCGGCCTTTGAGTCCTGACCGCTCCGGGCGTCCCCTCACCAAGTCGGCGATAATCTACCGACGAGACTCCAGACTGCTCCTGACATGCAGACAAAACGGGTTCTAGTCGTTGGAGGCGGGTCATCGGGCTGGACGGCCGCGGCCTACCTGAACGCCACGCTCAACACTGACGGCAGGAAATTCGCGGACATCACCCTGGTCGAGTCGCCGGACATTCCCCGCATCGGCGTCGGCGAGGCCACGATTCCCAACATCCGCAGCACCCTCGCGGCGATCGGCATCGACGAGACCGACTTTCTCAAGGCGGTGGACGGCACGTTCAAGCAGTCCATACGGTTCGTGGACTGGCTGAACGGCCCCGGCAACGGTACCGGACCTGATCCGGCCCAGTCGCGGCGAACCGTCCAGGGCCTGGTCGCCCCAACCGGCCGTGCGCGCCACGGGTTCTTCCATCATCCGTTCAGCCGATACAGCTCGGGAACCGACGACGCGGGCCGCAGGTGGCTGATGAGCGACCGATCCGTGCCGTTCATCAACACGGTCTCCGCGCAACCGGTGCTCTGCGAGATGGGGCTTGCACCGAAGACGCTCGGGAACCGGGATGCCGGGATGTCTCTGGACTACGCTTTTCACATGGATGCGCAGAAGTTCGCGCACCAGTTGACCGCCCACGCGACGGCCCGGGGCGTCGAACACCACCTCGATCTTGTCGTCGGCGTCGACCTGCGCGAAAACGGCAACATCGCCGCGGTCAGGACGCAGTCGGGCAATCGGCTCGAAGCGGACCTCTTCATCGACTGCACCGGTTTCGCCGCGCGCCTCATCGGGGAGAAGCTCGGCGTCGGGTTCTCGGACTGCTCGCAGTGGCTGCCCTGCGACCGGGCGATCACGATGAACGTGCCCTACGATCACCACTATCCCGGCTACGTGCGCCCCTACACGACCGCGACCGCGCTCTCGTCCGGCTGGGTCTGGGACATTCCGCTGCAGACGCGGCGTTCGCTCGGCTACGTGCATTCGAGCGCATTCATCAGCGAGGAGGACGCCGAACGGGAACTGCGCGCGTTCGAGGGCGATCACGCGGAGTCTCTGCCTTCGCGCCTCGTCAGGTTCCAGGTGGGACGGCGCCAGCAGCAATGGGCGGGGAACTGCGTAGCCATAGGACTCTCCGGCGGGTTCATCGAGCCGCTGGAATCGACCGGGCTCTATCTCAGCCAGATCGGAAGCTCGGTCCTGGCGGAACACTTCCCCTACGGGGACGACCTCGCGCCCCTCGCCTTCCGGTTCAACCGGATCATGGCGAACCGCTTCTACGAGATCCTCGACTTCATCAACATGCACTACTGCACCACGCGTCGCCGGGACACGGAGTTCTGGCGCGAGGTCGCGCGCCCGGAGCGGATCAACGACCGGCTCAAGGCGAAGTTCGAGTACTGGCGCATCAAGCCGCCGTCGATCTCGGATTTCGAGGACCAGTTCTTTCCCGGGCAGCCGGGCAACACCGTGGAGTCGGGAGCGGACAGCAGGTACCCGATCGACACGGGTAGGCTGTGGAACCATTACAGTTACGAGACCGTGCTCTACGGCATGGACTTCCTGCGCGACGAGTGCCGCACCTGGTTTGGCGATCAGCGTCCCCGCCCGGCCGTGTTGCAAAAGGTCATCGAGGCCATCAACACCGGTCCACAGAAACTCCCGCTGCACGACGTCTGGCTCAAGCGCGTGGTGGGAATGGAAGACTTCTGACATGTCGTTCAGGGATGCGCTCAAGACCCGGGACTTCGTCGTCACGGCCCATGTGAACATGTCGCGCGTCCCGGATGTCGATGCCCTCGTTAAGCAGGGAAACATATTGCGGCCCGCCGTCGACGCCGTGCAGATCACCGACAATCCCGGCGCCGAGGTGCACATGTCGGGCCTTGCGGCCTCGGCGCTGCTACTGGCCGAAGGCATCGATCCGATCCTGCACATGACGTGCCGCGACCGAAATCGTATCGCCCTGCAGAGCGACCTGGTCGGCGCCGCCGCTCTCGGTGTCACCAGCGTGTTGGTGATGCGCGGCGACCGCGCGCCGGACCACCTGAAACCGAGGGTCCGGGGCGTTTTCGACACCCGCCCGCAGGAACTGATGACATTCGCGCGGCAGTTGAAGGATGCGAGGGACGTTCCGCTCGTGGACGATTTCCTGGTAGGTGCGACCGCGACGATCTTCGATCCGGACGCGACGTTCACCCCCGTGAATCTAACCCGAAAGTCCGATGCCGGCGCCAACTTCATACAGACGCAACTCTGTTTCGACATGGACGTCGTTCGCAACTACATGCGGCGCATGGTCGCGGCCCAGTTGACGCACCGCCTGAGCTTCGTGATGGCGTTGTCGCCGCTACCGTCGCCTGACGCCGCGCATTGGGTCAGGGACAACGTGCGGGGCGCGCTGGTACCGCCGTCGATCATCGAAAGGATGGAACGCGCGGCAGACCCGGAACGCGAAGGCGTCGAGATCTGCTCGGAAATGCTCGGCGAACTGGCGACGATTCCGGGAGTATCGGGCGTGAGCCTGCTGTCTCTTGGCAGTCTCGAATCCATACCAGCCGCAGTTGAGGCTTCGGGGGTCCGCGCCGCGGTCCAATAACGCCGGGAGAAGACAGATTCCAGGTCAACCGCCACAACAGCAACTGTTTCAGCGCGCGCAGCAATTCCTGCAGCTCGGCGAAGCCGAGTCCGCCCGGGACATCTGCGCCGCCGTGCTGAGCCAGGTTCCGGACGACGCCAATTTTCTCTGCCTGTCGGCCCGTGCCCTGACGAGGCTCGGCCGCCTCGACGAGGCGGAACAGGATGTCGAGAAAGCGCTTTCCCTCTTCCCGGAATTCGAACGCGCACACGAAGTGCGAGGCGATCTGCTGCTCGCCAAGCGCGAACTGCCCGCCGCTGCGGAGTCCTTTGAGAAGGCACTCAAACTCAACCCAGGCCGGCAACCGACGCGCATGAAGCTCGGCCGCCTTCTCATGCGCATGGGCCACGTGGACAGGGCCAAGGCGCTTCGGGGAGAGTTCCTGCGGCGCGACCAGGACAACCAGGAGATCGTCCGGGCGGTGAATCTCGAGAAGGAAGAGAAGCTCGTCGAGGCCGAGAGGATCTACCGCGACATCCTGCGCCGCCATCCCGACAACGTCTCCGCCATGCGTCTATGGGCGCGGCTCGGCACGCGCCAGCAGCGCTACCAGGATGCGGAAGTCCTGCTGAAACGCGCCATCGAGGTGGCGCCCGATTTCAACCAGGCGTGGACAGACCTGGTATCCGTGCAGTACGAACAACAGAAACACGACGAGGCTGCGGAAAGCGCGAAGCGCCTCATCAGGCTGGACCCCCGCGTGCCAAACGGCTACCTGCTGCTGGCATCCGCCCGCGCGTCCGCCGGACACCACGATGACGCGCTCGGCGCCTTCGACGAAGCCCTCGCCATCAACCCGAAGCACGTCGGCGCGCTCTGCGGCAAGGGCAACGTCTGCCGCACCATCGGCGACCAGGCGGGGGCGATCGCCGCGTTCCGTAGCAGCATCGAGGCCAATCCCCTGCACGCCGAGGCGTACTGGAACCTGGCCAACCTGAAGACGTTCCGGTTCGAGGACTCGGAAGTCGACGACATGCTGGCGCTGGTCGGCGACGAGCGCATACCGCCCGACGGGCAAGTGCAGTTGAACAACGCGCTCGGCCTCGAGTTCGAGGGCCGCCGCGAATACGACCGGGCGTTCGAACACATCGATCGCGGCAACCGGCTGCGGCGCGAAAGCGAGTTCTACGATCGGGTCGAGAACGAGGAGATGGTCGACAACTCCGTCGAGGTCTTTACAAGCCAGTTCTTCGACGACAACGCGGACCGCGGCGACCCCGATCCCGCGCCGATATTCATCGTCGGACTGCCGCGGTCCGGCTCAACACTCATCGAACAGATCCTGTCGAGCCACTCGATGGTGGACGGGACCCACGAGTTGCGCGATCTCGGCGCGACGGTCAGGTCCGACCGGATCACGGGTTCTTTCAATCCCCGCTATCCGAAGAACCTCGAGAACATCGACGACGGAGGGTGCAGGCGGCTTGGAGGGGAATACATCCAGCGCACGCGCCGATACCGGGGCGACCGCCCGTTCTTTACCGACAAGAACCCCAACAACTACGTGCACGCGGGCCTGATACACCTGATCCTGCCCAACGCGAAGATCATCGACGCCCGTCGCCACCCTCTCGATAGCTGCCTCGGCAGCTACAAGCAGCTATTCGCGCAGGGGCAGCCGTTCTCCTACGACCTGGTGGAACTCGGCGAGTACTACCTCCAGTACCAGAGACTGATGGACCACTGGCAGGACGTCCTGCCCGGCAGGGTGCTGGACGTGCAGTACGAGGAAGTCGTGGCGGACCTCGAGGGCCAGGTCCGGCGAATCCTCGCGTACTGCGAACTGCCCTGGGAAGACGGTTGCCTGCGGTTTCACGAGACCGAACGGGCGGTCAAGTCCGCAAGTTCGGAGCAGGTGCGCCAACCCATCTACTCGACGTCGGTCAATACCTGGCGGCACTACGAAACCCACCTCGACCCGTTGATCGAAGTATTGGAGCCGCTCCTCATGGAACTGCCGAAGGAGGAACGGCCTGCCAGCCTGGGTGGGTAGCTACCGCCGCTTCAAGCGAAGTTATCCCAGTTTAGCGAAAAGCGATAACTTTATTCAGGCAGCGATACCATCATGCCCAACGAGCGGTGCGGGTCTGCCGCCGGCGCCAAGGACGTCGGTTGCCGAGCACTTGCACCGCATCATTCACTAATGTCGAACGGGACGACTCGCCGCAGGTAGGCGTCGAACAGCGGGACCGTGAACGCAGTGTCGCCATGAGCAGGGCTATAGATCATGCCTTTGGCAATGAGTTTCCCCCGCGTCGGCGCTACTGCTCGCACGGAGCGGCCCAATGTTCGAGCGACTTCACCGGAGCGATGCGGACCCGCACCCCGCTCTGCCATGGCCCGAAGGTAGTGTTTTTCGGACGGCGCCAGACGGTCGAAGCGGGCGCGAAAGAAACTCGCGTCAAGTTCCGCAGTGGCCTGCCGACTCGCGGTTTCGACATCGGCTCTTTTCACCGGTGAGGCACTCGCAAAGTCCCAGCAGTGTTTCCCCCATTCCTGGAGGAAGTACGGGTAGCAGGCCGTTTCGCGCAGCACCATGGCCATGGCGTCCGCATCGAAGGCTACTCCTAGCCGGTTCGCCGGAGCTTCGATTGCGAGCCGGGCCGAATCCAAAGACAGCGGCCCGATTTCGGGGAAAGTGAACAACCTCTCCGCGTAGGATTTGGCGGACGCCGTGCGCGCGACAAGCTGCGGTAGCCCTGCGCCGACCAACGTCACGGGCAACTGACGCTGGACAGAACGGTGCAAGGCGGCGATGAGAGCCGCCAACTCCACCTCCTTGACGTACTGCAACTCGTCGATGAATAGCGCAATTGCCGTGCCCTGCTCGCGCGCCGCCTCCCCAACGGAATCGAACAACTCGGTAAGGTCAGCATCAAGGTTGCCGCTGTCGGTCAGACCCGGTTCCGGGGCCAAGTCCAGGCTTATGTTGAAATCCTGATCGCCCAACTTGATGCCACTGACCAATCCCGCCAGTGCCTTAAACGCCCGACGCACGGCGTCACTCGAGGCCGCGCGGCGGCTTAGTCGTATCAGCGCGGCGTGCAGGGGCGAAGCAAGAAGTCCGGGCAGGGACTGGCCCTCCGGGGCCTCCAGCAGAATGGTGGTGATCCCCCGGCAACGCGCGTCTTCACTGATGCGGTTCAGTAGCACCGTCTTGCCCACGCCCCGCAACCCGACCATTAGCATGCTCTTGGCGGCGAGACCATTCCTGATCCGGTCGAGTGCGATGGCAGTGCCCTCGATCAGGGCGTCGCGCCCAGCGAGTTCGGGTGGCGGCGCACCCGCACCGGGCGCGTAAGGATTGGTCCTGGGGTCCACTTCAAGCAAAGTTAACCCAGGTTACCTAAAATCGCAAACTTCTCCAGGAGCCTTCAGCCGGGGGATGTTCCCCGACCGCTGACGCGTAAGGAAGTGCTGGCATTTGCCCCGTCGCCGGATGCGTACTTCCATGGAAGTAACGAACCCGGCGGCGCGGGACGCGGACGCGCGGGGAACAAGAGACGTGCATGGCGACCGCGGAGGCGGCGAAAATGGGGTCGCGCCGGGAGAGAGGCCGTTGAAGCAGTGGTGCCTCGGCCCGCATGCAAGTCTGGCCCGGACCGCGATCGGCGTTCTGACGTTGGCGAGGCGGCCCGACGGGCCGCGATCCCGCATGGAAGAGTGAGCATACCGCCGCGGTCCCCGGCGCGACCTTGGGACGATGGTGGAGGAATTGAAGGTGGCTGGCAAGAAGGGCGCCGAGAATCTGCGGGTGATGCATCCGGACTGCGCGGGGATCGACATCGGCAAGCGCAGGCACTACGTGGCGGTGGACGGCGCGCGGTTCGAGGAGCCGGTGCGCAACTTCGGCACGTTCACGGCGGACCTGGAGAGGATGTCGGAATGGCTGGCGTCGTGCGGGCGGACCTCGAGAGGATGTCGGAATGGCTGGCGTCGTGCGGGGTGCGCGAGGTGGCGATGGAGTCGACGGGGGTGTACTGGATACCGGTGTTCGAGGTGCTCGACCGGGCGGGCTTCGAGGTGCATCTGGTGAACGCGCGGGCGACGAAGCAGGTGAGCGGCTAAAGAGACGAACGGAGATTCGTTCCATGCGAGCCTGAGCGAACGCCGAGGCTCTGACTTCTCCGTGCCGAAGTGGGATTCGGGCGTTACAGCAGCTCTTCCGCCATGAACCGCAGCGTTTCCGGGTTCGAGGAGCCGATCTTCAGCATCGTCACCGGGCTCTCCTTCCAGACCTGCAACCGATCGCGGATCCGCTCCTTCGGGCCGACCAGGGAGATCTCGTCGCACAACTCCCGGGGCACGGCCGCCATGGCGTCGTCCCTGCGGCCGGCGAGGAACAGCTCCTGGATGCGTTCGGCCTCGGCGCCAAAGCCCATGCGCGTGATGTGATCCTTGTGCACGTTGAAGGTCTTCGCGCCCATGCCGCCGACGTAGAAGCCGACGTTCCGCCTGACCTGGTCCAGTGCGCGGTCAACATCGTCGTCGATGATGACGGTCGCGCCCGCCGCAATCTCGAAGTCCCTGTTCCGTATGGCAAGCGCGTCCTTGTACATCTCCCGCATGCGGTAGGGCGAGAGGAACATCGGTAGCCAGCCGTCGCAGACCTCGGCGCCCAGGGCCACGTTCTTCGGCCCTTCCGCCCCGAGGTAGACCGGGATGTGCTCGCGAACCGGGTGCAAGATGAGCTTCAGCGGCTTGCCGAGCCCCGTGCCGCCGGGCATCGGCAGTTGGTAGTGCTTGCCCTCGAAGGAAACCGGATCCCGCCTGGCTACGATCTGGCGGAAGATCAACATCCATTCGCGGGTGCGCTCCAGGGGTCTCGGATACGGCTCTCCGTACCAGCCCTCCACCACCTGCGGACCGGAGACGCCGATGCCGAGGATCAGGCGGCCGTTCGACAGGTAATCGAGGGACACCGCGTGCATGGCCGCGCTCGCCGGTGTCCGAGCTGAAATCTGCATGATGGACGTGCCCAGATTGATGCGCTCCGTGTTCGCCCCAACCCACGCGAGCGGCGTGAAGCAGTCCGAGCCATAGATCTCCGATGTCCAGATCGTGTCGTAGCCGAGGGATTCGGCTTCCCTGGCCAGTTCGACGATCCTCGCGCCTCCCGCCGGTCCGAGCGGCCCGATTCCCACTCCGAGCTTCATGCACTACCTCCCCAGAACAAGGCCGAAAAGCTTACACTCCCGCGCCACCCCATGAATAACGCGTCCCGAATGGATCGCATGATTCTCCACGACCAGCGGGATAGCAACTGACGTGCAACGAAACGGCCCGGCGGCATCCTCCCGCCAACAGCACTATGGACGCGAATCCCTGATCCTGAGCGAGTCGCGCTGGCTGCGGTTCGGCGCATTCTGCGCGTTCTATTTCGCCCAGGGCGTCCCCATCGGGCTTCTGTCGGTCGCCATTCCGGCGTGGCTTGCCCAAGAAGGCGCGACCGTCGGCGACCTGGCGCGGTTCGCGGCAATCGTCTCGGCGCCATGGGGGTTCAAGCTCATCGCCGGCCCGTTCATGGACCGGTTCAAGTTCCTGCCGATGGGATTCCGGCGTCCATGGGTCATGGGCGCGCAGGGCGGCTTGGTGGTTTCCTTTCTGGCGCTGGCGGCCATGGGAGACATGGACCCGGAATTCCTGCTGCCATTCATGGCGATGGGGTTCGTCATCAACGCGTTCTCCGCGACCCAGGATGTCGCCGTGGACGGCATGGCCATCGATATCCTGCCGGAAGGCGAACGCGGCAGGGCCAACGCGTTCATGGCGGCGGGACAGGTCGCCGGATTCTCCGCCTACGGCGCATTGTGCGGAACGCTGCTTCCCCTGGTCGGTCTCCCCGTCACGGCCCTGGTTTGCGCGGTCACGGTAGCGGCCATCTTCGTCCTGGTCGCCGTCGTGCGGGAGCGGCCCGGCGAACGCAGGCTGCCATGGACGCCCGGAGAGGCTGCCGCGCGGGGGGAGGTCGCCGAATTGGGTATCGTCGATATCTTTCGGGACCTCGTTCGCGTCCTGTTTCTCCCGATGAGCCTGCTGCTTATCGCCGTTGAGTTCCTGAACCGCGTCCGGGACGGCATCGCGGTAGCGGTACTCCCGAAGTTCGCGGTGGACGAAATCGGCGTGACGGCGGCCGAATACAGCCAGTTCATCAGCTTGCTGGGTCTGATCGCGGCGGTCGTCGGCGTCCTGCTTGGTCCCCTCATCGACCGGCAGGGGGCGAAGCGGTTCCTCATGCTCTCCCTGGTCGTCAGTGCGATGTGTCATGTCGCGGCGGGCCTGCTCACCGAATTCTGGCAGGACATGGTATTCATCGTCGTCCTGTACCTTGTGGGCGCCGTTGCGAGTCAGCTCATCTTCGTAGCGATCATTGCCCTGTTCATGAACCTGTGCTGGACGGCCGTGGCCGCGACCCAGTTCTCCGTCTACATGGCGCTGGCGAACGTGAGTCGCACCGTCGGCGGGCTGCTGTTCGCGCCGGTTGCGGATGAACTGAGCTACAGTCAGGACTTCCTGATCATGGGAGGATTGCTGGGCCTGGCTGCCCTGTCACTCGTGTTCTTCGACCAGGCTTCCCATACGCGCCGCCTTGGTCGGCTCATGGCCCCCTCCCGCGTTTCATCTGGGGTCAGAGCGTGACTGACGCGATCACGGAAGCGGGAGACGTCGACGACGACGGCGACAACATCACCCAACGGGTCGCCGAGATCGAAGACCAGGGCTACACGATCATTCCCGACTTCATCACGCCGGACGAAGTCGCGCGCCTGCGTCACGCCTTCAACACCGAAGTGCCCATCACCCGCGCATTCGGCCTCGGCGCCACCGGGAGGACGTGGCGCGCGCACAACCTGCTCGCCAAGACCCGCGCCGTCGACTACCTGTTCCTCGACGCGCGGGTCCGGACCCTGGTCGAGGGCGTGATAGGCAAGTACAGCCAGATCAATGTCACCACGCTCTTCAACGTGCTGCCCGGCGAGAAGCGCCAGATCCTGCACCAGGACGACGGGCTCTGGCCGATTCCCCGGCCGCACCCGCACTTCCTCTGCAACGCGCTCATCGCCCTCGACGACTTCGACCTAGAGAACGGCGCCACGCACGTCGTCCCCTATAGCCACAAGTGGCACGACCGCGAGATCGACCAGGACATCGAGACGATGCAGGTGACCATGCGCTCGGGGACGTTGCTGATGTGGGAGGGCGGACTCTGGCACGGCGGCGGGGCGAATCCCTCGAAGGACCGCGAGCGGATGGGCTTCTTCATGAGCCACATCGTGACCCACCTGCGGCCGCAGGAGATCCAGCTGCTCGCCGTGCCGCGCGAAATCGCGCGGGAACTGCCGGAGACGCTGCAGCGCCTGCTCGGCTACCATCGCTTCGGCCTGGGCGTCGACGGACGGCATCCGCTCGAGGTGCTCAAGGACGGGGTCGTTATCAATCCGGACGCCAAACCGGCTTCCCAACAAAGGAACTGAACCATGCCTGCAATATCTCCTCTCGACGGTCCCGTGGCGGTCACCGGCTGCTCCGGGAACACGGGCGGCCACATGGTCCGCGAACTGGCGATCCAGGGATACCGGGTCCGCGCCTGCATCCGCGATGCGAACTCGTGGCGCGGCAAGGACTGCGCCGACTACCTGGGCCGCCTTCCGCGCGTCGAGATCGTCGATGGCTGCGACCTGTTCACGCCGGGGTCTTACGACGCCGCGTTTCAGGGCTGCACCGCTGTCTTCCACACCGCCGCCGTCCTCGGCAACTCCGCGGACGGGAAGTCCCAGCCGCTGGGGAGCGGCGACAGGTCGACGGACATCTTCAATGGCGGCGTCATCGGCACACGGAACGTCGTCGACGCCGTCAATGCAAGCGGCAGCGTCAGGCGTCTCGTCTACACGAGTTCGATGGCCGCCGTGAACGGGATAGGGGAAGGCCGCCGCATTGTTCCCGCGGGCTACGAGTGGACGGAAACCGACTGGGCGTTCGAAGGGATCGACCCCGAGATCTGGCAAAGCCCGGCCAACGCCTACGCGAGGAGCAAGGTGGAAACGGAGCAACTGATCAACAACGCCGCGGATGCGAGCGGCGGAAGGTGGGATGCGGTCACCCTCCTCCCCGCGATGATCTGCGGACCCGTCCTGTTCAAGGCCCAGGTCGGTCAGTGGATCGAACAGATCGGACGCATCGCCAGCAGCCTTGGGACGACATGGCTGTCGACCTACGACCACTACTACAACATCATCGATGTCCGGGACCTGGTGAAGGCACATCGACTGGCGGCGGAATCATCCGTGGACCACCGCGCAACGACCGGCGGCAACCGCTACATCATGCACGGCACCGGCGGCCGCTCGGCGCTACGGCTCGGGACCGAGGTCAGGGCGATCATCCACGAGTACTTCCCCGCCTTCGTGCTGGGAAAACCGGCGACGGTGACCGCCGACGGCGAACCCGTCACGGTCGCGCGGGCCACTGCGGTCAACGACTGCAAGAAGGCCAAGTCGGTATTGGGCGCGACCATACGTCCGGTGGAGGATACGATCCGGGCGATCGTGGAAACGTCGATCGAACTCGGGATCATAGAGCCGCAGCTTGCCGGGCCCGCCCGCGACAAGTAGCGTGACCGCGAAGTTGCCCGACATGCCCAGGAACGGTGCCATCCATCCAAACGCCAGACCAGATTCACGACACAGGAACTGATCCATGCCTGCAATATCTCCCCTCGACGGCCCCGTAGCGGTCACCGGCTGCTCGGGGTTCACCGGCGGACACATGGTCCGTGAACTCGTACTCCAGGGATACCAGGTTCGCGCCTGCATCCGGGATGCGCACTCGTGGCGCGGAAAGGACTGCGTCGATTACCTGAAGGGCCTGCCCCGCGTCGAGATCATCGACGGCTGCGACCTGTTCACGCCGGGGTCCTACCACGCCGCGTTCGACGGCTGCACCGCGGTCTTCCACACCGCCGCCGTGCTCGGCAACTCCGCCAACCTGGAATCCCAGCCCCTCGGCAGCGGCGACACGTCGATGGACGTCTTCAACGGCGGCGTCATCGGCACGCAGAACATCATCGACGCCATTAACGCCAGCGGCAGCGTGAGGCGCCTGCTTTACACGAGTTCCATGGCTGCAGTGCGCGGCTCCAGGCATACGCGCCGCACCTCTGCCCCGGATTACGAGTGGACGGAGACCGACTGGGCCTACGAAGGAATCGAACCCGAAGTCTGGGAGAGCCCCCGCAATGCCTACGCGAGAAGCAAGGTCGATACCGAGCGCCTCGTCAACGCGGCGGCGGACGAGAGCGGCGGCAAGTGGGACGCGATCACCCTGGCGCCCGCCATGATCTGCGGCCCCATCCTGTTCAGGGCCCAGGTCGGGCAGTGGATAGAACAACTTGGGCGCATCGCCGCGGGCCTCCCCACCGCCTGGCCATCCAAGTACGATATGTACTACGACATCATCGATGTCCGAGACCTGGTGAAGGCAGAGCGCCTGGCGGCAGAGTCAGCCGTCGATCACGGGGCAACCCACGGAGGTCCCCGCTACGTGATGCACGGCACGGGCGGCCGTTCCGCGCTCCGCCTCGGCACGGAGGTCAGGGCGCTCATCCACGAGTACTTCCCCGCGTTCGTGCTGGGCGAACCAGCGACGGTGACCAGCAGCGGCGAACGCATCACCGTAGAGGCCAACGGGGTGAACGACTGCAAGAAGGCCAAGTCGGTCCTGGGTGCGACCATCCGCCCCGTGGAGGACACGATCCGCGCGGTCATCGAGACGTCGATCGAACTCGGGATCATCGAGCCGAAGCGGGCGGAAGCCCCCGCGACGGGCAGCAGAACCGCGAGCTTCTCATCGCCGGAGGATGCCTACTGGGAGTTCTTCCGCGCCGATCGCGCCAAGGACGCCGAGCGCTGGGCCGATGTCATGAGCTATCCCCACGTTCGCGTTGCGGCGCCGACGGGAACCGCATACTTCGAGACGCCCGAAGCCTACGCATCGAACGCCTCGTGGGACGCGAGGGAGGCCACCGGCTGGGTGCTGTCGCGCGGCGCCGAGCCCATGCGGCTGCACGAGTCGCCGGACAAGGTTCACCTTGCAGGCGGCTGGACGCGTTACAACATCGACGACGAGCCGATTCTCTCCAATCGCGTGACCTACGTTCTCACGCGACTCGGCGAACGCTGGGGCATCCAGGCCCGCTTCGGCGTCGACTCGTTCGACGAGAACGAGAGTTACGAGGACGCCGCGGCGGCGGCGGTGGGCGTCGTCGAACGATTCCATGCGGCGCTCGCGAGCGGCGAGTTCGATGCCTGCGCGCGCCACTGCAGCTATCCGCTGACCGAAGTCGGCACCGGCGAAGTGGAGCAGTTCGAGGATGCCGCCGCTGCCCGCGAAAGGTTCGCCGCGATGACCGACAGGAACGAAGCAAGCGAGGTACGCGCTGCCCAGATGGGTTCCCGCGGCGTGGTCGTGAGCGTGACGGCCAGCGGCCAGGCCGGCGGAACCGTCAACTCCGTCTTTCTCGTGGGCAACCGCGAGGAGCAATGGCGGATCGCCGGCATCTCCGCTATAACCGACCTGCAAGGCTGAAGGTGCTTCCATTTGTTTCGACCCATCCTGCTGATGGCGATCATCGGGTTTGCTCATTGGCTGCCGCCGGCGGCAAGCAGTGCCGATGAGCTGAGCCTCGAGAGGTTCGAGTTGGCGGTGCTGGAACTTGAGCCCGCCGCCCCCGTCAGTCGCGACCCGCTCTCCATGCGCGCGGCGGCGGTCTCGGTCAATCCCGGTCCTGGCGATGCCGTCGTCGCTGCAATGAAGCTGCGCATCATGCCCGGTTGGTACATCTACGCGAAGGTACCTCCCGAGCAGCCGTTCATCGAAACCGAGTTGATCCTGGAGCACGGTCCCGAATTGTTGATCGTGGATGACTGGAACGGGCCTCCGACCCTTCCGCACAAGACAGCAGCCAATACGCGAATCTACGAATCCGGTGCGAATGATTTGTTGTTCTTCAGAGAACTGGCCGTTTCCGAGCAGGGCAGCGGTGAAGCCACGATCACTGTCGGGCTCAGGTATCAAATCTGCGATGCGGACTACTGTCTGCCGCCAACAACCAAGACTCAGCAGTTGGCCGTGGCCCTGTTGAGCGAGGAGGACTCGTCATGAGGAAGTTGTTCGTCATTCTGCCGACGTTGCTGGCCGCCTGTTGGTGTACAGCCGTGCTTGCCACCGAAAAGTCCGATCTGCGCGTGCTTTATGTTGGGGTAAACCCCGAAACCGCGCAGCTCTCGGACATGGAATCGACGTTCCAGACCGCTCCCGATCGCCTGCTCGAATTCAAGAAGGCGCGAACGCCGGGCTTCGAGCGATTCCTTTCGCGGCACTTTTCGGTTGTCGACGTCGTGTTTGCGGACGAATACACCGAAGCTGCATCCGACGGCTACGACGTCACCATATTCGGAGACGACATCACGCCGATCAAGGAAGCAATACGCGAACAGAACGAGGACGGAAGCTGGATCTATGAACCCGCGCTGTACCTGACAGCCGAATTCGACCGGGCCGCGATACTGATCGACACCATGAGCCCCCGTGTCAGTCTGCCGCTCGAATACAAGATGGACTGGCTGTGCCTCTGCCTCGATGCGCACGCACACGACCTGGAGCAGGAGCACCCGGTCTTCAATGTTCCGAACAGGGTTGAACTGACCTTCACCGAAGAGGAAACGCCGTCGAACTACTTCGAGTACCACGTCGGACGCGATCTCCCGGATTCCCTGCCCATGTGGCGTGTCCAGACGGAAGGCTACAAGGACGGCGATGGATTCCCCATCGGCATGGTTTCCCATGGCCACGGGTTTGTCGAAGCCGGCGATTCGGAGGTCATTGCCTCCGGTGTCAACACGAAACTCTCGAATGCGGTGGCGTTGGGACGCCACGGCAATCTCTTTCACTGGGGGTTTGCCGCGGCACCGGATGAGATGACCGACGAGGCGAAGCTCGTCTTCGTGAACGCGATCCACTATATCGCCCGGTTCGACGGCGACAAGCCCTATACGCGCAGGCAGCGGGGCGCGTTCACACGCAACATCGCACTGGACGTTTCCTACCGGGCTTCAAAGTCCGAGCACTCCTACCAGGGCTACGTCGATTTCCTTCGCACGGCCGAAAAAAGCGAAGAGGAGTTCCTGCGGCAGAAGCAGGAATCCGGCCAGAAACTCACGATTGCCGAACAGCAGATATTGGCTCGGGAGATAGAAATCCCCACCAAGGAGGAATTCCTGGAGCAGAGAATCCTGGGAAGGCTCGCCCCGGAGGTGGTTGAACGATTCGGGACGGACCTCGAAAAGTACCTCGAGTACTACGAAGCGAACGTGGAGTACCTGGTGCCGGGTTCCGAGCGATTGTCCTATGTCGTCGACGACGACGCCGCCTCGCTGGAGACATCGAATCGAGACCCGATGATCCTGGATGTGGCCATCAGCCTGTTGGAGCAGGACGGCGAAAACGCCCTGGCGCGCAGGGTGCTCGACCGCTACACGGAGGAGTCATTTGACACCCCCTCGGAATGGCGGAAATGGTTTGAGGCAAATGCCGACCGCCTCTACTTCGCCGAGGTCAACGGGCACAAGTTCGAAGTGGCCCCGGAACGGCTGCATTAGTGGGCGTAGCGTCGGCGGCCGCTGGGACCGTACGCGATGCCCGGTTGTGATCATGGTCAGCCAATCGCTGACACGCCCATCACGACGGCCGCGTAATAGATGGCTGTCCACAGCCAGATACCCACAATCATCCAGGCAGCGAGTTTCCTCGTCGGCGCGCCGAGTACGACGGCGGCCACGGCCGTCAACGCCTGCCCGAGGATCATGGGCGCGAGCAGCCCAACGCCCACGGCGCCGTACTTGACCATGAACCTCTCCGTTCGCCTGAAGACCAGGCTGTCCGTGCCGTACCGGCGCACGAGCCAGCGCCTGATTGGCCAGGAGCCATAGACGAAAAACAGGCTGCTCGCCACTCCCGATATGCCAACGACCACGAAGGCCGGCTCGATGGGCCCTTCCATGGCGAGGATCATCGGCACCGGCAGGAAGATGTCGATGAAACCCAGCAGAAAGACAGTGATCAGCGCCACGTCCGGACCATCAACGCGCCGACTGGCTATCCGGCAGCCGCCATGCGGCAAAGCTGCAGATCACGGGCCGAGCTTCCGCGGTTGCCGTTCCGTCTCACGCCACACCGCAATCGTCTGCGCCAACGCGCAGCAACTCGATGGGCAGCGGGAGCACGTTGACCCCATCCCGAGACCGGGATACGTATTCGCGTTCGGCGTCGACTAGCGCTCATCGCCCCCTCTGGCCTTGAGACAGCGTCCCAAGGTCAGGCCGAATCGGCGGCGTCGTGCAGGACGACTGTTCCGGCGTCTCCGTCGATCGTGATCATCTGGCCGTGTTCGATCCTCACGGTGCCGTTGCCGACGCCGAGCACGGCCGGAATGCCATATTCGCGCGCGACGATGGAACCGTGCGCGAGGATGCTGCCCATGTCCGTTACCAGACCAACGGCGTGCGCGAACAGTTGCGTCCACGCCGGCGTCGTCAGCGGGCTGACGAGGATCGAACCTGGCGCCATCTTGTCGAACTCGCTCCCGCCCGTGACGACGCTGGCCGGCGCCGTAACACGACCCGAGCTGACCGGAAAGCCGCGCAGGGTGTCACTCGCGTCGTCGTTCAGTATCTGCGTCTCCTTGAACGACACACCCGGGTTGGCGCGCGCCTCATCGGGAATCGTGCCCGGCGGATGGTGCCGTTTGCGGGCCTCGCGCAGCTCTCGCCGCTCCTCGGCGAGCTTGCCGAGCTCTGGCAAAGCCTGGCCCTTGAGACGTGCCTCGATCGCGCGTTCGAGTTCCTTCGTCACGAGGAAATAGGTGTCGTCAGGTTCGCCGAACGTACCTGCCTCCACCATGCGCCGACCGAGTTCCGCCGCCATCGGCCGCAGCAAAGACCACGTGTAGCCGAAATGGAACGCGACTTCCTCGCGGATGTAGTTGTAGCGTCGCGCAAGCCACCAGCGATAGCGGAACTGCCAGTACTCGAGGCCATGCAGCAGCTTCCGAATCTCGGCATGCTTCTCGGTTCGCACGTTCGCCGCGCGTTCTTCCTGCTGCTTCGGATCGTAGTCGGGGTCCTGCACCATCGCCTTCAGCGACGCGAACAGCGCCGACGGATCCTCGACCTGCGTCGGTTCGACGAAGTCCATGCTATAGCCCTGGTGACCGTACGCCGCGAGATACGCGCGAATGTCGGCCACCACCTCGCGAGCATCGTCGCGCCGCTCGAGTTCCGCCATGAGGAACTGCGCGGGTGTCACGATGACGACGTAGGCCAGTTCTTCGTTGGCACGGACCTTCTTGGCGATCTCGAACAGGTCGGCGTTCGCCTGCATCGTTTTCGATTCGATACCGGACAGGAACTGACCGCTGATGAAATGATGATCGGGCAGCGTCTCGCGGAGGAAACACTGGAACTGGTCGTCCGTGGACTTCGCGACGCCGAACGAATGGCTCGAATTGCTCGACCAGTAGTAGCCCTCCTCGATGGCCATCTCGCGCATGCCCGCAAGGAGCGTTTCGTCGGATGCGGTTGCCACGTCCACCTTCTTCCATTTCGCGCCGACGCCGATGAGTCGTGGACGCGTCACCGTGTGCCACTCGCCGAGCTGGCGCTCGTTGAAATCCGTCTTCGTAGCGAACGCATACGTCGGATTCTTGCTCTCCGGCATGCTCACCGTATGCGCGAGGTTCGGGTCGTCCTGCGTCGCGACCCAGGCTTCGAACTCGCCCCGGTCCGCCTCGGGCAGTTCCGATGCAAACAGGGCCAGGTCGTGAGCTTCCTGCTGCGCCATATCCTGCCGATGCCTCTCCCTTGCGAGCGTCGCATCGCGCTCGGCGGCCTCGATCGCTGCCTCCGACACCGCCTTGAGCCTGTCCTCTTCCTTATTGGCCTCTTTCATCCGGTGAACCTGCGGGAAGTCGAAGCGCTGGAACGCGTAACCGTTCACGGACATGAACAGGGGCCCGCCGCCAATCATGATGCTGGCGCCCTTGCGCGCGGATTCAAGCCCCTCGGTCAGATAGAGTTCGTCAAACAGCGGACAGATCGGGTCCGGCATGTTCTCGACGATCTGGCGCCGGCTCATGAACTGCGCAGGAGGAGGAGGCGACCAGTCGACCTCGATGGGTTGCACCGGCAGGTTCGTGATCGGGCGTGACTGCAAGAGGAAGAGCTGACCGTTCGAGAACGCCCACTCGATGTCCTGGGGGAGGCCGTCGTAGAGCTGCTCGATCGCGAGCGCCCCCTGGGCCAGTTCCCGAAGCATCACATCGGACAGCGACGAACGATCGCGCTCGCCCTCATCGACGTCGGTGAGTACGACGCCCTGCTCGCCGTCGGACACGACCTGCTGCAGTTTCGGTCCGATCACGGTTTCCTTCGCTTCGAGCGAGGCCTTGTCGACGATGTAGGTGTCCGGCGTCACCTGTCCGCTGACCACCGCCTCGCCGAGGCCGAAGCTGGCATTCACGATCATTTCACTGCGTTCGCCGGTCGCCGGGTTCGCGGTGAAAAGGATGCCGGAAACTTCGGACGGCACCATGATCTGCACGACAACCGCCATCGCGACGCTTGCCTGGTCGATGCCGTTCTGGTGGCGGTAGCTGATCGCCTGCGGCGTCCACAGCGACGACCAGCATTTCCTCACGGCCTCGACGACCGCGTCGGCGCCGCGCACGTTGAGGTAGGTTTCCTGCTGCCCCGCGAACGAGAGTCCTGGCAGGTCCTCGGCGTTGGCCGATGACCGCACGGCTAGCGCGGGATCGCCATCGAGGGTTGCATGCGCTTCACGGATCGCCGCGACGATGGTATCGGCTGGCGAATGTTCTTCGAACAGCCTGCGGATGGCCTCGGACGCCTTCTCGAACGAGATGCCGCGCTCGACGATTTCGGGTCGTGCGAGTTCGAGGATACGTTCCCCAAGATCGTTGTCCGATACGAAGGTGCGGTACGCCGCGGTCGTTACCTGGAATCCCCCGGGAACTGAAAATCCCGCTCGCGCCATACGTGCAAGCGAACGGCCTTTGCCGCCGACGACCTCAAGGCCGTCGTTTTCGGTGTCGAGGGGTGTCGTGAAATCTGCCATCTTCTCGCTACTGCTCCAGCTCTATGTTCAACTGCGTGCATTCGCCGGCCTGAACGGGACGTTCTGGGGATCTGGAACCGCACGCGGGATGCCGATTCGCGACCGTGCGTCGAAGTCAGCAGTGATTACCGCTTGGCGTGACGGTCAAAAACTCTGCGACTGGGTTGCCGACGGCACGATCAAGGGTCGGGCTCCAAGCCGATGAGTCTGCCCAAGGGCCGCGACCTGATCAAATTCCGGCGGGAGCGTTTCACCCAAAAAACGAAAACAGAAAGCTGTCACTTACAGTTGATGGCGCTGGAGGACTACATGGGCAATTACACCCGTCCTACAGCTTCCTGCCAACACCTTGTGCTAGCCTCGGCACCGCAACCGCTCCAGCAGGAAGCTCTCGAGTCTGCCGAACGCCATGAACGCCTACCCCGACGAAGTAGAGTCGCTCAACGACGCGATCCACGCGGCCCTGGAGTCGGGACACTTCAGGCGGGCGAGAGACCTTTGCGATCACTGGGATTACCTCGTTCCAGCCGACCCCAATCCCCTGTCAGAAAGGGCTCGGCAGCTGGCCGACGCAGTAGATGCGGGTACGTTCGGAGAACAGGGCATTCGTGAGGTCCTACAGATTCTTGGGGAGATCCAACGCAGCCAGGATGTGCGTACATCGAATACGGCCATCAGGCTCAGGTATGACAATCCTGCGGAGTCTTATCTTTACGAACGAGTAATCGCCGCTCCGCCGGGGGTCGCAGCTGAAATGAACGAGCGCCTGGCTGACGAGGTCACTGCCCGAACCGACCTCATGGCGGATCCCGGGCTCCGATTCATCGCTGTCTTTACGGGGTCCATGACCGATGGCGGTAACGCCTGAAGTTCTGCTGGCCGCAGCCGAAGCGCTTGGTCGCGGCACATCCGAGGTGGACTGGCGAAACGCCGCGAGCAGAGGCTACTACGCCGCGTTCCACCGATGCCGTTCGGCAGCTCAAGACGCCCGCCTCTCGCTTCCCGAACGCGGCAGCGTACACGCCGGACTGATCGAAGCCCTCACGCATAACCTGAATCCGTTGTCGCTGAAAGGTCTCGGGTACATGCTGGACCAGTGCCGAACCCGGCGGGCGGACGCCGATTACCGAATTGACCAGGACTTCTCGCAGAGAATGGCCCAAGTAGTGCTGTCCCACTCGCGGAGGATTCTCGACAAAGCGGAAGCGCTATAGCCGGGCATCGAGGCTTACTACGATGCGAAGTACAGATCCCCCCAAGGCCACTCCCGCATTGAAACCACCAGCCGGGGCGGTTCGATGGGTATTCCCGCCAATGTTAATGGTCGACGAGCATCGGACGTCATGCCAAGGTGTGGACCCGCCCTAAGTCTCTATCCGGTCGTGACTGTCTACCGAGTTGTATCGGGGTCGATCGCCGTGTTCTTCTCGGTGCCGCTGAATCCACCAGGCTTCCCACTCATACGCTGTCTGGTCATCGTCAAGGGCCGAGTACTCGATTCTCGATACATTCCACTGCCGCCGCGCTGCCTCCTCCTGAAACCGGCGCCTGATAGACCCTTTGCCAATGTAGATGACTTCTTGACCATCCCCGCCCCCAAGGTACCGGTAGATCCCCTTGAGGTCATCCCGCGATTCAGTGATTCGAGACGGCGTGATCGATTCCTCGAACGCCGGCATCAATCGGATGTACCCGCAGGCACTCCCGCTTCTCTCGCCCGGCGCGGGACTTGGCACCGGCCCGAGGTAGGGCTTCAACTCGAATTTCCGTTCCGCCGGGTTGGGCAGTGCGGCCAGGCGGAGAAGCGCAAGAAGCCTACTCTGGTCAGGCAGCCACGGTAGCGGGACACGCAGTCCCAGGCTGCCGCAGCGCGATGATCAGACCCTGACTCCAGTTGCCGGGGAATCGAAGCCGTCGCTTGTCCACTTGCCCGCGATGCGATCGCCGTCGATCATGCCCTCGAATTCGATGTCGATGAGATAGTCCCCCTTGTCCACGCCGAACACGAAGGACACCCTGTTGCCGTCCACCCGGACGTTGCGCACCTTGGAAACCTCGCCGAAGGCCTCCATTTCTATATGCCCCGACAAGTCTTCGTTGACCGTGAGGTTGTGCCTGCCCCAGGTCATGTCGAGCGCCCATTTCCCGGCGAACTCGCCCGCATCACCTTCGGCGCCGGCCTCGGTCCCGGTCTCTTCCACAACCGGCGCCCGCAGCATCTGCTCGGCGACGCGATGCGTGCGTTCGGCCAGTTCCGATATCCGGTTGTCGTTGCATTCGCGCACGACGGACATGAGGCGGTCGTTCAGCACGCCGATCCACTTGTCCGGCAGGGCATCCGCCCCGAACTTCGCGCCAAGGATCGACCCCACCGTCGCGCCGGTGCAGTCCGTGTCCCAGCCGCCCCGCACGGTGACCACGATGCCCTGCTCGTAGTCGTTCGCGCCGAAAAAGAGGCCCATGACTACCAGCGCCGCGTTGTTGATCGTGTGAACGCCGTGGTAGTGCCCGTATTTCTCGTATATTCGATCCCAGACGCTCTCCCAGTCCGACAGTTCACGGCACCAGCCCGCAGTGTCGTGCACGGCTTCGGCGAGCCGGCAGTTCGCGGGAATCTCCGAGAGTCCGATCTTCACGATCTCTTCGATGTCGCTGGTCACAAAGGTTGCCGCCAGCATCGCGGCCATGAGCATCTCGCCGTAGATCCCGTTCTTGACGTGGGAAATGCTCGCGTCACGGAAAGCCAGTTCCGCCGCTCTTTCCGGCCATCCAGGCGCCACGTAGCCGAAGATGTCCGCGCGAATCTGCGCGCCGATCCACTCGCGGAAGGGATTCCGCCAGGTCGCCGACTCCGGCGGCCACACGCGATTGACGAAGTTCCTGTACGCCGCGGATTCCGCCGTATAGAGAAAGTGGAACGGCATCCGGCTGAGCCAGGTATGCGCCATGTGGCGCGAGGTTAGGTCCGCACCGTTTTCTTCCAGCGCAAGCAGGCCCAGGATCGGGTAGTCCATGTCGTCGTCCCGGGCCATGGACTCGATGTTGTCCCGCGTGCTGTCTTTCAGGCGCGGCGAAATGGAACCTTCGACGAACGGTATGTAGTTGTCGAGTGGCAGCGCGCCGGTCGATGCGAGGTACGTGTCGATGCGCTCACGGGACCAGCCCTCGACAGGTTTGCCCAGCAAACATCCCGCCGCCCGCCCGAGCCAGGCGCCGAGGATGCGGTCGCGCACCGTGTCGTCCCCAAGCCCCGCCTCCATGCGCCTGGGCCCATCCGGCCGCAACGCGCGGATGGCTTCGAGATCGGAAGGTTCCTCGTACGGAAACGACGGGGCAGGCTCGAGCGCGTCGAGTTCGTCGTACAGCGCGACGAACACCGAATCGTCCGCCGATTCGTCCGCGAGCGCCTGTTCCACGCGGGGCTCAAGGGCCGCAACGTCGCATCCCTCCTCCCGTCGCTGCACCAGTTCCAATCGAAGGAGTTGCCGTTCCAGACTTGCCATATTTCGGACCCCCAAAGTCAAGTTCGCCGCTGAATTTGAAAGTGCGCGATTCTAGTACGGCTCCCGCAGGCCGCCTAAGCCACCATTGGAATTGTTCCTCAAATTGCTGGCGCGCGGCCCGGTAGAGATTCGGCGCAGGACCGACGGGTTTCCTGGCGGCTACCCCTGCTACAGGATCTGACGCGCGACGCGATGCGTACGCTCGGCGAGTTCCGAGATCCGATTGTCGTTGCAGTCGCGCACGCATGACATGAGCCGGTCGTTGAGGACTCCGACCCACTTGTCCGGCAAGGCGTCCGCGCCGAACTTCGAGCCCAAGATCGACCCGACCGTGGCACCCGTGCAGTCCGTGTCCCAGCCGCCCCGTACCGTGACCACGATGCCCTGCTCGTAGTCTTCGGCGCCGAAAAAGAGGCCCATTATGACGAGCGCCGCGTTGTTGATCGTGTGCACCCGGTGGTAGTGGCCGTACTTCTCGGCTATGCGCTCCCAGACCGCTTCCCAGTCGGATGACTCCCGGCACCAGCCCGCCGTATCGTGCACCGCTTCCGCGAGCCGGCAGTTCGCCGGAATCTCCGACAGCCCGATCCGGATGATCTCTTCGATGTCGCTGGCCACGAAGGACGCCGCCAGCATCGCGGCCATGAACATCTCGCCGTAGATCCCGTTCTTGGTGTGGGAGATGCTCGCGTCGCGGAACGCGAGTTCCGCCGCTTTCTCGGGCCACCCCGGCGCCACGTAGCCGAAGATGTCGGCGCGAATCTGCGCCCCGATCCACTCACGGTAGGGATTGCGCCAGGCCGCCGACTCCGGGGGCCAACGCAGATTCACGAAGTTCCGGTACGCGACCCGCTCGGCCGTGTAGAGGAAATGGAACGGCATCCGGTCGAGCCAGGTGTTCGCCATGTCGCGCGCCGTGAGGTCCGCCCCGTTCCGCTCCAGCGCGAGCAGGCCGAGGATAGGGTAGTCCATGTCGTCGTCGCGCGCCATGCAGTCGAAGTTGCCCAGGGTGCTGGATTTCAGGCGCGGGTGGATCGCGCCTTCGGTGTAGGGAATGTAGTTGTCGAGCGGCAACGCGCCGGTGGATTCGAGGTACTTGTCGATGCGCTCCCGCAACCAGCCTTCGACCGGTTTGCCGAGCTGGCACCCCGCCGCACGTCCGAGCCAGGCGCCCAGGATGCGGTCGCGAAGGGCGTCATCCGAGAGGTTCAGCTCCATGCGTCTCGGCCCGTCCGGCCGCAATGCACGGATACCTTCAAGATCGGACGGTTCCTCAAAGGGGAACGAGGGCTCGGGCGAGAGGGCTTCGAGCGCGTCGTAGAGATCGACCAGCACGGCGTCGTCCGCAGACTCGTCTGCGAGCGCCTCATTCACATGCGGCTCGAAGGCCGCCACGTCGCATCCCTCCTCCCGGAGCTGCACCAGTTCTGCCGCGATGCACTGCCGTTCGAAACTCTCCATGGTTCTCTGTCCCCCTGATCAGATTCGCCGCCGTCGCGGTGGATTGTAGTACGGATTCGCGGCGCCGCCGGCGATCAGGACCGCCTCCCGCGGTAGTTCCCGGATGCGCGCGGCACCAGCGACGGCCGGGGGACGCGACTCGGCGGTAGCCGGGGACCGACCCTGACTGCGGTCGTCTTCTCCCAGAATAGCGCGGTCGCACGCACATTCAGTCTCTCTATCAATCCCGACTCACCCGTGAACAACAACTTCGTCGCAACGGGATCCAACTTCCTGGCACCATTTTCGCTCCACCGGAAATCAAGCTTTACGGAGCGATCAAATCCCAATGATCGCAGTTCCGAGTGGACATCGCGCTCGGGGTCGATGACGCAGATAATTCCCCGGGAGCGGACATTGTCTCTCATGACACGCTGCAGCCACCCGGACCAGATACGCTCATTCAACTCGTTCAGCACGTGCTGAACGATGACAAGGTCATATTTGCCCTGAATGTTCATTTCGGGGATCGGTTCCCTCTCCCGCGACCATTCGATTCGAATCCGTCCCGCGCCCATCTGTTCGGCCAACCATTGTCCGCGCTGGATCAGTGGCTTGGTAACCGCCTCAAACAGGCAGCTCCAGCATTCCAATTCCGGTTCGAACAGGGTTATGCGAATGTCGGGAACCACATCTTCGCGGTGACCGGAGGCATACAGGCAGTTCGCGACGTACCTGAGCAATCCATAAAGTTCCGGTCCGGCACCGCATCCCACAATCGCGTATCGAGCACCGAGAAGACCGTCCTTCGGAGTCAAGTCCCACTTGCGCGGCACCCTGAACCCGTCGAACGCTTCCTGGATGGCCTCGCCGAAGAGTTCGACTTGGCATGGGTAGTATGCAAGGGCATACGCAACGAGGCGATGACGGTTCTCCCCGTAACGCCACCCGCCCGAGTCGGGGTGTTTATAGTGCTGCCGCAGCGCCTTGATCTCCCTGCGAATCGCGGCGAGTTCCTCCGGGCGAAGACGTTCAAGGGAACAGACTTCGGCTCGGATGATAGCAACCGGAGCAGCGCCAGCATCCATGCTCGTAACGCGCGTGTTGTACCTCCTGCAGGAGTAGCACCTGCGCGAGCCAGACGGGCCCGACTTCACGACGAACGGAGAATCGCTGAGCCAATGCACGACTTCGCCGCACGTTGACGTTGCTCCCGCTCCAACGAATACTCGGCGTACTCAAGGTCGTAGTCGTGGTCGCCGTAAACGTCGTCGTCGTCGCCGTAAACGTCGTCGTGGATGTGTTGTTCCCAGTACTCGGGGCCGTAGTCGTCGAACGACTCTGCCCAATCCTCCATCCGGTCATTTACGTCGTCTTGTTCCACAGACTCGCCCACTCGGCATCGAGGCCGCTATCGCTGAAAGCCGGAGTCTAGCCCGACTCCGCTCGAAAGTGCTCGTTCGAGAGGTATCGATACAGCTAGCGCGCAAGCTCCCGCCGGTTCGTTTTCGGCCAGTTCCCGCACGCACGAGCGGCGCGGGCGGTCAAGGCACGGGGATCAGCGTCAGAACGAAGAATGCCGCCACCAGCGCGAGACTCAGAACGCTTTGCCAGTCGAGGTGTACGGAGCGGATGCTCATGTCAACGCAAGGTAACCAAGTCGCGCACTCCGATGAAGTGATCGTTCACTCTATCGATATTCCCATCAAAGGGTCAGCGCGGCGAAGAGCGTGACCGGCAACAGGATCAGCCACAGCGTGACGCTGAGCCAGATGGCCCGACCGTTCAGCGACGCGATGGTCGCGCGCCGGATCTCCATCCCGATGCAAAAGAGCGCCACGATGAGCAGCACGTGGCTCACCCCCTTCGTCTGCGCGACGATCCCGACCGGCGGCTGCAGCAGGCTTCCCGCCAGGGACGCCGCCACGAAAAGGAGCAGGAACGCCGGTATCCGCAGCCTGGCTTCGCTCTGCCGCAACAGGACTCCGGCCAACAGCGCAACCGGGATGAGCAGCAGCGTCCTGACCAGCTTGACCGTCGTCGCGACTTCAAGCGCGCGGTCCCCGAAGATGGCGGCGGCCCCCACCACCGAACTCGTATCGTGGATCGCGAGCGCCACCCAGACGCCGAACTGGTCCTGCGTCATCTGCAGGTAGCGACCAATCCCGGGCATTACCAGGATCGCGATGGCGTTCAGGACAAAGACGATCCCGATGCAGATCGCCACCGACGCCGGCCGTGCGCGGATGATGGGCGCAAGTGTCACGATGGCGGTGCCGCCGCAGATCGCGGTCCCCGTGCTCAAGAGCCGCGACTGGTCCTCATCCACTCTCATCAGCCGGCCGATGACGAGCCCGGCGATCAGGGTGCAGGCGACGAACACGAGGACCAGCCACGAATAGTCCCGGCTGGTCTGCCAGAGGACCTGGACGTTCAGGGTGAAACCCAGGCACACGATCGCGGCCTTCAGGAAAAGCTGGCCTGCGCGGTTGATGTACGCAGGCCAATCCGGCTGCAGCGCCAGGCTCACCGCGGCGCCCGCTACGAGCGCCAGTGCCGGATGACCCACCCACAGCGCCGCCGCCAGGACGATCAGCGCCAACGCATGTTTCCACGCGCCGGGACCCGACAGGAAGGACAGCCTGCTCACGGCGCACTCGGTCGTAGCCAGCGCCCTTGCGCCTGCAGAACTACACCCTGGTTCGCCGCCAAGTCCAACGCACCAGGTGAAGCGGGGGGATCATCTATCGGCCCTTGAACACCGGTGCGCGTCTCTCCCTGAAAGCGCGTACGCCTTCCTCCCGGTCCTCGCTTTCGGACACGCGATTCTGGCCCCACACCTCTATCATGGCCGAGTCCTTCGGCTCTCGCAGCAGTCCCCGCAGCACCGCCTGCTTGGTCAGCGCATAGTTCAGCGTGGGGCCCGCCGCCAGCTTCTCCGCGAGCGCCTGCGCGCGCGGCATCAGATCTTCGGGCGCACATATCTCCATGACGAGGCCGGTGCTCTTCGCTTCGTCGAGCGGGATGTCTTCGGCCAGGTACAGCCACATGAGCGCCCGGCTGTACCCGACGTGCCGCGGCAACGTCCATGTAACCAGGTCGTCCGGGTGAATTGCCCGCTTGTTCCAGATCGGAATCAGGCGGGCGCGATCCGAACAGATGCGGATATCGCACAGGAGCGCCAGGCCCAGCCCGCCGCCGGCGGCGGCGCCATGGATCGCGGCGATCGTCGGCTTGGGCATCTCCAGCAGGTCGACACACCACATGAACCTCGGCTCATGGGGACGCGACGGCCACTTGCGCTGGTCCGCCGCTCCGAGGTCGGCACCGGAGCAGAACGCGCGGCCCGCGCCCGTCAGCACCAGGGCCCGCACGTCGCCGTCTTCACGCACATCCGCCAGCATGTCGTAGATGGCTTCGCGCAACTCGCCGTCGAACGCGTTCAGCCGTTCCGGACGGTTCAGCGTGGCGGTGAGCACACCGGTCCCGCCGAGCTCGGTCTGCAGGGCGTCGCAGTATTGGTAGGTCGGCATGGTGCTGTCTGTCTTGTACGTGAAGTCCGCACACTAGAGTACCGAACCGCAAATATCCACGGATCGGTTGACCTCTCACTCACCGTCTCTCGAATCTCTCCGGGCTTTTTCCATCACCCTGCGGTTGCTGAAGTCGTCAAGCAGATGATGGGCCAGGCACAAGTTCTCTTGCCATCGCGTACGCGCTCCCGTTTGATCTTCAAATAAGTGTGCCCTGCGGGGGCACCGGCGGGTATGATCTCGCGATCGGCGCTCGGCACGTGAATGAGTGGCAATGGAGCTGGACAGCTCTCGAATGGGCGATGTCCTCATCGTCTCTGTCGCCGGACGTGTTGACTGGTCCGGAGCACAGGGGTTCGGCCTGTTCCTGGACGACATGATTCGACGCCACGGGCGGGGTCCGATCATCCTGGACACGTCGAATCTGACCCATATCGGAAGTGGAGGTATCCGCGCCCTCCTGATTGCGGCGCGCACCCAAGCTCGCTGTTCGGCGCGTTTCGCGGTCTGCTCGCCGGAAAAGAGCTCTCTGCGCTCTCTTCTGTCAACGACCGGTCTCGCCCGCGCGCTCGAACTCCACGAAACGCGCGAGGACGCGTTGCTGGCGTTCGACGTTGGGGAGAAGGCGATCCGTTCGCCCGGCAGCGGCCCCCTGGTGGCCTACCCGGACTCGACGCCGACCACCGTTCGCCCGAAGGGCAGGACAGAACGGGAGCAATGATCGGGACACGCCTCGACTCGGTCGACGTATTTGTCTTGCCATTCGAAACAACCTCGGAGAGCCCAGATGCCCTACGCGCAAAACGGTGAAACATCCATCTACTACGACACCTATGGCGAGCCGGGCAGACCAGCGCTCGTCTTCGCCCATGGCGCGGGCGGCAATGCGGCGAGTTGGTGGCAGCAGGTACCGGTGTTCTCCGCGGACCACCATGTAGTCGTGTTCGACCACCGGGGTTTCGGACGATCTCTCTGTCCGCCGGAGCAACGGAGCGCAGCACACTACGAGGCGGATGTGGTCTCGGTGATGGATGCGGCCGGCATCGACCGTGCGGTCATCGTTTGCCAGTCGATGGGCGGCTGGACGGGGGTTCGGATGGCCGTATACCGGACGGATCGGGTGACGGGTGTTCTGCTCGGGAACACCCCGGGCGCGATCCGCACGGAGGTGACCTTCGCCAACATGCGCCAGATCGCCGAACAACTTGCCGAAGCCGGGGGCCTGATCAACCTGGCGTACAGTGCGGAGTTTGCCGAGCGCCATCCCGCCGGGGCGGTGCTGTACCGGCAGATATCCGCATTCAACACCCTGGCGCGGCCAAACTTGCGCGCCGACGCCGTGTACGTGGAGCCCGCTGCCGTGATCGACTCCGGCGTTCCGTTCCTGGTTCTGTCGAGCGACCTCGACCCGTTGTTCCCGCCGGCAGTCCTCGAATCCGTCGCCACCGACATTGGCGCGCCGCTCAAGCGGGTCGCCGGGGCGGGACACTCCACCTATTTCGAGAAACCCGCGGAATTCAACGCCATCGCTTCGGAGTTCCTTGCGTCCGTCGGATGGTGAGAAGTAGCATTTTCGGCCAGCGCAACACCTCGAACCTCGCGAGCTGTCAGCCTTGGAACGGCGTTGCTGTCACAGGGCAACGACCACCACCGATATCAACAGCGACGCGACTATGGGAACACGCCGCATGATCAGGCGTAGTCGGACGGCTTCCGGCCCTTCTGGTGCGTGCCGAATCCGAACGGCGTCGGGTGGTAGTCTCCCACCGTATCGACGCTGCGGCTCGGATCGATGCTGTCCTCCATTCCCATGCCCCAGTACGCGGCGTTGACCAGCAGGCGGCGCAGGTCGTCGCTCCGCAAATCGGTAGCGGCGCCCATGGTCGTGCAGAAAACCCGCGACGCCTTGCCTTCGTCCCCGGTGTACTCCTTGATCCACGCGATGGGCATTGTGATTGTGTCTGGCTTGGGTTCGTCGTCGTGGTTCATGCCGACAAGTACCTGGCCGTCCAGCAGGACCTGCGGATTGCCCGTCAACTCGCCGACGGCATAGACATCCGTCGTTCCCCAGACGTCCTCGACGCCTTGCAGGATCGGATGGTCCTTCGATGCCGGATTGATCAGGGCGCGGGTGCTCTCGTATCCGTGGTGGCCGTGGTGCGCCACCCAGGTATCGCCGAGAACCTGGCGACCGAAACCACCCTCGAACTCCTCGTTCGTGCAGTCGTACTTGGCATAGGGACCGGTCTTGTCGCGGCTGTACTGGAAGGCGTGGGTCGCCGTGCGGAGGCCCATGATCGGGCGGCCCGAGTTGACGTAGTCGACGATGTGCTGCATCTGCGCGTCAGGCAGTTCCCGGAAGCGGGTGAAGATCAGCATGAGGTCGGCGGAATCGAGTGCATCGAGGCCGGGGATATTGGTCTGGTGCTCGGGGTCGATCTCGCCGGTCTCGGGGTCGATCGCGAAAAGCACGGTGCAGTCAAAACCGTGATGCGCCGACAGGATCTTCGCCGTCATGGGCAGCGCTTCTTCCGAGCGGTATTCCTCGTCGCCGCTGACCAGCACGATGTGCTTGCCCGCGCCGGGGCCGGACGTTCCCTTGTGTTCGTTCCATAGTTGATCAGTCATGGGGATGCACCATGACCTTTCCGCACATGCCGCTCATCTGCAGCCTCCAGGCATCTTCGATCTGTGAAAGGGGGAAATGGTGGGTGATCAGCCGGTCGAGCGAATCGCCCACCTCGGAAATCATCTTCAGCATGTCCGGCGCATCGGCCAGGCTCCAGTGCCATATGCCGTGCAGGTGCAGGCCGTTGCGGATCATGCCGTCGCTGACCTCGATGGTGTAGCCGCCGGACTCGCCGACGAAGGCGAAGTCTCCCAGGCGGCGCGTGGCCGGCAACAGGAGGTCCATGTAGCGCGACTGGCCGCTGGTCTCGACTGACTTGGACGCGCCCAGGCCTCCGGTGCGCTCGAGAACTTCGGACACCACGTCGTCCTTTTCCGGGTTAAGCACGACTTCGGCGCCGAGGTCTTTCGCAAGCTGGCTGCGATAGCTGTTGCGGGCCACGCCGATGACCCGCGCGCCGCGGTAGGCGGCATTGATCACCGTGCCGAGACCCACCGGTCCGAGGCCGCTGACCAATACGGTATCCGTGCCGGACACCTGCATGGTCTGCATGGCGTTCCACGCCGGACCGAGGCCGCAGCAGGCCATGCTGGCGTGGTCAAACGACATCTCGTCCGGGATCGGCAGGACCAGCCAGTCCTGCTTCAGGCAATACTCCGCGTAGGCCGCGGCGCCGGCTTCGGTGCCGCAGGATGCGTGGGGGTCGACGGGATCCTGGCAGTGGATGTAGGCGCCGCTCAGGCAGAAACGGCATTTGCCGCACCAGAACCCCGGCATGACAACAACCCGATCGCCGATGTTGACCTTTCCGGGCCTCGCTACCTCCACGACCTCGCCCGCGGCTTCGTGCCCCAGGCATGAAGGATCTTCGTCGCCCCGCTGGAACTCAGCGCGCGCGCAGCCGTCCGCATAGTCCGCGTACTCGGTGCAGAGCGGCGCCGACAACACCTTGACGACCACGAAGTCGTCCTTCGCGTGGGGGACGGGCCGGTCGATCAGTTCGCACTGCTCGACGCCGGTGATGGCAACGGTCTTCAAGTCTTCAGTTCTCCTGTCTTCAGCTCTTGCATGGAAGTACGCATCCGGCGACGGGGCAATGCCAGCACTTCCTTACGCGTCAGCGGTCGGGGAACATCCCCCGGCTGAAGGCTCCTTGCATGGAAGTACGCATCCGGCGACGGGGCAATGCCAGCACTTCCTTACGCGTCAGCGGTCGGGGAACATCCCCCGGCTGAAGGCTCCTGGGGGTGCAGGATGACCTTCCCGCACTGGTTGCTGGCCCTGGTCTCCAGCGCCTGCTGCACCTCGCTGAACGGGAAAGTATGCGTGATCACCTTGTCGAGCAAGGACGCAGCGCCGCGAATCGTGCCCATCATGACGCTGCCATCCCGCTGGTGATTCCAGTGCCAGCAGCCGTGCACGGTCAGACCCTTGCGGTTGACGTCGCGCGCGTTCAGCGGGCCTCCCCAACCCGGGGATGCGATGTGACCCCGGAGCGCCGCTGCCTGGACCAGGAACTCCGGCGCCGTCTCGACACTGCTGCATTCGACGCTCTTGTCCACGCCCTTGCCGTCCGTCAGTTCCATGATTTCGTCCAGCGCATCTTCGCTGGTGGGATCGACGACGGCCTCGACGCCCATGTCCTTGGCGAGAGCGACGCGGTAGGGATTCATTTCAAGCCCAAGGACTCGCGCGCCCCGATAGAGAGCGGTAATCGCGGTACCGAGTCCCACGGGCCCCAGGCCCGAGATCAGGACCGTGTCCGTAGGCATGACCTGCATGGTCTGGTTGGCGTTGAAGCCGGGACCCATGCCGCAGCAGGCCATGCTGGCGTGGTCGTAGGAAATATCGTCCGGGATCGGCACCAGCAGCCAATCCTGCTGCACGCAGTATTGCCCGAGGGTGGCGGTGCCAGTCTCGTTGCCGCAGATTTCCTTGGGGTCCTTCTTGTCCGGGCAGTAGATGTGGTCCCCCGAAGTGCAGAGATCGCAGACGCCGCAGCCGCTCTGCGGCATGACCACGACGCGGTCGCCGGGCTTCACCATGGTCACCGCCGGACCGATCTCGACGACTTCGCCCGCCGCCTCGTGACCGCCGAGGGGGCGTTTCATGCCCCTCAGGAACACATGGAACTCGGTGCAGAGGGGGGCGGAGTGGATCTTGATCTTGGCGTAGTTCTCGGCGACGCCGGGATCGTCAAAGTCCTCCAGCCCGCATTGGCTCTCGCCGGTGACAACAACGCGTTTCATCGCAAACCTCCCCTGCTCGGTCTCAGGCACCGCTCAAGCGGCTCCCCGTCAAGAATACACTCGCAAGGAACAAACACCTCAGCGCTGTCTTGCACGGCCACCGTTGTGTACATTAATACACAAAAGGATCTCGTGTTGGAACGCGATAGTCGCAGACTCATCCGGATGCTCGAACAGGACGGTTGGACCGAGGTTGCCATCAAGGGTAGCCATCGACAGTTCCGGCATCCGACCAAGCGAGGCCGCGTGACCGTGCCCCACCCGGACAAGGACATCCCCATCGGCACCGTGATCTCGATCTATCGCCAGGCCGGTTGGCGCAGCCAAGGAGGATAACCCCGTGCGTTACGTATCGTTCATCCACAAAGACCGCGATTCGGACTACGGCATCAGCTTTCCCGACTTTCCGGGTTGCGTCTCCGTTGGCAATACCATCGACGACGCGATCCGTCGCGGGTGCGAAGCGCTTGCCTTCCACGTCGAGGGACTCCTGGACGATGGCGAGTCCATCCCGGTACCCCGACCGATCGAGGCGATCAAGGCCGACCCGGAACTGGCCGACTGGCGGCGCGGGGCCGACATCGTCCTCATCCCGCTTCTCCGGGACAGGGGGTCCTCCCGGCGCGTCAACATCTCCCTGGATCGTGGGCTGCTCGAAGTGATCGACGACGAAGCGAAGCGACGCCAGATGACCCGTTCGGCTTTCCTCGCCAGCGCGGCGCGGCAGGAACTCGAGACCACGTGACCCACGCATAGCCGATTCTTTGCGCGCGCTGTGAGCGAACGGTTAATACTGGAAGAGGCACCGAAACCCGAGCCCGCGCCGCAATCCTCCTACCTGAACCGCTGGACCCGCGGTTCTGCCTCATGAGCGAACTCTCTGCTCCGCCAAGCGGCACCAATCAACGATAGGCGGCGTTACGGTGCCTGACCACTAGGACGTCGACACGGCGATTGGCATCGGAAATTTCATATACGACTCGATAGTCCCCTACGCGAACTCTCCAGAGCGCATCCTCGCCCCGCAGTTTGCGGCATCCGGTGGACGCGGGTCGGACTCCAAGTCCTCAATGCGTGACAGAATCCGCGCTGCCGCTTGCCGAGGCAGGCTTTCCAATCTCGGCGTGCAGACCTGACGAACGCGATTTCGTACTCCAAGCGTCAGTTTCCGAGCACCTTGCGCCGGACTTCCTCCAAGGGCTCCCGCGGCTCGTCCTGCCGCTCCTTCGCAATAGCCGCGTCGAAGAAATCCTCCCACAACTCGCCGTGGATGCTGAGATCGATCGTGACCGTCTTGCGTTCTCCCTCGTCGTCAATCAAGAACTGGACGCCCTTCATCGTCGTGATCCTCCCGTCGTCTGAGTTCGCGCAAAACGCGATGACTCTACCTGGCCGAAGCTGCCAATGCGGGCGATGGTGCCAGCGACATCGTCACGCTTCAAGACTGCTCAGCCGCAGCAACCCTCCGCTCCGAGGGAAACGCTGGGTATCGTACCGAAGTCTCTGAAGACCATACATCGCTCATGGTAGGTTCCGCGCCATGGGAAGGCGTCACCTCACGCATGCGGGCATCGCAGCGTTCATCCTGTCGGCGACCGCACTCGCGGAAGACGCGCCGGCCTCGGACATCGTCTACAAGCACGCCTACGCCTTCCTCGCCGAGCCTAAATACCCTCCCGACTTCCAGCACTTCGACTGGGTCAACCCGGACGCGCCGAAAGGCGGCAGGATGCGCATCTCGGTCTCGGGCCAATGGGACAACATCAATCCATGCTCCGTGCCCGCCGGACACCGCGTGCTCGGCGTCGACGTCGAGCGGCCCTACGCGAACCTGGTGCACGACGCGTTGATGGACTGGTCGGCGGACGAGCCGGCGTCGATCTACGGCCGGCTCGCCGAGGGCATCGCGGTGGCCGACGACGGCGCCTGGATCGCGTTCAGGATCCGCGATCGCGCGCGCTGGCACGATGGCAAGCCCGTCACCATCGACGACGTGCATTTCACGTTTACGCGGTTCACGACCGAGGCATCCCCGACCATCGCGACCCCGCTAAGCCCCATCGAGTCTTTCGAGATCATCGGACCCCGCGAGATCCGCTTCAACATCCGGGAGGGCCAGAGGGGCGATCCGCTGCTGCCCATCGTCATCGGCTCGAAGCCGATCCTACCGGCACACTTCTGGGCGGATCGGGACCTGGGCAAGACCAGCATCACCCCGCCGCTCGGCTCCGGCCCTTACCGCGTGAAGGAACTCCGGGTCGGCCGCTGGATCCGCTACGAGCGCGTCGAGGACTACTGGGGGCGTGACCTGCCGGTCATGCGCGGCCGCTACAACTTCGACGAGGTGAAGTGGGACTACTTCCGCGACGGGCAGATCCAGGCCGAGTCGCTCAAGGGCGACGTCGTCGACGTGAACGTCGAAGGCGTCCCCAGGCTCTGGAACACCGCCTACGAGTTTCCGGCCAAGCGCGCCGGGATGTTCAGGCAGCACTGGCTGCCGGTGAACCACCCGGCGGGACTGTGGGCGGCCCTGTTCTGGAACCTCGACCAGCCGCGGTTCCGGGACGTCCGGGTGCGCGAGGCGCTGTGGCTGGTCGCGGACTACAAGTGGATCAACTGGCGCAACTACGACTTCTACGGCCTGGCGGAGAGTTTCTTCCACGGCTCGGTGCTGGCGTCGCGCGGCTTGCCGAGCGAGCGGGAACTCAAGTACCTCGAGCCGATCCGGGACCTCGTCCCGCCGCGCGTCTTCACCGAACCTTATCGGCCACCGCCCCACGGCGGCCGCGGGTGGCACCGCGACAACCTGGTCAAGGCGGCGGCGCTGCTGAAGGAAGCCGGCTGGAACGTCGAAGACGGGCGCCTCGTTCACTCCGTCACGGGGGAGGCGTTCCATCTCCGTATGTTGGTCATTCCACCGGGCATGGCGGCTTCGATGATGCCCTATCTGCGCAACCTGGAACGTCTCGGCATCACGTCGACGATCAAGTCGCCGGAGACCTCCCAGTGGGTGTTCCGCATGCTTTCCGGCGACTTCGACGGCGGCGACATGTGGTTCATCACGGACTTCACGCCGACGCACGCCATGGCGCGCTTTTCGAGCGCCGAGGCGGACCACGAGTACGGCGCCAACTATCCCAACATCCGGGATCCCGCCGTCGACCACCTTCTGGAGGCAGTCAAGTCGGCGAATACCTGGGACGACTACGTCGCCGCCATCCGCGCCTTCGATCGCGTCATGCTGTGGAACTTCTACCTCATCCCGGGCATGAGCAGGACCAGGATCGGCATCGGGCACTGGGTCCGGTACGACTGGGTGGACGCCGGGAAGCTCTCGCGCGAAGTGTGGACCGAGTCGTGGTGGTGGGACGAGGCGCGCGCCATCAAGGTCGCGGAGTACCTGGGGGAGTAGTTTGGGCCGCTACGTTCTCCGCCGTCTCCTGCTGATCCTGCCGACACTGTTCGGGATCATGGTCATCAATTTCATCCTGGTGCAGTTCGCGCCGGGCGGCCCCGTGGAGCAGGCCATCGTCCAGGCGCAGGGGCTCGACATCTCGACCACGGCCTCGGTGTCGGCGCCCACGAGCATGGGGCCGTCGTCGCAGTCGTCCTACACCGGCAGCGAGGGACTCGACCCCGCGTTCGTCGCGCGCATGGAGAAGGCGTTCGGGTTCGACAAGCCGCCGCACGAGCGGTTCTTCCTCATGCTGTGGAACTACGTGCGCCTGGAGTTCGGCGAGAGCTACTTCCAGAACCGCCCGGTATTCGACCTCGTGGTGGAGCGACTGCCCGTGTCGGTCTCGCTCGGACTCTGGTCGCTGGTGCTGATCTACGGCGTCTCGATCCCGCTCGGCGTGGCCAAGGCCGTGCGCGACGGCACCGCCTTCGACGTCTGGTCGAGCGCGGTCGTGTTCGTCGCCTACGCGATCCCCGGCTTCCTCATCGCGGTGGTGCTGATCATCCTGTTCGCCGGAGGCACCTATCTCGACTGGTTCCCCATGCGCGGCATCGTCTCCGAGCACTTCGCCGACCTGACGCTCGCCGGCAAGGTCCGCGACTACTTCTGGCACCTCGCCCTGCCCCTCACGGCGCTCACCCTCGGCGGCTTCGCCACGCTCACCATGCTGACGAAGAACAGCTTCCTCGAGGAGATCAACAAGCAATTCGTGCTGACCGCTCGGTCGAAGGGGCTGACCGAGAAGCGCGTCCTGTTCGGCCACGTGTTCCGCAACGCCATCCTCATCGTCATCGCCGGCTTCCCGGCCGCGTTCGTCGGCCTGCTGTTCACGGGCGCGCTCCTGATCGAGGTCATCTTCTCGATCGACGGCATCGGCCTGCTCGGCTACGAGGCCGTCGTCAAGCGCGACTACCCGATCTTCTTCGGCACGCTGTTCGTGTTCACGCTGATCGGGCTCGTCATGCAGCTCATCGGCGACATCGTCTACACGTTCGTCGATCCGCGCATCGACTTCGAGACGCGGGGCTAGCTGATGTCGCCAATCAACGAACGAAGACTCGAACTCTTCAAGTCGAACCGGCGCGGGTACTACTCGTTCTGGATCTTCCTGGTGCTGTTCGTGGCTTCGATGTTTGCCGAGTTCATCGCCAACGACAAACCTATCGTGTTCTCGCACCAGGGCGAGCTGCACTTCCCCCTGTTCGCGATGTACACGGAGACCCAGCTCGGCGGCGTGCTGGAGACCGAGGCGGACTACCGCGATCCCTACGTGGCGGACCTGATCGACGCGGACGGCTGGGCGCTCTGGCCGCCGGTGCGGTATTCCTACAACACCGTCGACTACTCCTACGAGATCACTCCGTCGCCACCGGACAGCAGGCACTTCCTCGGCACCGATGGCGGCGGCACGGACGTGTTCGCGAAGTTGCTCTACGGGTTTCGGCTCTCGGTGCTGTTCGGCCTCGCGCTGACGTTGATTAGTTCGGGTATCGGTGTGCTCGTTGGGGCGGTGCAGGGGTATTTCGGGGGGCTCATCGATCTGCTCGGCCAGCGCGTGGTCGAGATCTTCGCGGGGCTGCCGATCCTGTTCGTGCTCATCATTCTCGCGAGCATCGTCGAGCCGAATGTGTTCTGGCTGCTGGGGATCCTGGGGCTGTTTAGCTGGATGGCGCTGGTGGGGGTGGTGCGGGCCGAGTTTCTGCGGGCGCGGAATTACGAGTTTGTCTTGGCGGCTCGGTCATTGGGGGTATCGAACCTGACGATCCTTCGGCGGCATGTGCTTCCCAATGCGATGGTGGCGACGTTGACGTATCTGCCGTTCATACTGAACGGGTCGATCACGGCGTTGACTGCACTGGACTTCCTGGGGTTCGGGTTGCCGATTGACTCGCCGTCGCTAGGGCGGTTGCTGTCGTCGGCGAAGGCGAATCTCCAGGCGCCGTGGTTGGGGTTCTTCGTGTTTGTCACGCTGGCGATGCTGCTGACGTTGTTGATCTTTATTGGGGAGGCGGTGAGGGATGCGCTGGATCCGCGACGGGCGGTGGCGACACGAAGCGATCCCGGTGCCGAGTTGGTGAATCCGCAAACGGCGTGATCGCTGACGGGAAACCTCGAAAAGCCCGTCCCATGGCGCGCCAGTTGGCCCCTGGCATCCATTTCGCCCCGCAGAGCTTGGGCAGCGTCCGGGTTAGAGACTCAAATGCAAGCGTAGAGCGGCGTCAACCTCGTTCATCCGCCTCTGGGGCACGCGACCCACGCGATTGCGGAGGCGTTGGACGGCGACCGCCCGGACCTGCTCCGCCTGGGCCTTCGAGTCTCGCCGCAAACCGCAATCACGGGCTAGCAACCTGACCTGGAAGGGATATACGCGGCGAATGTTGCTGGTTACCGGCACGACCGTAACCACGCCGCGGTTCGTCGCTGACGCGCTCTCGTTCGCCGCGTTGTTGCTCACGATGACTGCGGGCCGCTCGAAAGCTGCCTCGGCGCCAATCGGGCTGCTGAAATCCACCATCCATATGTCGCCCCGCCGTGCCGCTACAGCGGGAGTCACCGTGTCAAACCATCACGGGAGGATTGGTCCCACGCCGTGGCGTCCTCTTCGTCCCATTCTGCCCACGCCGAAGCGTAGTCGTCGGCAAGTTCCGACGTGCGCAGCAGGCGGAGTGCAGTTTGAATGACCCCAGACCGTGACTTGATGCCTTGTGCACGCGCGTAGGCGTCCAGAAATCCGACCTCCTCCGCCGGGAGGCTGATGCTGAGTTTCATTGGGATCCGCTGGTACTAATGTCAATGCTACTAGGGTACTACCTTGTGTAGCATCGGCCAAGTTCACGTCGGACGAATTGACGACTACATCGCCGTCCTGGGCAAGATCCATATAGGCGACGTCCAAGCGCGCTCCTGCAGCGTAGGCTCCTTCTCCGGGCGCAACGGGAGGCCCAACCGATTCGCGTCCCACGTCGACCACCGGCACGTCGGGTTTTCGAGCGCGCGCACGTAATAGAAAGCGCGCTCGTTGGGGTCGAAGTCTGGATCCTCCCACATCGCCTTCAATTCAACGTCTCCCTTGTCGAAATCGAAGTCGCAGGTCGCGAGGTCCACGCTGGCCCCGTTGTCGGGACAGCGGTGGCTGTCGGGGCTCGGTTCGAGGCCATCGGAGCACGCGACGTCGTAGACCCGCTCCTGCGGGGCGCCATCGTCGAGCCAGCCCTTGACGATCTGCAGGCGCTGCAGCCACGCACTCGAGGGATCCCGCAACGCCCAGGCAAAAAAGCGCGGCGCATCGCTCCCGCTTGGCCGCGCCTCGAGATCGCCGCCCATCGGGACCCCAGTGGCGTGCAGGCGGCCTGCGTCGGCCGCGTCGAGATCGTAGCCGGCGAAGAACTTCACGCGGATTCGCGGGCCGCTGGTGGCGAAGGTCTCCTTGCGCCGGAGCGCCGCATAGATCGCTTCGCGCGTGTTGGCCTCGGCCCAAACGGCCGCCAGCCCCGACGCGCTCCAGTCGAACCCGGTAGTGGTGGAACCAGGCCGCCGGTTATTTTCGGGATTCTCCTCGTCGAGTATCGCCAAACGCCACTCGGGGAGCCCATCGACAATGCCGATCTTGCCGTGATACGTGGGTTCCTCGTACGACCCGCCCGTGTTGTGGGTATCGCTGGAGCCGATGAAGCCGAACCGGTATGGATTGAATCCCTGGCTGTGCTGCAGTTCGAGACCCATGAGCAACGCCTCGCGCACGTACGAACCCTTGATCTCGTCAATGCTCCTGTCGCGCACCTCGAAGTTGGCCCACTCGTCGTTCGGCGACAGCAGCGGATGCGTCTCGGACGTTCCCTTCACCTGGGTCATTTCCATGATCGGTTCGTTGCGCATGCGGATTTTCGCATAGGCCGCATCCATCGGCTCTCCGGCGAACGTCGTGGTCTGGAAAAAGTTCCCCCGGCTCAGATTGGTGTTGTGAGGAATCGCCAGCGCCTCGATCCCTTGCGACCGCAACCGTTCCAACCACGCCCACAGGTCTTCCGGATTGAGGGAATCGTAGGCGCCGAAGGGCAGCTCTGATACGCGCGATCCCTTGAAGATGACGTTGCGGTGCAGCATGCCATCCGGCGCCGAGGTGTACTCGAAGCCCACGAAAGTCGTGAACTGACCCGGCGCATAGTGGCGTTCGGCCGCCTCGACGGTGCGTTGCCACGCATCGCGACGTATCGACTCGTTCCCGAGTTCAGGATCGATCTCGCCAGCATTGAGGGCCCGCCCGAAGGCGCCGCCGTACGCCTCTCTCACAAAGTTGGGGGTGACCTCGCCGGGTGCCGTCTCTGCCGATGGGCCCGCCGAATCGCCAAGCGCCGTGACGTTACCCAGATACTCGGCGTGATCGGTGACGGCCAGGAAGTCCAGCGGCGCACCGCGCATGCGGATGGTCTGACCGGCCGGATGCCGCAGTGGGGCGCCTTTCGCAAACGCGTAAGCCGCGTCCGGCCCCGTACGTGCGCCGGAGTTGTAGGCGTCGGCCGAGTACTTCGTGTGCACGTGCAGGTCTCCGAAGTAGGCGTTTCGGACCGGCGGTTCCGCGCCTGCCTGAATGGTGAAAGACGAAGCTGCGAGCGCCAATACACCGAGTGCTCTAGTCATCATGAGCCGGATTCCCCTGTCTGTCCCCTGTCTGCGTCAAGCCGTTGTAGCCGTCCCATGATCCACACGCATCTCCAAACGTCGTTGCCGAATGATAGCAACGGGTCTCTGACGCGACGTCGCGCGCGACGGTGCCCCATGATCGAGGCATTGCGCCAGTTGGTCTCGTCAACATGGTGTGCCGCCGCGATCGCATCCTCGCGCGGCGTCGCACGCGCATCGGGCCTGAAGTAAACGTGCGAGAAGGAACATCGCGACGGTATTCGGTAACGCTTGGAAGAACTCCATAGACTCCGCATCGGTCGGCGACTCGAGTGGCTCGAGATCCTCGGTCAAGAACGTCAGCCTTTGAACGAGTGTTCAGTTAGATGGCGCTGGTGGGCCCGGTGCGCGGAGAGTTTCTGCGAGCGGAATTACGTATCTCCTCCGTTCAGAGAGAAAGCGCCAAAGACGCCTCGTGCAATTCAATTCGTCGTGCGATCAAAGCGGATCGCGTCCGGACCGGCACGCTACTTGGCCAACTCAATCCTTCGAACTCAGTCTCTTTGGGATCTACAGTGAGACGCCTCCTCAGCTATCGCTTCGTTACTCAGGAAGATGCCATAACCACCATCTATAGGAATCACAATGCCCTTCCCTCTGAACTCGAAAGCTGCGACAGCTTCCGCATTGGACTCCTTGAGGTAGGGTCGTGGCGAGCCGTGCCACCCATCGCTTGGTAAACCCAACCACCATCAACAGCAATGCGTCGCGCCTTGAATCGCTTAATGCCCATCTCTTCCATCAACACACCATTCCAAAGGAGACACCTTCAGCCCGCTGCCGCTCGGAGCGACCGTTCGATATAACTCGGATCACCTAAGCGACGTCGCAGTTCGCGCTCCAAACCGGCAATCGGATAGAGGTTCTGCGGTGCGCGGGGATCTTTGTGCGGTGCTGACGCGAAGCGGGGAAGCGTCCTACAGGAAAGTTCAGCGAGTGAGACACATTCCTCCACATCGAGGTCAGCTGAAGCTTCGATACGTACGATGCCGGACCAAGCGTGCGCCATTGGCCCAGGTAGCCGGAGATACCACGAGTTGCGCGTCCAAGAGGTTCGGAAGCGGAACAAGGGAGTACGTTCGCGAGGCGCAAGTGCTGCGACGGTTGCCTCGGCATCGCCGCTAAGGTAGTGAACTCGGTGTGTTTTGATGTAGCCGATGGTGCGCGGCAGATGCTGTCGCCGATAGAGTGGGCCGTCGACGACAATCAGCTGGGCTTGGTTCTCGACGCTCCCAGCCACTTCGATCTCTAAGGCGCCCAAACGTTCTTGAAGCGCTGCTGAAAGCTCGTTCGCACCGCGACCTGCTACGCCAAACGGACGATAGGTTCCAGCCCGTGTCGAGAACGCCTCCGGACTACCGGGCGCGAAAAGTCCTCGACGAATTTCAATGTGGTCTAGGTTTGCGCGGTCGCCAACCTCTACGGCACCCGCCGCGAACGAAGCGAACATGCCCTGCCGCAGGGGACCGACGCCGTCGTCTAGCCATGCGTTGGCGTCGATGCGCCGCACGCCGTCAATAAACACGAGCTTCGCGTCGGATTCCAGACCCTGCGAAGAGATCGGTGTCCACTGCGCCAAGGGAACTTCGATGTCCGGGTCAATCTCGACATCGGTTTCCTCGGCCGGCGATTCGGATGACGGAACACCGTACTCCGGATCCCAGCTCTCGATGGCGACCTTTTGGGGCAACGTTATGTCTCCACACGTTCCACGGTTGCGCTGCCCGAAGCTTTAGAGACCTTGAACTGAACAGGTACCCGCTGGGCGAGGTCGGCGACGTGGGTAACTACACCCACCATCCGACCACGGGCGCCGAGTTCCTCGATGGCCGTTGCGACGACATCCAGGGCATCGGGATCGAGCGTTCCGAATCCCTCGTCCAGAAAGATGGACTCCAACTGCGCCGAGCCTTCGGTAGCAAAATCCGCCACTTCGTCCGCAAGCGCCAGAGCTAGAGATAGTGAAGCAAGGAAGGTCTCTCCGCCGGACAACGTTCGTGCAGATCGGGCCTCCCCAGCGTTGGCGTGGTCGATGACCTCAAATTCGAGCCTTTCGTCGTGCCTGAAGGCGTACTGCCCGTTGGATAACTCCAAGAGAAGGTCGCTCGCGCCACTTGCCAGCCGGCCGAACGCCTCGTGCATTAGCCACCGCTCGAAACCGGTAGCATGCAGGTGCCGCCACAAGGTCTCGGCGACGTTGACTTCTGACTGGGTGGTTCTAACCTCGGCACGCAAGTGTTTTTTCTCCTTGCGTTTCCTCCGGACCTCCTCCAACTCGACGTTGGACTGCGTCACTGCTTTAAGCAGATTCCGCACTGGCTCGTTGTCGAAAGTGACTCCTTGATCTTCAAAGCGCGCTGCCAAGCGGGCCCGTCTCGATTCGAGGTCGCGATCAAGCTGCTCGACTTCCTTGCGCAGGTTTTCGTCCTTCCCGCTGAGCTCCGGTATCGTGTGCGTCGCCCACTTCTGGAGCTCCATCCAGGAGTCCGTTAGGTCTTCCTTGGGCGGCGATGGTGGCGACAGGTCCGGCACCGCATTTCGTGCCGAGTGATATGCCGTCCAAGCCGCCCTCTCCCGCTCAGTAATGTCCTGCCTGTCTCGTTGAGCATCGATCAAGGTCTGATAGCTATCTTCCTGCCTCTGCTTCGCTCTGCGTTGTGCCTGATCGGCGTCCGCGATCTGATCCAGCTGTTCTTCGATTTCGGCAAGTGGGGGTGCCTCTTTGAGGTGTTCGGATGCCTCCTTGAAACTCTTGGCGACTCGTCGCTCAAGTGCGACCGCCGCCGCCAGTTTCTGTGCTGATTGCTGGTGCTTTTTGTCGGCGGCGTCCCGGCGTGCGATGGCGTGTTGCTCCACATTCTCCACATCAGCAAGGGCCGCCAGCTCCTCGCCCTCGGGCGTGTTAGCGACGGTCTGGCCACAAACTGGACACGACTCACCAGCGACCAAGTGGCCTCGCAGTTCATGCGCGGCGTGGGTGCGCCTAACTGCTTCCAGCCTTTCTCGGGCGTCAGATGCGGCACCAGTCGCCGCCTTCAGGGCCGCATCGGTTTGGTCCGCTTTCTTGCGGGCCATTTCTGTCGTGTCCTTGGCTGCTCCGAGATGACGGTCAAGATCGTCTTGACTACGATACAGGGCTTGCAGTTGCTCCAATTCGCTTTGCTCACCCAGCGCAGCACGACTCGCCTCGGCGCTTTCCAACTCGACTTCCGCCAATGCCCGCGCCTGCTCCGCGCCTTGCACGGCCCGAGTTACAGCGAAGAGATCGGATGCCAACTGTCGGACATCATCCGGTATTCGCACTGCACGGAGAGCCTTTAGTTGCATCGAGAGTTTCTCCCGCCCAAGCGAAACGGCGCACACCTCCTGCCCTATTTCTTCGATTTTCTTGAACTCTTCGATCGAATCGTTCTGCAAAGCTGTGAGCGCCTCTACCCGCGCCTCGTGGGCCTTCTCGACCTTCCTGTTTATGTCGGCCAGGGCTTCGAGGCGCTGTCCCACCACTTGGATCCGATCTCGACCGATGTCTACCTTCGCGTGTGCCCGCTGCCGCATCGCCGCGTAAACCTCGAAACCCAGCAACTGCGTCAGGAGCTTCTGCCGCTCGGCCGGTCGAGCATGCAGGAAACGGGCGAAATCTCCCTGCGGCAATACTGCGCAAGTAGTGAACTGGCGGAAGTCAAGACCGATCAGCCGCGCGATCTCGGCGTCGAGTTCCCGCACATTTCCTGCGATTACCTTGTCGCCACACTCGAGCCGCGCTTCCCGCGTCGACGCACTCGCCCCTTTGCCGCGTCGCACGACGCGAACGACCGTGTAACGCCGTTCGCCCAGCGCGAAGTCAAGCCTCACCCGCGCGTCCCGACGTCCCTGGCTTATCACGGGGGCTACGGCCCGCTCATCCAGCCGCGGAATACTCCCATACAACGCGAAGATCATGGCATCGATGAGACTCGACTTCCCAGCACCCGTCGCGCCAGTGAAGGCAAATAAGTCGGCATCGGCGAAGTCAACACGGGTCGGCTCCCGGAATACCGTGAAACCCTCGAGTTCCAACGCTTCAGGCCGCATTCACGTCCTCCAGCAATTCGTTGAACAGCGTCTCGACCTGTTCGTTGCCAGCATTCATATGCTCGAGGTAATCGTGAAATAGTTCTTGAGGCGCTCGTCCGCGACGAGAAGGCTGTTCCGGTGAGTCGCCCTCAGCAAGCGGCACGCGGACCTCGACAGCATTTGGAAGGAGTACGCGTACTTCGTCCGCCAAGCCCGGTCTGGAGGTTTCCTGCACTTCGACCAAGAGGAATTCGTCGCCAACGGTTTCCGCCAAGGCCGCGAGTGTGATCATCGAACCACTGACACGACGCAGCCTCCTGCCAGCCGACAGCGTTACTTGCTCGACATTCGCGGGCTGCCCCGCACTAGCCTCGACAATGTTGACGCTCTTCGCGTCCTCGGTCTCGCCAAAGTCCAGCTGCAATGGCGAACCGCTGTAATGGATTGGACATGCTCCGGGGAGTTGCTGTGCGCGGTGCAGGTGGCCAAGCGCCACGTAGTGGAACTCGGCGGGAAACGCCGCGGTTGGAATGCTGTATTGGAAAACGGTATGGGCAGAACGCTCACCGCCACCCATCGTGCCGCCATGCACCATCGCATGAGCAAGGACGATGTTGACAGTAGTGGAATCTGCTTCGCCGCAGAGTTGCGAGAGAACATTGACCAAACGCTCCGCGTATTCCGTGGCGTGCTGGTCGGAATCCTGCGACATCAACGCCTCAGCCCTCACAATTCCGCGTTGCGACACAAACGGCAGGAGGGCCACGCGGGCTCGCTCGCCAGAAGCGGCCGCAAGTTCTACGACCCCGCCCTCCTCGGGTCTCGTAACCCGAGGCAATGCAATAACGTTGCCGAGTCCAAGCAGAGGCCTGACCGCGTTGAGACGGTTAGGGTTGTCGTGATTCCCGGCGATGACGACCACAGCCCTCTTCCGGGAGAGACTCAGCAAAGTCTCATAGACGATCTCTTCGGATTCGGGGCCCGGTGCCGCAGTGTCGAACAGGTCTCCAGCCACAAGTACTGCATCGACCTCTTGATCGTTAGCGATCTCCTGGATTTCCGTCAATACGGCGCGGTGCTCGTCGGCGCGGCTGCGACCCCGCAAGGTCTTGCCAACATGCCAGTCACCGGTGTGCAGAAAACGCATGGGTGATTCAGCCCAAACCCTTGAATGGATCGTCAGATTTGCCGCTTGTGGTACTCGCCGATGCTTCGCTGGGCCGTGTCGCCCAAGCTGGGAACGGGAACTGCGTCACTAACGGTATCGGCAGTTCCGGCTGCGAGAGGATCATTGTGCCCGGCTTCAGAATCGTAGAACGCTGCCGATGCACCGCGGGCAGGAAACCGTATTCGTCTCGACCCGCTTCTGCGGCGTCAAGACGACCGACAATACGCAACGAAGAGTTGGAGACGATACGGCGTTCCACCTCACTCGCCGTCTGCTGGGCACCAATCAAGATTATTCCCAACGACCGACCACGCTCGGACATGTCTACGAGTATCTCCTTGATCGGACTCGATCCTTCCCGCGGGGCGTATTTGTTCAATTCGTCAAGCACCACGAACAACAACGGCCGCTGGAGGCCTGCTCGTTCCTTTTCGTCAAAGGCACGGCGTAGTGTGACGCCGACAACGAAACGCTTGGCGCGATCATTCAGATTGTGGATGTCCACTACGGTGAGTTGTGCCTGGCGTTGCACACGGTGGCGTTCCGGATTCGACACGTCGCCTCGGATCAAATGCCGAAGGTGACGGACCGCGCCGAAGAGACGCCGAACGAACGCGTTGACCGTACCCTGGCCAATGGCACGTCCCGCCCAGTCCGGCATTGTCAGGTCGTCCTGAAGGCGGTCCGCAATCAATTGCGCCAGCGCTTCGAAATCGGTGATCGTCTGACCGTCGATCGCCACGCCGCCGTCGGGGAGCGGTTGCGCTTCTCTCGCGAGCCGATCAACCACGTTGTGAATCACGATGGTGTATTGCTGCCGGTCATCCTCGGCGTCCGCGAACACGAAGGGGAGTAGCCGTTCCTGACAGAACTCGGCCAACGTCCAGAAATAGGACGTGACACCCTTTTGTCGGGTCGCCACGTCCGGAGTCGCGCTTGGATCGTCACGTCTCGGCGGGGCCCAGAACTCGACGCTGTCGAAGGCGCCTGGCGTCAAGCCCAAACGGTCGTAGCGCGCACGATCTTCCTCCGTCAGTTCGGCGTTAGTCCGATCTAGGAAGAGGAGATCTTCGCCCTTGACGTTGTAAATCAATGCCTTCGTATTGATCGCCTCGCCGCCGAGAACATCCGACTGAAAAAGGCTGAAGAGCAGGAACGTCGCGTAGGTCGTCTTGGTGGCGACGCCCGAGATACCGCTGATGTTGACGTGCGCACCTCGCGTGCCGTCGAGGAACTCTAGATTGGCGTAGAGCGGTTCATCGTCGCGAGTCAGCCCGGCGGGCAGCCGCTTGGCCATTCCATCGAAAAAAAGTGCCATATCGCGGTCGGTGCCCACAGCCTTGTAAACCGGCTGACCAGGCAGTGGCGGCACGAAAATCTCGGGCTCGAAACGCGTGGCCATCACCTGGGCGGCTTGACTGACCTCGGCCGGCAGTATGCCATCCTCTATCAGGAACACATCTGAGTCGAAACGGGCACCCTCATGCCGAGCCCGAACCTGAGTTACGAGGCCATAGATGCGCACTTGGCGGCCTTGCGGTAACGGGCGCTCTAGGGCGACGACGTCGTCCAGTTGGAGGTACTGCTGAGCGCCGAGCGCAACCCAGAACGAGAGCGGTGTCGCATCGTCGGTGCCGAGGACTCGGCCGACCAGATGAGTTTCGTCCATGGCGATGCTAGCAATACCCAAAGTTGATCGCGTTTGGCACAGGCGGCTAGACGCGAGACTTGTTCCCGCTTCCTCTTGAGCGCGTCTCGTGACCCAGGACGCTTGTCCCCAAGAATCCAGCGGGATGCTACGACAACCCCGGCTGCCAACCGAGTCGAATTCGCAGCGCACCTTACCACGTCCCGCTCGCGTCGGGCCTCGCAAGTGACCTTCTGAAACGAAGCAGACGTCTCTGTCGATTGGGCGCCGACAGCAAACTGAACGTCGTCCACTATGGACACGCGCTCAGCTCCACAGTTTCCAATTTATTTATGGTCTGCTATTTCATATATATTATGGCAATTCATTTTCAATGTACCAGAGCAAACGCAATGGCCAGAAAGGACCAACCGGTCGTCTATCCAAGGCCCCGGCCAGGGACGCGAACGGGGCGGGTGTGGGAGGTCGCCGACGAGATCACGCAGGAGACGGGCCGGCGAGCGTCCCGGCGCGAGGTCGTGGAACGGATCGTCACGGAGCGCGGCAACCGGGGCACGGCGAATACGCAGTATCAGCATTGGAAGACAAGCTACGACACCACCAACACGCCAACGGGTCCAGACGAAGACCTGCGCAATGTCGAAAGCCAGTCTCTTTCGGTGGGTCCTGACGGGAGGCTGGTGATCCCGCAAGAAATGCGCAAGGCGATGCTGCTCGACAAGGACCCGTGGGTGACTGTGCGGGTGGAAGCGGGCGAACTCAGGGTGGTTTCGCGTCCCGTTGCAATCCGCCGGACACAAAGGAAGTTGCGTTCCCTCAAGCGACCGGGAGTAGACGAGGTTGACGCCTTTCTCAATGACCGCAAGACGATGTGGGGAGAAGAATAGTGTCCGTCGTCTTCGACAGTTCTGCCGTGCTCGCAATCGCCTTCCGAGAACATGGCGCAAACCGTGCCGTCGAGGCTCTCGGCAACGGCGTACTTTCGGCGGTCAATGCATCCGAAGTGGTCGCCCGCCTAGTCGAACGGGGTCTGAGCGACGAGGACGCTCGCGAGTCGCTGCACGGCTTCGGGCTGGCCATCCGTCCTTTCGACGAAAGTCTTGCGATCACCGCAGGGTTACTCCGTCGGACGACGCGCACGCACGGCCTCTCACTCGGTGACCGCGCATGTCTCGCCCTTGCGCGTCGCGAACGGGCCACTGTCTTGACAGCGGACCGTAGCTGGGCCGCACTCGAACTCAGCCTCGAAATGGAGTTCATCCGCTGATCTGCTCCAAGTTAGAATATGCGGACAGCAGTTCCTCGCCCCGCTCGCCCGGTCGGTTCCGACGCGCGTCACACCGGGTTAGGCAAGGTCCCCTCTCTGTCCGCCGCCGATGGTCCGATAACCTCGATTTCCGAAGTTCCCCATTCGCACTTACGCCAAAAGCCCGACTGAGTTCTTGCACTGTCCATCGTCTACCAGTCTGGCACGCGGCATAGACCATGCTGGGGCGGGATGTTCGGCGCTGCCAACAGTCGCTCCGCCACCACTTGGTACCGGCGCATTTTTGATCACCGCCGACGGCGTAAGACAGATGCCGGCGAAGGAAAGAAGTAACATTCGCGCCCTGTTACCAGCCGAATGGAGCCGCCTGTGACTTTTCGTGACCGGGAGAAAAAGCGACTAGAACCTCTCAAGGAAAGTCTATTCTCGCCGACAGCGTGCCAACCCGGTTTCTACCCACGCAAGCGCCGATCCTACTGCCTGCATGAGGACAAGGCAGCGGAGAACCTCCACGAGTTAATCCGCGACGAAGCATTGCGGTACTTCGCGAAGCGCAGGATAGGGTGGCACGACGGGTACAACAACGCACCGAGCAACCACCTTTGCTGCTCCCAAAGCTGCTGCGTGAACTTTTGGTTCCCGTTCGTTCGTGCACCCCGGGAGCTTGCGTCCGTGCTTCAGGATGTCGGGTACGACGTCGATGTGGTGCTCCCGTTCACCGCAGACGAACCGCTTAAGGGCGGAGAACATAGCTGCGTCGCCTTCGAATGGATCGGCGAGAGGAACTATCTGGACGAACGCGCCCGTGGAAGGGTTGCGTCCGACGATGAGCGAACCAGAGGCGCCAATTTCACGAGTCTGGACTTCGCAATCCGGTTCCGTCGCAGCGATGGCCGAATCCAGATCGTGGCCGGCGAGTGGAAATACACCGAACAGTACCCGAACAACAAGTCCAAGCGTCACTCCCGCAAAACCGACCGCCTAGACCAGATCTATCGCAGCCATCTCCAGGCACCCGATTGCCAGATCAAATCGGGTTTGGTCGAACACGACGCGCTGTTTTTTGACCCGTTCGACCAACTGATGCGACAGCAGCTGCTGTGTTCGGCGATGGAACGTGGGGGCGAAATGGACGCCGATATCGTTTCCCTACTACATGTGGCTCCGAAGGCGAACACCGAACTGATGAACCGCATCACTTCGCCTAAGCTGGAAGCGTTCGGCGACACCATCCATACCGTCTGGTCCAAGCTCACGGAACCTGGGCGGTTCAAGGGCTTGTATGTCGAGGATCTGCTAGCGTCAGTGTGTAGGAACGCACCCAAATCCGAGACAGCTCGCTACCTTCGGCACCGGTACGAGAGTATCGCTTGAGGGTCCGCTGTAGAAAGGCCCAAGCCGAAACGACCCTGTTACTACGACTTGGCCATGGCTTGCATTGATCGGCAACGCGCACTGTTGGCCGCGGCCGGTAGGCTCTACGAGCGCTACCAAGCTGCCAGCCAGCCAATACCGTTCAACATCTTCACGGTTCTGCGAAAGGCAAGCGACGAAGTCCACCTGCACTCGCGCTTCCTGCACGCGCTACTCGACCACCGCGACCAGGAGACCGGCGAACGCGAGAACCTGCGAGACTTCATCGACTCTGTTGCAGGCGTTCCGGAGATCTCGCTCGACGGTGCCCGCGTGGCGCGCGAGAAGAACCACATCGATCTACTAATCGAGGGTAAGAACGAAGCCGTGGTGATCGAAAACAAGATCTACGCCAGAGACCAAGAGCAGCAACTACTCCGCTACCATGATGCCCTCGTCTCCAGCGGCGCCTACGATGACTCCGCCGTCCACCTGTGCTATCTCACGTTGTTCGGTACGGAGCCCGAGGCGCAAAGCACCGGCTCGTTGCGCGAACGGGTCACGCTCCTGTCCTACCGTGACAACCTCCCCAAGTGGCTGCGTAGCTGCCAACGACGCGCTTTCGACGAACCGTTCCTTAGAGACTCCATCGCACAGTACATCGAACTTGTCCGCCGGCTCACCGGAACCGACCAAAATGGAACTTACATGAACAAGCTGAAGGCGCTCCTCATGCGCGACGACAACATGGTCGTCGCGAGGGGTCTGGTCCAAGCGTACACCGAGACCCACATCGACCTCGTCCATCTACTCTGGTGTGAGGTCGCGAACACGATAGGAGATCGGATTCCCGACCTGCACCGGGACCCCGACTACGTACGGAATGCATCGCGCGACGATGTCCGGAAGACCGTTGCGGGTCTACAGCACTTCCAGTCTGGTCTTCACTATCGAGTGGCCGACGGCATCTGGATCGTCATTGCTGCCACAACCAATCTTTGGTACGGCATCCATTGCGACGAAGAGGACTTTCCTAGGGAGCACCAGCTACTCAAGGCATTGTGCGCGCACCTCGGAGGCTTTCCGGACTGCGACAACACTTCACCTGGCTACGTGTGGCACGAGCCCGCCCTCAATCTCAGGACGCCCACCGAAGAGACTCTAGCGATTCTTAACTCCGCCGACCGGCGCAACGCCCTCGCAGATACCATCACCAAGGAACTCACTCCCCTTTGGACGAAACTGAAGGATGATGGTTTCCACGATCCCAATACCGGCTGACCCACAGAAGGATAGTGTGGCAACCTAGGCCCCTTCCGGTTCGGGCCCCACCCAGAATCCACGGAGCCGCAGCACGCCGGAAACATCCTCACGGTCAATGGACGCCGTACGCTTGGCTAGTCTGTCCGGGGGTAGTTGTGCCGGGAAACGCGTCCCCCTGGACCGGATGTCGAGAGAGCGTCCGTTTCCCGGCGAAACAAAGAGGCCAATGCGAACCGCGCAAACCACTCGTCAATTCCCGTCGAAAGGCCACTTGCTATATTCATTCCCGTTGTTGTTTCCCGCATTAGTTCAGTAGAAGCCCAGGTTCATTTCCCGCATTGG
>JAPOYI010000184.1 GCA_026706665.1 Gammaproteobacteria bacterium | reverse complement strand
AGTTCGCCTTCAACATCGTCCGCGACCCGGTGCACATCCACGACCTGCACGCCACCATGCTGCACCTGCTGGGCATCGACCACACCCGCCTGACGTACCCGTACCAGGGGAGGAACTTCCGCCTGACGGACGTCCACGGCGAGGTGGTCAACGGGGTTTTGGCGTAGGATGTCAAACGCCACGGCGGCACCGCCCGGTTGCGGTGTCGCTGTGGCCCGTCCGCTCGGTTCTCACCAAGCACCAGCCGCGGCTTCGCCCCTGCCGCCCTTCCTGCGCTTCGCCCCGACCGCGCGTCATCTACCTAAGGCTCCTCAACTCGCCCGCACCTGTCTGGTGCCACGGGCTTTTCGAGCACCTCCCTTCGCCTTTAGTGCCGTCAGTTTGTGCTGCTTTGGCCAACGACCAGTCCTCCGAGCAACCGGAAACTCCTCCTCTTCCTCCTCCCGCCGTATTGCGTTCGGCGACACCGGTAGTCCGCGGCTGATCTGCGCGGAAGCAAGAATCGGAAAAGTCCGCCCCGCGATCGTGACGGGCCTTCCCTCCTTGCCACACAGCACGTCCGCCCAGTTTCGCCGTTCCTTGCTGCCCTTGGCTTTGAACTCCGCAAGGATGTCGTCGATGTTGTCCGCGACATCGTTGTACCCGTTGCCGCGAAGCCATTGTCGGACGGTCATACCCCATACCTCTCCGTTTTCAACGTCCCGCACCCGTCAAAAGGAGCCATCATCATCAGCTTCATCGACTCTCCAAGAGTGCACTCGATGCTCGTCTCCGCTCTCCACCATCCAGATCTCGTCTTCCGCGTTGATCAATTGGATTATGCTCCTAGCAAACAACGCATCGAAAAAATACCGCACCAAAGCCGCTTCGTGCTTTTCCTCACACGGAAAGATAAACCGCGTCACTGCGGTCGTCTCGTCCACCAAGTACCGATACCCCTGTTTCTCTCGCTCCATCGCTTCGTCGTGGGTCGCCAACTTCCAGGCCCGAAAGCGCCCCTCCACATGATAAATGGAATAGCCACCGAAATGATCGGCTATCCAAGACGCAGCCCGTTGCAGGTAGGCCTCGTCCCCCTCGTCGGCCGGTCTGGAGAAGTGCCCTGCCATCTCCGCGATTTCAATCGCCCTCAGCTTGGCCTCGATGTTCTCCCTAAAAAACAGCGTGTCGAGCGTCGTCCTCAATGCGGTCTCGTTGGTGAGCGGCATGAAGAACTCGAAAACCACTGGATACCTGAACTCCCGCTTCCTGTAGTCTGCAGCCACCAGCCGATTCTGACTGACGTGGCGTTGGAACTTCTTCCACGTCATGAACGGCCGGAATCCCTCACTGACGCGATATCTGTCGCCGCCCACCGCCACGACGAACGGCTTAAGCTGCTTCGACCAGTACGTATTCAATGTCCCCGGCTTGTCCCAGCCCGTGGCGCGCGCCAGGTCGTCCTTGGTGAACGGTCGCTGGCTAGCCAGATGCTCGCGCAGGAACTTCAGAGCCTTGCGCTGCGAAATGTCAGAACCCATGCTACAATCGTCCTCGGTTCGCCCTAGCAACAAATGTCTCAAGCCGCACCACTTCTACGTTGTCCGAGTTGATCAAGTACTTATTGAGACCACCAGCGGTATAGAAGTCTCTCAGCGTCCAACCCTCCCCCCCCAACACAATGTACGCTCTTTTATAATCTCCTGCGTCCAGAGCATCGATCAAGCAGATAACCTCGAAGGGCACTTTCTGCTCAGCCGTCCCGGAGACCTGCTGCCACTTCACCGATATGAGGACCTTCTCTCCGTTCTTCTCTGCGACGGCATCCACATAGTGGCGGCCGAGACCCAGACGCTGACCGAGGTGGACTTGGGTGTCGTACGCGTATCCACCTTGAGCGAGCGCCGGTAACACCATCTGCTCCAACACACCTCCTGTACGAGTATTGCGGGGCATAGTTAACTATACGTTTCGTGTTGCCAGCACTTCCGATGCGGGGCGTCGGTCTCCAGTGCAGCTTATTCTGCGGGGGGCTTTGAGCTCCGTAAGCCTGTAACCCAGGTCCGAGTACAGCTCCTTGATTCTGTGGGTGCCCTGATTCGACAGAATGACGGGCCCTCCGTGCTTCGCCAAGAATCGAGCGGTCCGCTCTTGTTCCAGCCAGCCAAACCCACCCCTCGAGTAGGCTGTAAATTCAACGTCGTACGGCGGGTCCGCATAGATAAAGTCGTCGGGCGAGAGCGGGATGCGATCGAAATCCGTGCTGGTGAACGTCCAATCTGCAAAGATGGCCTTGAATTCGAGGAAGTCCGTCCTGTATTTTATGTTCGCGTATCGACCTAGTGGCACGTTGAATCGACCGCTGGAATTGAAGCGGCAAAGGCCATTGTAGCCGGTTCGATTCAAGTAATAGAACAGCGAGGCGGCCTCGAGCGAGTCTCCCTCACCAACCTCGAGCAACTGGTTGAACCGCTCTCGCTTCGCGTAGTACGTCGTGGCGGAGTTCTCCATCGGCGTCTCGATGACGAGCCCTCGTTGTAGCCAACGATAGAAGTTGACAACGTGAGGGTTTACGTCGTTGAGTAGTGCCCGGTCGGGCATCAAACCGAGCGTGACTGCCAGCCCACCGCAAAAGGGCTCTACGAGCCGCCGCTGCTGATTGGCCTCCCAGTACGGGCGAAGGTGTGGCAGCTGCCAGCGTTTGCCGCCGGCCCATTTCAGGGGCGGCCGAACGAAGACGGAAGACACGGTCATAGTCACGAGTGCAACGTATTGGCCGCTTCGATCCCAGGAACTATAGCACGGGTGGCGTCGAACATGAAGCCGTCCCAAGCACCCTGAAGAGTCGATGGTGACTCCGTTCCGGCTGTGACGTCAAGCCCCGTATCGCAAAGGGAGGCGAAGAGGCCATCGATCGGACATCAGTACAGAATCACGATGCGCACGTTCACGCGGAAACGCCAGAAGGCGGCGGCCAGGGTGGCGACGAACCCGGCAACCTCTGATTTCGGTGACCGAGTCAGTCAAGAAGGGCGCGCGTGCCATCGACGGCGTGACCGAGGTGATGGGCTGCCGGAGAGTCCAGGCGGCTATCCAGATGAGCGCCGCGCTGGTAGAAGTGCCGAAGGAACGCGGCTCCGCGCAACGCGAGGCGAGACAGCGCCGGCGTGCAAGTGCGGGCGGGTGTGTGCGTGGGGGATGTAAGCGGAGGCGAACGGCAGTCGTTGGTTCTCGAGCCGTGCCTTCGGAAGCGGTGGCTCCGAGGCGACGAGTCGGGCAAGTTGGAGGCGCGGAGTATGCGTCGTTGCTGCGGGCGTTGGCCGGACGGACGCTGCAGGCGATGCTGGCTGAACCGAGCGAGGCCTGAAGCACGGGCTCGCATGACTGCGGAATCGGCGCAAACTGCCACGTGTGCGGCTCGTTTCCCCGCTGACTCGTTCCCGGCGCGTGCCAAAGGACTGTGCGGCTGCGCTAGAATCACGGTGCGAGGGGGTCTTTTTGGCCGACCGGAATGACGCGTCGACGACTTGGCGGGGCGGATGGAGCGGGCTAAACGGGAGGTGAGGGTGGAGGCAGCATTGGCCGAGGTGTGGACCCACATGCGCGAACTAGGGCTTGGCGCACTTGCGCATGCTAATCGTCACGCGGCCTACTCGGCACTGGAGAACCCGCGATGGCCCGAATTGTCAGTTCTTCAAGCTGCCCATGCCGCGGAGCTTCTGATTAGGGCCCGTATCGCGGAGGAGCATCCGCTGCTTGCTTTCGAACAGCTACCTAGCTCCGGCAGAGCCGTAGGGTCGACCCTAGACGTGCAGGATCTCTTTAATCATGGACGCACGCTACGGTGGGCTGACTTGCCCGAACGGCTTTGGGCGACGACCGGCCTTGCAATCCCGGGGCGGAGCCGCTTCGACCGCTTCGGGCGCCTCCGAAATGGCCTGCAACACTTTGGCCCCGCCGCTGACCTTGACCCCAGTGATGAGACGCTTCGGTTTGTGTTTGAGGTGGTCGATCCGTTCATCAACGACTGCTGGGGGCTCTTCGCCATCGACTACGACGAGGATTCCGAGCCCTACGTCTATTTGGTGCATGCGCTCGCACATCGCGAGCTCCCCTTTCGCGTGTCTCCGGGCGCCGCAGCATGCTTTGACCACTGGGAGGTTGACTGGTCACAGCTTAGCCCTGACTACGCTGCCGAAATGCAGAAGCGCGTATCCACGGCCGGCGCCTGAGCTTCTATCGCCTAGACCATGGAATGAATGGGAGCGGTTGCCGATGCAACTCGACATCTACGGCGCCATGCGGGACTTGGCCACCGTCCGTCCCCTCTTTCACTCGGAAGCGGACTTTCGGTTTGCATTGGCTTGGCGGATCCGGGAGCGAATGCCAGGCTGCGACGTACGACTGGAGTTCAAGCCACTCGCCGAGCCGCTCTATCTCGACATTTGGCTGCCAACTCTGGACGTGGCCATCGAGTTGAAGTTCAAGACGCAGCAGCTGCTGGCCCTCTCGGGGGCTGAGCTTTATGCGCTGCATAATCATGGAGCACAGAACCACTCGCGGTACGATTTTCTGGCGGATGTCCAGAGGCTCGAAAAGGTCGTGAAGGAGCATGGCTCGGCGAAACGTGGACTTGCGGTCTTCTTGACCAATGAACGTAGCTATTGGGAGGTCCCGACTAGAAGCAACACGCCGGACGACGAAGCCTTTCGACTGCATGAGGGAAGAGAGCTGTCCGGCGTGCTAAGATGGTCTGATGAGGGGAACTTGACGACGAAGGGAAGTAGGACACCTCCTATTGTTCTCTCAGGGCGATACCACGCTGTTTGGCACGACTATTGTGACGCCACGGCGCACGCAGCGGCCGCCGCTGCGATGCTGCGAGCCCTCGGGACGGAAGTGTCCACTCGCAATGCGCGGCACTCCCGCTTCCGTTACTTGGCAATGCCCGTAGGCTCGTGACCGAGGACTAGCACTCATCCGACCTGCACGCAGGGCCCGCTTTCGGAACAGTGTGCTGATCCGGCTCACATCCCCAGATGGTTGCCGCCGGCGCCCCCGGGTTCCTCCTCGCGGTCGCCCTTCGCGCGGTCGGCCGACACGACCGGATAGGGCGCTGGACGGTCGCGGGTCGATGCGCCGGCGATATCCGTCCAGATTCGCCAGAGCAGCTTCTTGAAGCTTTCTGCGGACAGCAGGCTGAGCGTCCGCGCAGCCAGGCTCGGCCTCCGATTGCCGCCGGCTTGCGCTGCATCGGGATGAACTCCACGTCGTTCTTGACCACAGCATTGGGCTCGTACGCTTGGCCATTACGCCCTAGTTCCTCGCTCCACTTCATGCACGGCATTCGCGATCTTGTGCCGGATGACCGGTGCGAGGTTTGTGGAACCCGAGTCCTCGACAGCGGTCCTGAACGGGGTACAACGGTGTGCTGCCCGGCGTTCCTGCGCCGCGACGGACAAGACGTGGCCCCTACGCAAATGAGTCGTCCACTAGGACTAGGTACCCTCGCCGGGTGGCAGACGCGCCAGACTGCATCGAGCTGGTCGAGGCACTCGTCGTAGTCGGCGATCCTGCCCAGTTCTTGTCCACCTGCCGCGCTCCGTCGGCGCCGACATAGCATGCCGGGTCGTCGGTCACGGTCGCCTGGACGAGGAGCCGGGTAGACGGCGCGGGGTTGCCGGAGCACCGCGAGCAGCGTTGTCGCCGACGAGGGCGTCGATCCCGTCGATCAGGGCCGATCGGCTTCGCTTCCGACTCGGCCCAGCGCGAGAGCGTCTCCCGCAGTGCGTCGTGAGGACCGGCGCGCTCGAGGATGCCGGGCCAGGTGGCGCCAGCCATTCGTCGTCGCTCGCGTGGCGCGCCTCGCGGTCCTTGTCCAGGGGCGGGTCGTGGTAGTGCTCCTCGCGCCGAATGGGGCCGGCGGTGTTGAAGAACCGGAACGCTCCGAGTACCGCACGCGCCCGAGGATGCGACCGGGCAACTCGGCCCGCCCGATAGTAGCAGGCTCAACGCGACGAGCACGGCCGTGGGCGTCTTCCGCGCGTCAGGGCGTGACGCTGGGACTCCCCCGTGTCCCGCGCAGGCCCTGGGCGCTCGTGCTCGGGAGTCGCCGTATCGAGGCCCTTCCAACTGGCGTCGCCCGGAGGCCACTGGTGGGGACGAGCGATCACCGGCGCGTGGGCGACACCGAAGACGTAGTCGATGAAGCCCTGCACCCTCGTCCGATCACGCGTTTCCGTACCGTGGCCCGATTGCCCGGTGGGCACGTTGGGGCGGAGTTCGCGCGGGACACGGAGCGCCTCGACGCCGAAATAGGCGAACCGGCTCGCGATCAGGGCGTACCGCCCCTGCAGGTCGTGTTCCTGCTCCTCGGGTTCATGCTGGCTGTGCGGCACCTGCTCGAACTCTCTCGCGTCGCGCGCGTTCGGCACGAGCGGTTGATAGATGTTGTCTCCGCACCGGTACACGTTCGCGGCGGCAGGCTGTCGCGGGATTCTCGACTCGAATCGCCGGTCCTCGAAATAGTCCGCCAGGGCCACCTTCTCCTCGACCTGCATCAGGAACACGAGCCGTTCATCACCGACCCAATCACCGCACAGCGTCTTGGAGGTGAATCCCGCAATCCAGTCGCCGGGGCGCTTGTGCTCCCGTATCTTGGGCTTGCAGGTCGCCAGCGTCAGATACCCCCAGAAGGGATTCGGCGCGAATCCCGAGTCGTGAGTCATCTTGTAGGCGAACAGACGCATACGCCCTCCATGCCCTGTTCAGGTCCTCGCTCGTCCGCCGTCGAGCAAGCTCAGCAGCCAGGCGTCGGATTCCGGGATGCCATCGGCGTCGAACACGAACTCCTGGCCGCGGCCGACGCTCGTGAGGCAGGCCCACGGCCCATCGCGCCGCCACCTCCGTTCGTCGCGATGGTAACTGAGCGAGGGCCGTTCGCCGGCGGACAGGAACCAGCCGGGCAGCCGCCAGTGCGAGCAGCGCCTCGTCCCCGGTTCCGTCAAGGTGAGGCGGTCGCTCGCGCCCGAGAACAGACCGCCACCTCTCGCGCCAGTGCTCCTTCCCCCGATGCGGAGTGTCCGGGTCGAAACGTAGATCGTGTTGTTCGACCGCCACGACGGTCCGTGCACGTGCGGATGGTCGGACAGCCAGGGACGCGCGGCAAGAGCGCCGGCCGTGACCCTGCCGACGGCAACCACCTCGGACACCTGCAACCAGCCGAACAGCCGGTGAACGGGCGGCGCCTGTCGCACGTAGCGCCACCTGCCGCTCGCGGCCGGCTCGGCCAACTGGAACCATCCGAAGTAGAGGAAGACGTCGCCGGGGCCGACGCCCTCGCGCGCCAGGTGGCTCTGCGCCGCACCGTGCTGCCCGAACACGTGCCGCCACCCGGCAGGACGTGGAAGGGCGCCAGGCTGCAGGTCGGGATCCAGGTGACAACGATGGTCAGCCCGGATTCGGCCGCCGGTAAGGTCTTCCACAACGGGCCCGAGCGAGCCGTCGCGCCAGTGGACGTCTCGAAACCGCTTCGGTCCGTGGCGTGCGGGAATCGGCAGGGGCACGGCAGTCCCGTCCGGCAGGAGGGGGCTCGGCACGCCGCCGCTGCTGGAATCGAATCCCTTGCGACTCAACACGATCTTCATTGTGGTCGGAAGCCTATATCGGCGACGCGTGCGAAGCGTCCGAGCCGGCGCACAACCGGCGTCGCCACCTGCTGCCGGACCTCGCCGGCGTCCTTCATCGCGTCAGGTCAGGTCGACGCGATGCTCGGCGCCATTGACGTCGGCGCCAATGACGCCTATTCTGGCCCTGGTCCCAGCGTCGAGGAACGGGCGGCGTTGATCAGCCCGGCCGGAGAGCTGGCCGCAGCCTACAGGAGAGGCCCGTGAGCAAGGCGTTCGACAAGATCATGGCGGGGCTCGACGACACGCGCGCCTACCTCGACGGCGACCGCGCCGGGTTTGCGGTGCACGAGATCGAGGTCTCCAATCCCGACGTCGCCGCGATTCGAAGCAAGACCGGCCTGTCCCAGCCGGCATTCGCGCGCAGCATCGGCATCTCGCTGGGCACGCTCAAGAACTGGGAGCAGGGTCGTCGCCGCCCGGACGGACCGGCGCGCGTGCTGCTCGCCCTCATCGACAAGAGGCCGTCGATCGTCCAGGAAGAACTGGGCCGTTGAGCGGCAGCGCACGCATGACAGGCCGCTCGCGATGGGGCGGGCGCTCTGGCTCCTCACCTTCCCGAGCGGCTAGAGTCGGAGCAGCTAGAGTCGGAGCTGCGGCTAGAGTCGACCCCGCCGACGTCGCAGCTAGAGTCGCTGAGGCCGAGACCGCTCCGGTCATTGGTCGGCGGACTCTTGTCGAAGGCGGAGCTGTCCGACCCGTTGGGTCAGAAGCAGGCGTCCGGCCCGCTCCGCGAGGTGGTCGGGCGGCTCGTGCCCGGCCGGCTGATCGAGGACACGGTGCCGGACGAGCCGGGGCTGACGGAACGGGTGGCCGCGGGCATGAGCGAGAGCCAGAACGTCGAGTGGAAGAGACGCTGGCGCGACGAGTACCTGCGCTGGATCTGCGGCTTCGCCAACGCGGAGGGCGGGGTGCTGATCATCGGCCGGGACGACGACGGTCAGGTCGTCGGCGTTCCCGAGGTCCGCAAGCTGTTGGAGGACATTCCGAACAAGGTGCGCGACGTCCTGGGCATCGTCGTGGACGTCAATCTCCGGGCCGAAGCCGGCAAGGAGTACCTGGAGGTCGTCGTGGAGCCGCAGGCGCACCCGGTCAGCTACAAGGGCGAGTACCACTACCGCAGCGGCAGCACGCGGCAGGAGCTGAAGGGCGCGGCGCTGTCCCGGTTTCTCCTGCGCAAGCAGGGATTGCACTGGGATGGTGTCCCGGTGCCGCACGCACGCCTGGAGGACCTGTCGGAAGCCGCGGTGGACCGATTCCGGGAGGAGGCGCGGCGGAGCGGGCGTCTGGATGCCGCGCTGCTGGCCGAACCTACGCCGGCCCTCGTCGACAGGCTGCACCTGCGGGAGAGATCGCACCTGAAGCGGGCCGCGCTGCTGCTGTTTCACCCCGACCCGGAGGTCTTCTTCACGGGCGCGTACGTGAAGATCGGGTTCTTTCGCGACAACGTCGATCTGCTCTATCACGACGAGATTCACGGCGACCTGTTCGCACAGGTCGCGCGGACGATCGATCTGCTGTCCACCAAGTACCTGCGGGCGGGAATCCGGTACGAGGGCATTCGGCGGGTGGAGTCCTTCCCCGTCCCCGGGAACGCGCTTCGCGAAGCCGTGCTGAACGCCGTGGTCCACAAGGACTACGCGTCCGGGGCGACCGTCCAGATCAGCGTCTACGACGACAAGCTCATGATCTGGAACCCGGGGCAGCTCCGCCGGATTGGAAGGCCGAAGACCTGCTGGAGAAGCACGAGTCGAAGCCATTCAACCCCGACGTGGCGCATGCGTTCTTCCGCGCGGGCCTGGTCGAGGCGTGGGGACGCGGCATCGACCTCATCCTCGCCGACTGCCGTCAGGCGGGGGTTCCCGAGCCCGAGCTGCGTTTCAAGCGGGGAGGCTTCTGGGCGGTCTTCCGTTTTCCGGCGGACTATCCTGTCCCCACCGGAGCGCCGAGAATCGACGGAGAACCGGCGGACTTGGCTGAACCGGCAGAGAAGCCGGCCGAGGAACCCGCGGGACGCGCGGCGTTAGCCGGGCATCCGGTCCTGTTCACCGACCTGAACGCCCGCGCGAGCCGTGCAGCGGCGAGAAGCACTACCCAGGAAATCGGGATCACTACCCAGAAAACCGGGGCTACTACCCAGGAAGGCCGCGCCGCTACCCGGAAACGGATTCTGGACCTGCTCAGGACCGAGCCGGCGATCAGCCGGCGCGTGATGGCCGAACGGATCGGCATCACGCCGGACGGAATCAAGTATCACCTGACCAGGCTGCGGGCGGCAGGGGTCGTGCGGCACGTCGGCCCCGCCAAGGGCGGGCGCTGGGAGGTGCTGGAGTGAGCGTCACCGTCGGGGGCGGCCGAGTAACGCTCAGTCGAACGGCTCCCGTTCCTCGAGCGGCAGCTCTTCCCTGCGCATCTCCTCCAGGATCGCCTCGACGTCGTCGGGCAAAGGTGCGCTGTTCTCGAGGTAGTCGTCCCAGTCCCTGAACATGGGGCTCAGCACCACGTGGCGGCCCTCGCGCCGAATCGCCACTCGGTCCGTGTCGAATCGAAACTCCTTCGGTAGCAGCACCGCCTGCGACTGCCCGGCCGTGAACACCCTCGCGGTCGTGCGGCCGTCGCGTGGTCCGCGGGCGCCGCGCGCAACCTGCGTGGATCTCGTCACCGCGGTCCTCCTTCCAGTGGGAGACCAATGCTTGGGGCGCTGGAGAGCGGCGCCCTCCTGAGCGTATCTCTGCGACAGCGCCGATGCGGCGGACCGGGCTGGCGAGCTCACCCCGGCGTCGCCATCCTCCAGCCGCCGAACTCGCGCTCCAGCACGGCCGCGACGGCGAGCGCGACCTCGTCCTCGCCGGGCCGCGCGACGATCTGCACGGACAGCGGCAGGCCGTCGCGCGACAGGCCCAGCGGCACGGCGGCGGCCGGGAAGCCGAGGGCGTTGAAGACCAGCGTCAGGCCCAGGTTGCCGTACGGTCCCCAGGAGAATCCGTGGCGGCGCGCGGTGGTCGGGAACACGGGCAGAAGGAACACCGCGCCGTCCCGCATGGCGTCGAGAAACCGGGCGCGCAGCGCGTCGAGCCGTCCCGCGCGCCCGAAGCCGAGCGCGCGCACGAGCAGTCCGGAGGCGGAGATGTAGACGACGGGCGCCAGGCACGCGGGGCTGACCCGCACGGCGCCGCTGCGCCCGCCGCGGAGCGCAGACCAGACGGAGACGGATCGGTCGCCGCCGAGGACGCGGCGGGGCTGGGCAGGAAGTGACTGTGCACGGCTGCCTTCCGGGTCGGTCCCTCCGCTACCAGCCTGACCCGTCGGCATCGGCGTGCGGGCCCGGTCGTGCACCACGTCAGTTCCTACCCGCGTCGAGCAACGGATTGACCGCCCGCACGGTGCCGTACATGCGCCCGTGCTGGAAGTCCTCCGACCACAACTCGGCCAGCCCGAAGTGCTCGGCGTACGCCCACAGGTGCGCGTCGAACCACGACAGCCGATACGCCGCCGCCCCGCGCAGGGCGAGACGCACCACGGCTTCGTTCGGGTAGATGACGGGGAACTGCGTCACGATCTCCTCCGCCTCGTGCAGGGCATCCGAGGAGGAGAGCAACGGCCCTCCGGTCTGCTGTGGGCGGGTCACGGCCGCCACGAACTCGATGATCGCCTGGTGCGGGATCCGCACGACTTCGTCGGCCAGCCCCTGGGACAGTACCGCCGTCGCGCGGCGCTGCTTGTCGGGAGATCGCGGGTCGAAGCGATAGACCAGGATGTTCGTGTCAACGAGTGCGCCGGCGGTCATACAGATCCTCGCGCGACCATCCGCGGTCGCCCCCCGTCGGCTTCACTGGGGCGACCTGCTCGCGTCGGCGTTGGCGATCCGTCGCCTCGTGGAAGAGTCGAAGTCGCGTATCGAGATCGAGGACGTGGCGGCGCTGCTTCGCGGGCGTCACGTGGAAGCTGTCGCCGCTGACCGCCCAGTCGACCTCGTCGCCCGGCTGAATGCCGAGCTGTATGGCGAGCGCCTTCGGCACCGTGACCTGGAGCTTGCTGGTGACCTTGGCCATATCCTTACTATAGCAAGGACAGCCTCCTTGGTCCAAGGTGGGGCCACAGCGCGGTCAGTGCGGGTGCTCGAGCAGGTGCTGCCGGAGCAGGTCCTTGCCGTAGTCGTTGCCGTTGGGCGTCCGCACCACCGTATGCACGTGGCTGCGGCTCGGCCGGTCGGGACCATCCAGCGCCACCGGCGTCTGGTGGTCGTACTCGATCAGGACCACCGGTGAGTGGATGCGGTAGTAGAAGACCGCGTCCGGACCCGTATCGCCGACCCACGCGAAGTAGGTGTCGTCCCAGTGGCGCACGATCTCCGAGAGACGGACCTCGGCATGCCCGGCCCGCACGTTCCCGGTGTACAGCCCGATCAGCCGGAGGGCCAGCTCCCGCCGGGCGTCATCGAGCTCGCCAAGGCGCAGGCCCTCGTACGGCACCACCGCGTTGTCCTGGAACAACTCCCCGCGGTTGTCGTTCCCGGTCTTGTCCGAATCGATGATGGCGACCGCGCGCTGCTCGTCGTCGAGCGCGTTGATCAGGGCGAGGCCGGCCGCGAGCTCCTCCTCGAGGATCGCCGTGCCCGCGAACCGTCCCCTGGCGGCTCGCGGCGGCTCGGAGCCCATGAACGTCGGCGTCAGCACGACCTGATCGCCCAGGACGAAGCAGTTCACGATGAGATGGTGACCGTCGAGCTGCCAACCCCACGGCCCGCTCTCCGACGGCTCGCCCATCACCGTGAACCAGTAGCGGCGTTCGCCGTACTGGTGGTGGTCGTCCATCAGGTCGGCCAGGTACCCCTCGAGACGCATGATGTTCCGGGACGTCTCGAATCCCCGCGTGCTCAGGGTCGCCGCCAGCAGGCCGAACGCGGCCGCGGTCTGCGCCGCATCCATCTCGAGGAGCCCGACGCCCTGCCGCGTCGAGATGTGGATGTTGGCCCAGCGCCGCCATTCCGGATCGTCGACGGGGAAGAGCGTGCGGTCGCGCTGCTCCGGGGTGAGGCTCTCGAGAAACGTGACCGCGGCGGCGCGGATCGGCTCGGTGCTGACCCCCGTGGCCTCGATGGGGAACAGGTCGGGCTCCGTTTCGCCGTCGGCGGTGACGCCGAGGAACGGCTCGCGGAGCATCACGTTCTCCACCATCGGCCACAGGACGCGCGACGCCGCGACGGGGTTCCAGACCGCCAGGCCGATCAGGACGACCAGCCCGGCCATCCCGGCTCCGACCGCCTGCAGGACTCGGCGCATCGTTCTCCCTCCAGGAGTCTGTGCCGAAGAACCTGCCATGAAGTGCTCCGGGCCGGCGCCGACTCCGACGCGCCCGTCGGGGCGCCTGCTCGGCCCATCGGCAGGTTCGGGCTTGACTCCCTTGTCTTCGACGAGACGAGGGTCGGTTCTGAGAGGTTCCGCCGACGGAGTAGCATAGCCGCGTGGCCAGGGGCGCGCGCCGGGGGGGACCGGCCGACGCGGATCTCCTCGAGTT
>JAPOYI010000095.1 GCA_026706665.1 Gammaproteobacteria bacterium | reverse complement strand
AAAGTCGGCCGAAACCGCTAACCCGCTGCATCCCCAACAAATCTGACGTGCACCCGCCAGCGCGGGCGAGGTTGCGGATGACCGGCTAACGATGCATTATCCGTCGGCTCGAAATTCGGGCGACGCGAATGGTCGTGCCGCCCACGGGAGGCTGAGATGGATCTGCAGAGCATTTGCCGAGACGTCATGGACGACGTGGACGGATCTCTCGGATGCGTGCTGACGGACCTTGAGACGGGTCTGCCGCTGGCCGCCGAATACCGCGCCGAAACGGTCATGAACGCGAATGTGGCGACGTTGTTGTCCGATATCGGAATCGATCTGTTCCGCGGCAAGCTCGTGCGAAATTTTGAGCGTTCGCTGTCGAGGGACCATGCCCGGTCCAATGGATTCGTACGCGAAGTGCAGTTGACGACCAGCAACAGTTACCAGTTCATGTCCACCGTACCGGGCTGGGACCGGGTGATTTTCATACTGGTGACGAACAGGAACGTCAGTCTCGGTATGGGGCTGCTGGCGGTCCACGACGCGGCCAGACGCCTGGGCGAGATGCCCCCGCACACAATCGAAACGTCCGATGATCGGGCGTTCCGTGCTCGCGACGAGGTATCCGAGCCATCACCGCCAGCTCCTGTTCAGCCATGGCAGGCGCGTCGGCCCGGACCGGAGTACGACGGCATCTCTGGAACACCGCGTATCCGGAGAGAACCCCGGGAAGAACGACTGGAGGAGCCGCTCCCGCGAGTTCCCTCCCTGTCGGAAACTCGACCGACTCGTCCTGTCCCGGAAATCTCGCAGAGGGAGCCCGAGCCTCCTCCAGCCGAGCCCGCGGAGCCTGCCGTCGAGCAACTGCCGGAAGCGGCAGCGGCGCCAGTGGAGGAACCGCCTGCCAAGCCCGTCCCCGCTGTCCCCGTCGGGCCGCGCGCGAGGATGTTCTTCAAGCGGTCCGGCAACGAAAACAATTCCAGCAGACAGCGGCGTTGATGACACAGCGGGCGAGCCATAGCCAATAGTCACGCTCGCGACTCGTCAATTCACATTCGCACTCCCCCTTGAAGGACCAGCCAAGGAAACAAAGTCCATGAAACTCACACACGCGAAGCCCATGGCCGCCGCGATCCTGGTACTTTCTTCAATCTTCGCTTCCCCCGCCCTCGCGGTCGAGGCGCCGCCCGGGTTCGACAGCGGCAATACCGCATGGATGCTGATGGCCGCGGTGCTCGGTCTCATGATGACCGTGCCCGGAATCGCCATGTTCTACGGCGGCATGGTCCGAAGGAAGAACATGCTGTCCATCGCAGGCCAGTGTTTCGCGATATGTTGCCTTGTGTCCGTTGTATGGATGATCGTTGGCTACAGTCTCGCTTTCTCCGGTGACAATGAGTACATCGGCAACCTCGACCTGATCCTTCTCGCCCAACTGGATCTGGACCAGCTGCGCGGCTCGTTCCCCGAAGTGCTTTACGTGGTGTTTCAACTCGGGTTCGGCGTAGTCACCGCGGCGCTGATAACCGGTGCCGTCGCGGATCGCATCAAGTTCTCCGCGATGCTGTGGTTCATCGCGCTCTGGACCATCGTCGTGTACGCGCCGGTGGTGCACTGGATCTGGGGTGGCGGTTTCCTCAAGGAGGAAGGCGTACTGGATTTCGCCGGCGGTACCATCGTGCATATCAATGCGGGCGTCGCCGGGTTGGTCGCCTGCCTTATCGTCGGCAAGCGCAAGGGATACGGCACCGAAAACATGGCGCCCCACAACCCGCTCTTCAGCGTTATCGGCGTGTCCCTGCTATGGATCGGCTGGTTCGGATTCAGCGCGGGTTCCGCGCTTGCCGCGAGCCGCAACGCCGCTTTGGCCATGCTCATCACGCAGATATCCGCCGCCGCCGGGGGCCTCACCTGGATGCTGTACGAGTGGTGGATTCTCAAGAAACCGAGCATCCTCGGCCTCGTCTCCGGGGCCGTCGCGGGGCTTGTTGCGATTACACCCGCCGCAGGTTACGTGGCCCCTTCCGGGGCGCTCGCCATCGGCGTATTCGCCGGGTTCAGTTGCTGCTGGGCGTGCGCCTGGCTCAAGTACAGTCTCGGCTACGATGACGCGCTCGACGTGTTCGGGATTCACGGTGTCGGCGGGCTACTGGGAGCGATACTCACCGGGGTATTCGCTCTCCAGGAAATCGGCAACGCGCCGGGCGCCATCGACGGCAACATCATGCAGGTCTGGATTCAGTTCGAAGGCGTACTTGCCGTAGGCCTCTGGAGTGCCCTCGGCACCTGCGTGATCCTCTACGCCATCAGGATCTTCACGGACTTGCGGGTGACCGAAGAAGAGGAGACACAGGGGCTCGACTACACCCAGCACGGAGAAATGGTGGGCACCGACAGCTGATCCGGCCTTCCGGATCCCGCGCCCGAAGTCTTCGACCCACCCTGGTTCCCGGGGTGATCGGGAGGTGCCGCGTTCGCTTGCGTTCGTGTCCGGCATGCCAGTCTCGCCAGGGCGCCTGCCGGTCGAGAGAGAACCCTGGTTTTCGCGATCAAGGGGCGTGATTGCACGGAGGTCGCGTCGAAGCCGCTCCCGCGAGAGACCGGTACGGACACGCATTTCGCGATGACGCATGGGGACCGGGACATCAACGAGTCGACGGTTCTCTGCCTCGGTGTCGCCGCGCTGCTCGGCCTCGCCCTCGCGCTCGTCATCTACCCGCCCGCGTTTCTGATGGGCGATGCCGCACGCTTCTACAACTTCGTATTTCCCAACGACGCCCTCAACTATCGTCTGGCGTGGCGGGCGCTGGTCGATCACGGGGATCCCTGGCCATCGCTCTGGACGGACCTGTTCAACCATCCCCGAGGCTTCCCGATCTCTCTCATGGACGGCCTCCCGCTCGCCGCGACCCTGTTCCGCCCCTTCGTTTCCTGGCTGCCCGCCGAGTTCCATTACTTCGGTCTCTGGCACGCTGTCGTTGTCACCCTCCAGTCCGTGGCGGGCGCCGTATTCGTCCGCGCGGCGGGCGTGCGTCACGTCGTCCCGTGCCTCGCCGGCAGCCTTCTCGCGCTCGCCATGCCGATATTCGTCGGGCGGATCAACTGGGCGCACGTCGCGCTGTCCACGCAGGGGTCGCTGATCCTCGCGCTCGCGCTATGCGTTTACGCCTCGCGGGAACGTCCCTCGCTCGCGTTCCTGTTCCCGCGCGCCGCCGGACTGTCCCTCGTCACGCTTTCCATTCATCCTCTGCTGGACCTGCAGGTATTGCTGTTCTCCCTGCTTGCAGTGGCGCTGTCCGACTCCTCGATGCTGCGTCGGGGCGGTGCCGCGCTGGCACTGTGTCTGCTCTTCGCGGCCCTTTGCCAGGCGCTCGGCATCTTCGCGGCCGACAGTTTCGCCTCTCCCCTCCCCGTCGGGGAGTTCGGCTTTTCTCCACTGGGGATGATCGTCGGAGAACCCGACGCCCTGCGCGAGCTCTACGCGGCACGAGGGCCGGGCGTCGAGCACGACGCCTGGCTCGGGGCGGGATGCGTCTTCCTTCTCCTCGTCGGCCTCCTGCTTCGCCCGCGGCTTCGCATTCCGCGCGCCTGCTACCCGATGGCCGGCGCGGTCGCCCTCCTCGCCATCATCGCCATTACGCCCTGGGTGCGGATCGGCACGTGGATGTTCGATTTCTCGTTTCTCTTTCCCGCCGCCGTTCTCGACCTTTACTCGATCCACCGCAACGCCGTACGGCTCGCCTGGCCGCTCGTGACATGTCTCAGCCTGCTCGCGATGGTGCATTTGGCCACGGCATGGCCGCGCAGTCGCGCCATCGCCGCGCTGGTCGTCGCGTTCGCGCTGCAGATCTACTCCGCGTGGCCGTACTGGGCGTACGAGTATCGAGACGCGCGCGCGGCCATGGAACGTCTGGCGCCGCCACCCGGTATCCTCGACGGCGGCACTCGCCTGGTGGTCATCGAGGACGATGGCGTTCCGAGCGGAGCAACCTCGAGGTACGCCATGCACCTGGCGGTCGAGACCGGCATACCGCTCGAAGGCGGATGGTTTTCGCGGCCGCCCCCCGGAAGCACTGACCGCAAGGATCAGGCAGACTCCGGCGACAGGGGCGCAAGGTACCTGGCGGCCGCCGCACATCGAATCGAACTGCCCGAACGGCTGCCGGGGGTATCGGATCCCGTTGCGTGCGTCCGCTGGGAGTGGCTGATCGTCTGCCGCGCAGAGTAAGTCGCGCCAAGCATGGTCGGAAGCGTTCGCTCCGGAACATGGGCCGGGGCGTCTCCTGCGCCTGCCTCGCCGCGGAACCCGCGCGCATGGCAAGTATCGCAGTCAGACTCGGGGTGGCGCCGGACGAGGCCTCATGCAACGACGCGACAGGTAAAGAAAAAACGGTAGTCCAAGCAAGGCGGCGTACCACAGTGTGCAGAATCGCATGATGCCGACCATCGCCATGGAGCTCGCTGTCGAGTTGCCGGGGAGACCGCTGACGAGAACCGCCATCGTCAACTCCTGGCCGACGATGCCGCCGGGCAGCGGGGTCATCGCTCCGGCAACGTTTGCGACGCCGAGCGCCGCCGTCGCGGCACGCAGCGGCAACTCTCCGCCCAACGTCGGCATGAGCGCATGCAACGCGACGGCTTCCATGCTCCAGGCGATCAGGCTCAACGACAGGAGTTTGAGAAAGACCACCGGTCTGAGCATGCGCGCGACGTTGCGGCAGACTGACAGCATCAGCGCGAACAGCCGCGGGCGCCGCCGGCCAACTGCCGCCCAGGCCAACTTTATGGCGCGTCGCGCCCACCCCGGCATCGCCATGAGCGCCGCAAGCGTGGTAGCAGCGAGCAGACAGAACGCCGCCGGCCAATGGAAACCGAAACCGAGCGCGAGGCCCAGGGCGCCGAACAGGAGCAGGGCGAAGAGATCCAGAAACCGGTCGCAGATCAAGAGCGGCAAGCTGCGCCGGTACCTCACGCCCCATCGCCGCCAGAGGATCCAGCTCCGCCACAACTCGCCGATGCGGGCGGGCGTGATATTCATCAGGAAGCCGCCGAGATAGACGGCCGCGAGTCCCATGTGCGGCGCGTTCAGGTCCGCGGTTCGCGCCAGCAACATCCAGCGCACGACGCGCAGCGCGAATCCGACCGACGCCATGGCCATGAAGGCCGGAATCAGCCACGCGGGCGCCGTGCCGGCAACAAGCCGGAGGTCGGCCCGGGCCAACCACAGCGCCAGCGCCATGATCGCGTAGACGGACAAGAGGCCCAACAGCCATTGGCCGGCGCGCGACCAGGGCACCAACGGATCTCCGGTTCGGCGCCTTCCCGCAAACTCCGGGACGGACCCTGTCGGGAACCTCAGTGCCAAACGGGAAGCTCGGCCCAGATGCGATAGCCGGAGACAAACGCGTCCAGCGGGTCGTCCGCGGTGCGGATCGGACTCCCCGCGCGAGGGTCCCGTCGCTGGAGCTGGTCGCATATCTCCAGAGCGCAGGAGGCGAAGTCGTCCCCGGTGAGCGTCGCGTTCGCGAGGTCTTCCGTCAGGGCATCCACGTGGCGCATGCCGAATCGCTCCAGGTCGAAATCACGCATCGGGTCGTGTTCGTTCCGCTCTTGGCGCACCAGCGGTCGTCCGTAGCAGATACCCCATCCCAGGTGGTCCGCAATGCGCTTGACGACGAAACTCGCGAAGATGTCGTCGTAGCGCCCCACGTGAGGCGACAGAAACCAGGCGGGAAGCGCGGCCCGGGCCAGGACGGTGTTCTGCGAATTGAACGGGCACCGGGCACCGGGAGCGAGGAAGAAATCGTGATCGAGACGATAGCCCGTGACTTCGACGCGATGGGCGATGCGCGCGGCGGCGTCGATGTCGGGGTCGCCTAGCCAGAACCCGGCGACGACTGCCGCCGGCATCGTCAGCGGCGAACCGGGAAGATCGACGGTGCCATCGTCGAGATCGGCCCGCGCGGCCATGCCAAAGCCGCGCGGCACGAACTGGTAGTTGTTCCGGGTCGCGAGGAATCGGCAGACGTTGAACCATTCTCCCGGTTTCCCGTAGGTCGGCAATGTCAGCTTCCGGCCGGGAGCGCAGACCGCCGCACAGCGCGCGAAGTAGTCGTCCTCGGCGACATGGTTGTCGTCATCGATGGTGACCACCCCATCGGCACCGTCGCGAACGGCCTTGAGAACCGCCACGTTGCGGCGCTGTATGCAGTTCCAGGGCAGGTGCGCGCGAAGCTCCGGCCACGGGTTCAGGAACCTGTCCTGGGCGACGGGGTCCAGGTACTCGCATTCGATGCCGGTCTGCCGGGCGACCAGGGCGCAGCAGTCCGCCGCCCCGGCATCGGTACCCTGATCGCCCGCGACGTAGATCTTGACCTCCCGCCCGTGCTCGCGCGCGTCCCGCGCATAGCCGTGAAGTGCCTCGGGCACATTGACGGTCGTGGTGACCAGGGCTATCGCGCTCAATGGGCATCCCCTTTCGAGGCGGCCAGCAGGCGGCTCGCGGGCCGTACGCGGGTCGACAGGCCGATCTTCACGTAGCGCAGGTACTCGAGCTCGGGCATATGCGTCGTGCCTTCCCGGCGCTTGCGCCAATGCGTCCCGACCTCCGCGACCCGCGCGCCGCATCGCAGCGGCTTGACCAGCGTCTCGAAAAAGAACGCGTGCCCCGTCTCTCGCCAGGCGTATCGCGTGAGCTCTCTCGCCCGGTAGAGCCTGTAACCGAACGTCATGTCCGTCAGACGCGCGCCGTAGAGACGCGAGAAGAGTCGCTGAAACAACCCGTTGCAAACCCGTTTCACCGGCGGATAGTCGCCGAAGCGGCTGCCGCCGAGCCAGCGGGATGTGGCGACGATGTCGACATCGCCCGAACCGGCGCGCGCGATCATCGATGCCGCGGTGCCCGGATGGGTCTCGAGATCCGCAGCCATGAGCAGCAGCCAGGGCGAACGCATCAGCGCGATGCACTCGCGATTGGCGCCCCCCGCCCCCGGCAACGCGGCCTGTTCATGATGGCGCACGAGATGCGGATGCGCGGCTTCGAGCTCGGCGATCACGGCCCTGCATTCGACGGTCGTGCGCGGCGCGATGCCGATCATGATCTCGCCGATGGCGTCGGGATTGTCTGCCAACAGCACGTCGACGGTTTCGCGCAAGGACCAGGTCTCGTCCACGGCGGTGATGACGACGCCGACCTTGCCGGCAAGGCCGGGGGGGGGGGGGCAGCTTTGCTCCCTATTCGGGCCGCCTGTCATGTGCACCAAACCCGGCCACGCTTCGGTCCACTTCCCATCCTACTACACAGCATCACCACGCCAGGCACCAAGCCAGACCAGGACCGGGCCACCCGTCAGTCGTCAGTCAGCGTCTCTCTTCCCCCCTCTTCCCCCCGTCCCGGATTGCGTTAACATGTCCGCCATGGTCGTGACCGCGATAGACGCCCTCAGGTACGCCCGTCGCCTCAAGGAGGCTGGCGTCCCCACCGAACAGGCGGAGGCGATGGCCGACGCCATCGGTGCCGAGTTGGTGGAGCAACTGGCCACGAAGAGCGATCTCGAGGCGTTAAGGCTTGAGTTGAAAGCAGAGATCGACCAGACCCGCACGTCACTGGGAGGCAAGATTCTCCTCCTGCAATGGATGCTCGGTTTCGTCCTCGCCGGGGTCGTGACCCTTCTCTGGCGCGTATTCAGTTGATCGGCCCGATCCCGGCGCTTCGCGATCAATCCGGAATGTCGGCCGCCGGTTCGCCTTGACGGACAGACACCATGTGCGCCCGCGGTTGCAGCACGGCACACCTCATCCGTCCTTGCCCGTCTTTCTGACCCTCTCCTCGATCCAGCGGTACGTGGGAACCAGACCGTCCTCGATCCGCGTCGAGGGTGCCCATCCGAGGACATCGCGCAACAGCGCGTTGTCCGAGTTGCGGCCGCGCACGCCCTGCGGGCCATCGACATGGTCGAGCGAAATGTCCCGTTTGCCGCTGATGCCGATGACGAGAGTCGCCAGCACGTTGATCGTGATCATCTGGTCCGAGCCGAGATTCAGCGGCCCGGAATGGCCGGATCGCATGACGCGCTGAATCCCCTCCACGCAGTCGTCTATGTAGCAGAAGCTTCGGGTCTGCAGGCCATCGCCCCATATCTCGATGCTGTCGCCATGCCGTGCCATCGCCACCTTGCGGCACAGCGCGGCGGGCACCTTTTCGCGGCCTCCTTCCCAGGTGCCCAGTGGCCCATAGATGTTGTGAAAACGGACGATCCGGGTTTCGATGCCGTACTCGTCCCGGAAGTATTCGAGCGCCCGCTCGGTGATCAGCTTCTCCCATCCGTAGGCATCCTGCGGCGCGGCCGGATAGGCGTCCGATTCCTTGAGCGGGGCGGCATCGGTCCCTGTCTGCAGATGCTCGGGGTAGACGCACGCGGACGAACTGAAAAGATACCGGCCGACGCCGTTCGCGCGCGCCGCATCCAGCGTATGGAGGTTGATGAGCGCGTTGTTCCGCAACACCTGCGCATGGCGGGACGACAGGTAGCCCATTCCGCCCATGTCCGCCGCCAGCGCATAGACCGCCTCGATGCCGCTGGTCGCCCGCAGGCAGTTGTCCCGGCGCCGCAGGTCGAGCAGCGCGAACTCGTCGGCATCCGATTTCGTGAATTCCGGGAACTTGATGTCCACGCCCCTCACCCAGTGTCCGCGCTGCTTCAGGGACGTAACCAGGTGATGGCCGATGAAGCCGCCGGCCCCGGTCACGAGGATTCGGGTCATGTCGATGCTTCTCCCGCCCCGAGGACCTTCACGGCACTTGTCGGCGCAGCAGGGCGTCCACGCCGGGAGGATAGTTGTTCATGAGATCGCATAACGTGACTCCGCGGGCGACGCCTCGATCCGGCTCCGGGAGGTTCTCCAACACCCGCCGCAGAACCTGGACATCCCCGATGTCCGGCACGGTTTCCGTGCTCTCCGCGGATTGGGCGACATTGTCAATCAGGTCATCGTACAGGCCAAGGTTCATTCCCATGACATGCCCGATGCGGCGAGGACTCCACAGCCGCTCGCCCCCGGTCACGTCGCGCAGCATCGCGAAATAGCGGTTCAGTCCGGGATCGGGAAAGCTCGGCACTCCGGAGGCGAGCGACATCGCCAGGCCGGGCGGACGCACGCGACGGAAATGTCCGGGACGCCAGGCGACTGCCGGCAATCGCGCCATGAAGCTGTCCGCCAGCCCCCATATGTCGAGAAAACTCTGGTCAAGCCTGGCCTTGTACGGTCCCATCCCCAGAGAGCAGATATGAAACGTCTCGTGGGCGGCGGTTTCGTCGTCCAGCAGGATCCCAAGCCTGGAGATGCGATGATCCGGGTATGTCGTGCCGTTGCGCTTCGACTTCCGCCAAGCGCCAATGCCCGTCATGCGATGCCATGCGGCCCGCTCGTTGCTCACTCCCTTCGGATACTTCTCCCAGTCGATGTACGCCGCATCGTAGATCACGGGGCCGGCCAGCGGCGAGTGCGGCCACAACGCGATCCACAATGCCAGGCACGCACCTGCACCGCCTGTCATGCGGGCGCGTGGTCCTCGTCCGAATCTCCCGGCCAGAAATCCGTGCCAATGCGAACTCGTGCCGCACGCCAAGGCAACCAGCGACACGTAACCGACCGTGAGGAAACGTCCTCCCATGTAGTCGCCGCCGACCAGGACGATGTACACCAATGTCAGGGCAACCCCACCGGCAATGGCCCGCGCGGGAGCGCGACCGAGCCACAGGAGCTGTGACCCGAATATCACGGCCAACGCGAGGCCGTCCTTGTGCAGCGAGAAACGATAGTAGTCCCACGCCAGGCTCAGCCGGAGCACAAGGGGGTCGATGGGGTAAGGCTCCGGCACAGCCTTGGCATAAGCCGAGGCGGGTAGCGGGAATCCGAAGTAGACGAGCGAGAACAGCGTCCACGCCAGCAGCGGCGCGAGCATCCACGCGACAGTTCGAACCACTCCCGACCACCCGAGGCGAGTGCGGTTGTCCCACAGAGCCCAGGCCGCAAGCGGCCACGCCAGCAGCACAAGGTCGTGGCGGTAGAGCGGCGCGACGGCGATCAGGGCCACGAAAGAGCGCCAGTGCGAGGGCGTTGGAGGGCCGCCGGCGTTCAGGCCGGGATACATCCGCAGCCAGACCAGGACCAGGGCGGCGACCAGGGCGTGGCCGAGGGGATTCTCCTGTCCGAACCACGAATAGTCGAAATGCGCCTTCGAGGCGAACAGCAATCCCAGGCCGAGCAACCAGACCCAGGCGTTGCCCCGCGCCAGCTTCCACAGCAGCCACAGAAGTACCGCATTGCACGTCAACGCGAAAATGGCGTGAATGACGAAGGGATCCGCCGTGATGAGCCGCAGTGGCAGCAGGATGAAGAAGTACGCGACCGAAGTGCTGAGGAATGCGCGTTCGTACGGATTGAAGCGAATGCCGTTGCCCGCGAACAACTGCTCCACCTGGCGCAGGGTGATGAAGTAGTCGTCGGAGAGCCACGCGCACTTGAGCAAAGTGATGAAATAGATCGCCACGCCAAGCAATACGAACCACCGGGCGCACGTTTGCCATATCTCGCGCTCCGGCCAGTTCCGAAGCTTGTTCCCGCAAGTCACCTCGGCGGTTTCCTGTGCCGATGCGCCCCGGGATCGAAGTTGTATGCGTGCCCCCCACATGCCCCTTTTTGCTTCACGCGCCTCCCGCTCGACATTCAGGTAGCGGTCACCGTAGGCGGCGATCGCGTGTCCTTCCTGGACCAGCCATTTCCCGATGTCCCTGCCCCCGCAGGTTACGGTGCCGGGCAGTCGCCCGAACCTGTCCGCACCCTCGAATTCCCAATCAGGGTACCTCACGTCACGTTGCGGTACCGGGCTTCGTTTGGAAGAGTCGCGATCAAGCGGTGCTGGGGGGAACGCGAGCGGGCACCCCTCGCATGAAAGTGCCCCACAGCCGTCGCCTGCGGCTCCGCCTGTGGCCCGGCCCCGCTCGCCGCCCATGGAACAATCGCCCCGGGTCGCTGGCGCTCCCCGGATGCGTTTGTTCCATGCGAGTGCGGATGTCCGGCATCGAATCTCATCTCACCGGAAGACGCCCGGTCGACAGTTCGAGTGCCGGGCCATCCGACAGGCGATAGGCGTATACTTGAGGTGTACGGTTTTCCAGCGTCCCACGAAGTCTGGATGTGCGGGTTTTTCGGCCTTGGGAGTACGGCACCGAAACCCCGATGCGCATGTCTTGCCAGATCGCGCCCTGAGTTGCTGCATGTCATCGCGCCTTGATCGCCTGGTTGCATTTCTCCGGTCTCTCGTTCGGCGCGGACAGCGCCGGCGGTGTCGCAGTAGCCGGCGACGACGCAATCCAGCTTTCCAGGGAACAACCTCCATGGCCGAGTCCAGGGTGCTCTGTCTCGGACTTGCCGCCTTGCTCGGGCTCGCTCTGGCTGCCGTCGTCTGGCCGCCGTCCTTTCTGCTCGGCGACGCCGCCCGCTTCCACAGCTTCGTATTCCCGAACGACGCCATCGATTACCGCCTGGCATGGCAGGCGCTCGTCGATCGCGGGCGTCCCTGGCCTTCGCTCTGGACGGACATGTTCAACTATCCCCGCGGGTTTCCGATTTCGCTCATGGACGGCCTGCCGCTGGCAGCCACGCTGTTCCGGCCTTTCGTTGCCTGGCTGCCCGCCGACTTCCACTATTTCGGCCTGTGGCACGCCGTCGCAGTGGTGCTTCAGGCCGTTGCCGGCGCCGTTTTCGCGCGCGCCGCAGGGGTGCGCCATGTCCTGCCCTGCCTCGCCGCAGCCGCCTTCGCCCTCGCCATGCCCATATTCGTCGGCCGGCTCAACTGGACGCATGTCGCACTTTCCACCCAGGGATTGCTGATTCTCGCGCTGGCGTTATGCATCCACACCTCGCGCACACGCCCGACGCTCCGCTTCGTGGTTCCGCGCGCGGCGGCGCTCTCCCTCGTCGCCCTCGCGGTGCATCCGCTGCTGGCACTGCAGGTGCTGTTCTTCTGCCTGCTTGCCACGGCGACTTCCAACGACAGGGCCTGGCCCCGCGTAGCCGCTGTCGCGGGCCTTTGTCTGCTGTTCGCCGCGCTCTGCCAGATCCTCGGCCTCTTCGAGGCGGAGAGCTTTCGCGCGCGACGGGGGCTCGGCGCGTTCGGACTTTCGCCGTGGGGCATGCTCGTCGGAGAGCGCGATTCCCTGCGCGAGATGTACGCCGCGCCGGGTCCGGGAATCGAGCAGGACGCCTGGCTCGGGTGGGGCTGCGTCCTGCTGCTCGCGGTCGGAGTCGTGTTCCGTCCGCAGCTCCGGATTGTCCGCCGTCACCGTCCGCTGGCAGCCGCGATCGGGGTGCTCGCGATCATCGCCATATCGCCATGGGTACGGCTCGGCACTTCCGTGTTTGACCTGTCCTTCCTCTTTCCCGAGGCGGTCATCGACCTCTACGCCGTGCATCGGGCCACCGTGCGACTTGCCTGGCCTCTGGTGATCTGCCTCAGCCTGCTTGCGCTGGTACACCTTGTCGTCGCCTGGCCGCGTCGCCGCGCCATTCCCGTCCTCGGCTTTGCGTTCGCCTTGCAGATCTACTCGACATGGCCCTACTGGGCACACGAATACCGGGAGGCGCGCGCCCCGATCACGATCCCCGCGCCGTTGCCCGACGCGCTGGAAGGCGGATCGGTGCTGGTGCTTCTGGAGAAGCCCGCCAGCGCGATGTTGTACAGGACTTACGCCATGTACCTGGCGGTAGAGTCGGGCATACCATTCAATGGGGGCAGATTCTCTCGACCGCCGCAATCCGAACCCCTGCGTCTCGATCAGGGCGGTGTACGATACCTGGTGCCGGTGCAGTCTCCGCTCCCGCGAACTGTCGATCCGACGACCTGCGTTGAATGGGAAAAGCTGCTTGTTTGCAGCGGACGGTAGCTTCCGCCATCACCTCGTTCGGTGTCACGGCTGTTCCGAAGGAGGCATTGAAGTGAGAGAGTCGTCCAAGTAGCCTCCGGTCGCCACCTTTGTCGCGAGAGTCGGTCGGGTCAAGGAAACAGTCAAGAGAGTCTCTCGACCGCCGCAAACCGAACCCCTGCGCCTCCCGGTTGCGCGACTGGCGCGACCATGACCGTGCCCTGCCCATGTGCCCGCAACTCGGCACAAAGAAACAACCGTCAGCCGTGTTGACAGTGTCGTGTTGAACGGAGCCCGCTGTCCAATGAGAAAGTGAGGGTGAAATTGGCGGATTCGTGAAGCGTGTGG